>JAKAID010000002.1 GCA_021814545.1 bacterium
GGCCCCGCGCCGCGCACCCAGTTGTCCCACGAATTGCGGTAGGGCTCTTTGTTTTTATAGGCGCTCGTAACGAACGTCTCACCGTCAAAATCATCAAGGCTCTCCACATACTCGATGCCTATCGTCGGAGAAATAGTGTGGAGAATGGCATACTTGCCCCTTATTTTTTCAGGAAAAATGACCCAGTTTTTGTGTATCTCGCGGGGAGGGGAAATAAAGACCGGCTTCTTCCATCGCCACTTTTTATCGCGAAGGTCCTGAAGCGCGATAGAGGTGAGCGCGATACGCACCGAGTTCCAGCTATCGAATGCGGTGTAGGTCATGTACACCCTCCCGCCAAGTTTCGTAAGGCGCGGGTCCTCGCAGCCGCCGTTCCATCCGCCACCCGAACAATAGAGCGCGGCGGGCATATAGACCTGCCACCGTTCCTTGTGCGTCGACGTTGGTTTCGCGTACACCGGGTGGTGCACGCGCTCATCAATGCCGAACCCGTCGCGCGACGAAGAGTAGCCGATGACCGAGGTGTCATCGTCGCCTATCGCGCGATATACAAGATGCACCTTCCCCTCATCCTCAACCGCCGAAGGGTTGAAGGTCGCTTTCGATTCCCACGCATGCGCTTCGTGCGGAGTAATGATGGGGTTGCCCTCGTAGCGATTCAGCGCAAGCTGTGGTACCGCCTTTTTCGTTGCACGCGTTCGCCTTTTTGGCGCGCTCTTTCTCTTCGACAATGCTTTTGCCGCTTTATTTTTTACAGGCGCGATGCGCACTTTGCGCGTAACTTTTTTAGAGCGCACGGGGCGTGCCATAAAAGACTCGGTTGCAATTATTCGAACATACCGATTGGAATTATTATACCAAATGCCCGTAACAAAAACCCCGCGCATGCGGGGTTTTATTCATCTTATTTCTTTTTCGGGAATCCGGTATGGAACCATACTCGCCCGTGGCGCTTATGGTCGCGGAAGATGAGGTAGCCAAGGTAGATGAGCACGAGCACCGAGCCAAGCTCGAGCAATCCGGGCACCGAATCAAGGCCGCTCACGGAGAGCATGCTCGCGAAGAGATACTTCCCTTCACGCTGCGGGTTTCCCTGGAGTACCGCAGCGCTCACGAGCGAGTTCTTCTCGATAACATTTATGGACCCCTCGCCCACGCCGGTCGCGATGAATGTGATGGTCGCGAAATGCTTCGGCGTGGTGAAACCCGAAGGATAGGTCGCGGTCTTCACTATCCTGCCGCGTTCATTATCCTCGCCGTTCAACCCTTCGCCGTATTCGGGGACCCAGCCCATGCCGTATTCCACCTTCTCGAGCTTCAACCAATCGGATGGATACGCGAGCTCAACATGCGCGCGGTACGTGAGCGCGTTCGGCACGGCGGTCAACACGACCACGACCCTCTTATCGGCAGAAACCGCAAGCGAGCTCGGCGTGATTTCCATGTGCGCATCACCGCTCGAAACATATCGTATCTCACGGATGATGTTCTCGATTACCTTCGGCGCCGGAAGCGGCACATCCAAGATTATCGAACTTGTCGTGATGTCGCTCTCGATGCCGCCCGCAGTCCTGAATTTCGCGTACACAATTTTCGCGCCATTGCCGGCCGTAAGGCCCCAGCGCGTAGTCGACGCAACTGATTCCCACGGTGCGCCCGCAAGGTCGCTCACATTCGATATCTGCATTGCCGCGTAATCCTTCGCAAAAATATTGAGCGTCACAAGCGCATTGTCAGTCTTCGACGCGCCATCGTTGATGGTGAAGTGCGGCTTCTCGGGCACCACGGCGCCCCCCGCCGAACCGCCCGTCCAAAATACGCCAATACGTCCATCGGCGCTGCCGCCACCCGTGCTTCCGCCGCCGGTCGAGCCGCCGCCGGAACCAGAACCGCCGCCGCTTCCGCTGCCGCCTCCGCCGCTACCACCGCCGCCACCCGTGCTCGGCGCCGCCGTAGTTGCTGCGGATGTGTACGTGATGAGTGAAGCGTTCGTACCGTTATAAATACCGTTCAAAAGGCGAATGCCAAAATAATAAGTCGTCGAAGGAGTGAGCCCCGAAACAGTCACGCCCTGCCGCGTGTTCGCGATGGGCAACGGCATTCCGACCGTCACAAGCGTTCCTGCAGCAAAATTCGTATCGTTCATGGGCGAGGTCGAATACCTCAACTCAAGTGATGATGCGCTTGCATACGCAGGAGTATCCCAAGAAAGGTCTGCATACGTCTGTGAAGTGGTCGCCGAAAAATTGGACACGGGCGGTATTACCACGACCGTGCTGCCGCCTCCGCCGCTACCACCGCCGCCACCCGTGCTCGGCGCAGACGGAGTCGTAACCGAAGAGAACACCGCGAATGACTGCGCTCCTGAATTTCCAATAATGCGCAATGCGAAGTAGTACGTGGTGCTTGCCGTAAGGCCAGATACATTCATCGACTGCGGTGCTGAAGCGATGGGCAACGGAACGCCAGTCGTTATCTGTGTAGCACTCCCAAAATCAGCCTCTGTTATTGCCGAAGGAGAAAAACGGACATCGAACGATGCCGCATCTGCATAGGCGGGCGTATTCCAGGAAAGAGTTGCGGCGGTCGCGCTCGGAGCAGTCGCAGAAAAGTTCGCCGCGGGCGGTACAATGGCCGCATGCGCTGAAAACGCCGAAGTCAGCATAATAACTACGACTGCGACTGATGCAATGAGTGAAATCGCATAGTGTTTCATACGTCGCACATTCTACAACAAAACCTTAATTTTGGCAATACCTCCCTATCACCATCAATAAAAAAACCCCACCGATGGCCGGTGGGGGCTCTCCTACTGTATCTTCGCGCCCGTGCCCGCGTCGTAGACGCTGAGCCCGTTCCCTCCGGTCGCGATGAACACGGAGGTGTTGTAAACCGCAAGACCGAGGCTTCCCTTCGACACGGGCACGGTCCAGGTGACGTTCCCGCTCACGTCGAGCTTCACGAGGTTCGGCGCAACGCCGTCCTGTGTGACGTAGAGCGCACTACCCGCGAACGCTGCTGCGGTGAGTCGGCCGCCCGAGAGCGACTTCGTCCACGCAAGCGTGTCCGTGGTGCCGCCACCCGAGAGCTTGTAAGCGCTCACGTACGGCTGGAACGTGACGGAGGTTGGCGTGGCGACGTACGAGTCTTCGGCGACGAAGACGAGTGCGTCGTTTACCGAGTACGCGAGCACGATGGCGTCCTGTTCGAACGTATCACGCCGCCACTCGGTCCACGTGGGCACGAGGCTCGCATCCGACCGCGTGAGATAGCGGTCGATGAGATTCGTTGCATCGACGTATTGCACGCCAGCAACGAAAAGCCCTCCGAGCGCGAACAAGTTCGCGCTTCCGCCGAACGTCGTCCTTCCCACGATAGCGCCCGTTGAGTCGAGCTTCACCGTGTCGTGCGAGTTCGTGGCGTACACGTTCCCTGCCGCGTCGAGCGTAATGCCGCCCGGCATGGACCCCGCGTCGACCTCGGTGCTCCAGAGCGGAGCGCCATCGGCCGAAGCGAACGCGTCGACGATGACGTGGGTAAGGCCGGAGCCTCCCGTCGCCTGCCGATAGCGCTGAACGAAGACTCGCCCGCCCTGAGCGACGATGCCGCCCTGCGGCCAGTCGATGTCGGGCGTGACGACTTCTTTCAGCCATCCGAACGTGCCGTCCGCCCCGAACTTCGCGACGAAGATGTCGGGCACGGGGGAACCGAAGTAGCCGTACACGAAGACATTCCCGCCCTCATCCGTTGCAACGTTCACGATCTGACGAGTCGCGTCGAGCGTGAACAGTGGTGGGGGTGGCGGAGGCGGAGAAATGCTCTCGGTCGTGAAGCTCCACGAGTACGGCCGCACGAGCGGGGCACCTGCCACACTCTTCACGCTCACGGACACGTACCCGGTGTAGAGGGTTGTGTTCGCAAGCGAGCTCTTCGGCGTGAGCGTCACGCGCGCACCCTCCACTGTTGCGATGGTCGGCACGAGCGTCTCGCCTGCCATGAGCCGCACGGTCGTGTCGGTAACCGACACGGGGTCGACGGAACAGGAAAAGTTCACGGTAACCGCGGTCGTGATGGGGGCGTTCAACGCCCCATCGGCCGGAAAAACCGAAACGACTGCCGGAGACACGCTGCATCCGGGACACGGACGCACGGCGCCGCCGTCGCCGCACCCCATCTGCATGGAAACGGCCACCACTGCGAGTACCGCGGCGAAGCTGCGGAACATGCGCTTCATTGCGCTCTCCTTTCTCGGGAGTAAGTAGGGTTATATTTTTGTAACAGGAACTTACAGTAAAATAGTACATTTTTAGCATAATGTCAATGCGCTGAGGAACGTTGCCACGATTACTCTATGCCAGACGTTTACGGGGTTGATTTTTTTGAAGCTAACTTGTATCATGGTCGGGTTATGAAAAAAGACATCCACCCCGAGTACAATCCGAAAACCCCCGTGCGCTGCGCATGCGGGAACGAATTCACCATCGGTTCGACCGCAAAGTCGATCGAGGTTGAAATTTGCTCGAAGTGTCACCCCTTCTACACGGGCAAGCAGATGCTTGTCGACACCGCCGGGCGCGTTGAGCGCTTCAGGGCAAGGAAGGAAAAGATTGCCGCAAAGACGGAGAAAAAGCCCCGCGTGAAGAAACCGAAGACGGAAAAGAAGGTAATTGCAAAGCAAAAATAACCTCGTATGGAACTTAAAGCATCAAGGCGAGAAATAGTGGGCCGCAAAGTAAAAACGTTGCGCGCGCAGGGCTTGGTACCCGCCGAACTGTTCGGCCACGGCGTAAAGAACGAGCATCTTTCTGTTTCCGAGAGGGAGCTCGCGAAAGTCTTCAAGACCGCGGGTGAACATGAACTCGTGACCATTGCCGTCGAAGGCGGCAAGAAGGTTCCTGTACTTATCACCGATGTGCAGCGTGATGCAATTTCAGGCGCATTTCTCGCCGCGGACTTCCATGCTATCCGCATGGACGAAAAAATCCGCGTGAAAATCCCGGTAGTATTTACGGGCGAGGCACCCGCAACAAAGAAAGGTCTCCCTATCATTAAAGTTATCGGCGAGATAGAGATAGAGACGCTCCCCGGCACGATGCCGCACGCGTTCGAGGTGGACCTCTCGGTGCTCGAGGACCTTGGCAAGAGCATCCACGTAAAGGACATTGCGGCGTTGAAAGACGTAAAAATATTCGTTTCTCCGGAATCGGTCGTTGCAACCGTCGGTGAAAAAGCGAAAGAAGAGGTGGCACCGGCGCCTGCACCCGCAGCCGAAGCAGCGCCTGCCGCAGAGGCCGCACCCGCAGCCGAAGCAGCGAAATAACAGCGCACTCACCCACCGCCCCGCTTTCAGCCGGGGCGGTATTCATTTATAATTACCAGTACATGCAAACGATGGTCCATTGTGGTCGTTTTTTTGTGCGGCGCATGCTTCCCGCGTTCTTCGCGATACTTTTGCTTGGCGTGGCGACGCCCACCCGTCCACTCTTCGCACAGACACCCCCCACTCCGGATGCTTCCTCGACTACGGCAACGGGCCCCACAAAACAAGAACAGCGCGCGGACCTGGAGCGTCAGCTTGCTGACTTGGAGCGTGAGATTGATGACCATCAGAAAACCATCGCACAATACCAAAAGCAGGGCAAAACGCTTTCGGGCGAAATAAAGCTCCTGAACGCCCAGATAGAAAAATTAAATTTGAGAGTAAAAGGCATCAACCTCACACTCACGAAGCTAAATCAGGAGATAAACGATACGCAACTTAATATCAACCGTACGGAAAATAAAATAGAAACGAACAAAGAAGCGCTTGCGAGCGCGCTCCAAGCGCTCGACGAAACGGACCGCGAGAACATGCTTGTCATCCTTTTTGCACACCAGACCATTTCCGACTTTTTTGGCACGGTGAATAACGTCCTCCTCCTCCAGGACGGTATTCGCGGGAAGCTCGCCGAGATTACCGACCTCCGCCAGACGCTTATCGCGACAAAAACCGAACTCACTGACAAGAAAGAAAGCCAGGAAAATTTGAGAGCGTTGCAGCTTGCACAAAAAAAGAGCCAGGAGGCAACGCAGGCGGAAAAGAATAAATTACTAAAAGACACCAAGGGTAAGGAAAGCGAATATCAAAAGCTTCTGAAGAAAACGCAGGAAACCGCCGCACAAATCAGAAGCCGTATCTTCGAACTCATCGGCGGCGGCGAGCTCACGTTCGAAAAAGCGTATGACTACGCACGGCTCGCGGAAGGCGCATCAGGAGTCCGCGCATCACTCATCCTCGCCATTTTGAGCCGCGAATCGCTTCTCGGAAAGAACGTGGGGCGCTGTAGCTATACGACCGCGATGCACCCGACACGCGACATCCCCTACTTCCTTGAGCTTCTCGGAAAACTCGGGATAAACCCGAACTCTCTCGAAGCGAAGGTCTCGTGCGCGAATGCGCACGGCGCGTATGGCGGCGCAATGGGTCCGGCGCAGTTCATCCCGTCAACATGGAAGCTGTATTCTGCGCGCATCTCCGCCGTTACGAAAAATGACCCCGCAAATCCCTGGAACAATTCGGATGCATTCGTAGCCACTGGCATCTACATCAGCGACCTTATGAACTCGCAGTCGTGTATCGACTATGGGAGGCAAATTCCCTCGGATTCGCAAAAACTTCGCGAGCGTTGTGCCGCAGCAAAGTATTATGCAGGCGGTAACTGGTACACCTATCGCTTTTGGTATGGAGAACCCGTGGTCTCAAAAGCGGACGCATTCGAGAAAGATATCGCGGTCCTCAAAGGAGGTTAAAATAAAAAGCCGCATCCATTGGATGCGGCTTTTTATTACTTCCCGCTTGTAGGGAGATTGAACGCCTTCATGATAGGGTCCATATTCCCACCAAGGATGCGCTCGATATTGCTCCACTTCTTTCCGATGCGGTGATCGGTAATACGGTCATCGGGAAAATTGTAGGTGCGGATTTTTTCCGAACGGTCCGCGGTGCCGATCTGCGCCTTGCGTATATCACCTACTGAACCGACCGCCTGCTCCCGCTGTATCTCGAACAGCTTTGCGCGCAAGATTTCCATCGCTTTTTCGCGATTCGCGTGCTGGGTGCGTTCCTCGCGGCACGACACCATAATGCCGGTGGGCTTGTGGACGATGCGCACCGCGCTCTCTACCTTGTTCACGTTCTGCCCGCCGGGGCCGCCCGCACGGGAAAAAGTTACCTCGAGGTCGCCTTCTTTAAGCTGCACCGCCTTCGCCTCCACGATAGGAAGCACCGCAACCGACGCGGTTGAGGTGTGCACCCTGCCCGAGCGCTCGGTCGCCGGCACACGCTGCACGCGGTGCACGCCCGACTCCTGTTTCATCGAATCATAAATGCCCTGCCCCTTCATTTCTACGACAAGGGTTTTATAGCCGCGCGCTCCCGATTCGCTTGCATCGAGCACAGCAAAACCCCAGCCGCGCAGCATGGCATAGCGCTGGTACATCTGTGCAAGGTCGTATGCAAAAAGCGAGGCTTCATCGCCGCCGGCCCCCGCGCGAATTTCCAAAATTATCTTGTTGATACTCTGCGTCTCCATTGAAAATGATTAAATACGAAAAACGCCGTTCTGGCAAGAAAACGCTATAGCCGATTAAACAGCCTCAGACGGGCGAGCGCGATACGTTCTATCTCCGCGATAACTTCCGGCATAACCTTATAGGGCGCAACCTCGTTCGGATGTTCCTTGAGGGACTCTTCTAATTCTTTGCGCCACGCAATGCGAAGTTCGGTCGAGATGTGGATAATGGAAACGCCCGCATCAATAGCGGCGAGAAAATCCGCATCCGTATTCCCCGACCCGCCGTGGAGCACCATCGGAATTTGGATTGCCTCATGTATCGCCCTGATGCGCGCGATGTCGAGTGCGGGGTCGGGCGCATTCGCGAACATGCCGTGGATATTCCCGACCGCGGGCGCCAACATATCAACGCCCGTTTCTGCAACGAACCGCCGCGCCTCTTCCGGTTTCGTAAGGTCTTCGGGCCGTATCGCCGCACCCGCAGGCAATTCTTTGCGCACTTCTGACGCGCTCCCGATATACCCAAGCTCGCCCTCCACCAGAATATTCGAGTTCGCGCCCTTCACAATGCGCATCGCTTCCTTGGTCTGTGCGATGTTCTCCTCGAGCGGAAGTTTCCCGCCGTCGAAAAGGACCGCATCAAATCCCGCCTCCGCGGCCTCCTTCACCTTATCGAGCGAATGGGTATGGTCCGCATTCAAATAGAATCGGAACCCATTCTCCTTCGCGTGCTCCGCGTTATAGCTTTTTATAAGGTCGGCAACATGATGCACGCCAAGATATCCGCGCTCGCCTTCGGACACGCCGATAATGACCGGCACGTCGAGCTTCATACCTGCATGCGCGATGGCCTTCAGCTGTTCGAGATTGCCGATATTGAAGTGCGCAACCGCTATTTTTTTCTTCGCCGCTTCAGCGAGCGTCTCTCGTAGTGTCTTCATAGTTCAAAATAACCAGTAATAAGGAATTTTTTGCAATATTCTTCAAGCTGCGCCTCCCCGAAATATTCAATAAAGATGCGGTTCCAAAGCGCCTCCTGGTGGTGATAGAGGAATTTCACCTGCTCGTGGCGCTTCACGAGCCCCATCACGGTGTCGACAAGATCAAAGCTTACCAGAATATCATTCCCCATCTCATCATGGAAAAAATCACCTACCCAATCGAGGTCACGCCAAAAATTGAGCCCGCGCCCGAGCTCGCCGAACGAGCTTGCGGATGCTTCAAGGTCATCCTCGGCCTTATGCCAATGGAGCGCCTCAGGGTTGATGTGCGGCACGAAGAGACGCCAATCGTTCTCATCGTCTTTTGCGAGATACCGCTGGATAACGAGCCATTGTACCGAATCATTCTCCGGAAGGCGCTTGTCGAGCGTATCGCCGCGCAGGAGCGAAAGAAGATGCTCGACGAACGTTTTGGGATGCTCGGCAAGCGTTTTGATAATCTCGGAATAGAACGGTATCTCGTGCGAATAGTGGAAAATGAGACTCAACATACGGAGAAGCTCGCCCGAAATACCAAGCGAAGTCGGGATGACAAAGAGGATGCCGAATTCCTTCAAGTGGCTCACATTGTGCCACTTCTTCATCACGAATATCTTCGCGAATTTCGCCCATTTTTCGGAAAGCACGCGCACCTCGACCGCGCGGTCCTCAAAATCCGCAGGAGTAAGGCTGTTATACTGCGGGAAAAACGACTTATTGAGCCACTCGTTTCCCTCAACGAAACGAAGCGCCGCAAGTATCTCCACGATATCCTCTTTCGCGAGCATCTCCTCGACCGTGCGGTAACCAAGATACGCGATGATTTTCGTAGGCGGTGTTTTCTTCAAAAGCTCTGCCGCCTTCTCCATCTTGATGAAGTACCCCTTCGGTATCTTTAACACCTTTTTTGCGATAGCGATAGCGTTCAAAAAATCCTGGGGCACGCTGCACTTATTGCTTCCCGTCCGTTCGCAAAGCCACACATCATGGCTTTCCACTTTGCCGATGAGCGCGTCGTACACCTCTTTTGCGTGCGCATCTTCGGAAAGACCGAGTTTTTGAAGGCGGTCTTTGATGCGCACCTCATTTTCATAAATAATGCGGTCGAATACGCCCTTCTTTCCCGTGAATTGCGAAAGCCGTTTTTCGACTGAATAGATATAATCCTTGTCGGTGCGCAGAATATGGGCGACTTTTTCTATCGAATCCATAAAAGAGACGTTAATAGAGCGGTTCTACGTCGAGATTCAGATACTTCCAGCGCTTGTTATCAAAATCCTTTTTGGTGAGAATTCCCTCCTCGGCACCCACATGTTCAATGACCGCGGTCGAGTTTGCGGCAGCGAGGCGCAATGCATAACAGATATCGTTCGAGCGAATAAACCCCGCAACGAACCCGGAGCCAAAGGCATCTCCCGCGCCCGTGCGCGCCGCCACTTCTTTTTCCTTGAACGTGCCGCAGCGATAGACCGTCTTCCCATCGGACGCAAGGGCGCCCCGCGGGCCGTCGGTCATAATAGCAATTCCGTCGACGAGCGCATCGAATTTCTTGAAAAGCCGTTTCTCGTCGTTATAAGGAACATCGGTAAGCGCTGCTGCCTCTTCACGGTTCGCGATAACGATATCAGACTGCGCAATGAGCGCCTTAAGATCTTTCATCGCGTGCGCGATATAATGCCCAGAAGGGTTAAGGGCGATACGGACGCCGTTCTTTTTAAGCGTCGCAAAAATATCGCGCATGAGCGCCACATCGATGTTCGCAGGTGCAATATACGCCCACCCCGCACGGAGCTTCGAAAGCAGCACGCTTTTTTTCTGAAGCGGAGTTCCGCGATGCACAAGGATGGTGCGTTCGCCATCGGGCGCAAGGAGAATAGTCGCGTAGTCCGTCTCGCCCGCATGCACCGCATTGAGTACCGCGATACCCTCCGCATCGAGCTCTTTTACGATTTCCCGGCCCGCCTCGTCATCGCCCATCTTCGCGACCATACCGGTCGAAAGTCCCTGCCGCGCGAACGTTACTGCCGCATTCGCGGCATCCCCGCCGGTAGAACGTACGAATGAATCCACAGTTATTTTTGAGCCCAGAGCAAAACACTGTGCCTCTCCCGTGGGAAAGCCGATATGTTCAAGGTGTTTCGGATCGCGAAGTACCTTGAAAAGCTTGCTCTTCAAAAAGACGTCTCTCGTCGCTGAACCTATCGTGATTACATCGAACATGGGGTTTTTGTAATTATACCCCATTTCATGCCCATCATGAATTGCTATTTCTTCCGTTTTATTGCCTTATGCGCCGCGGCAACAATATCCTTCACCCCCATGCCGTACGCCTCGATAAGCTCGGCGGGCTTTCCCGATTCGCCAAACACGCCCTGCAAACCGACAAACTCCTGGGGCGTAGGGAGATGCTTTGCGAGAAACTCCGCTACCGCGCTCCCCATCCCTCCAGCAACTTGATGCTCTTCCACGGTCACAACGGCACCCGTTTTCTTCGCGACTTCAAGTATCTTCTTCTCGTCCATGGGTTTCACAGTGTGATTATTGAGCACGATGGTTCCCACGCCCTCTTTGTCGAGCGCGCGTGCCGCAAGCAGCGCGGTATGCACGAGCGTGCCGCACGCGATAAGAGCGACCTCCGGGCGCTTCGACTCCCAAAATACTTCCGCCTTCCCTGGCGTAAATTTCGTGTCGCGGGTCGTGATAAGCGGCGTCGCTTCACGCGCGAACCGGATATAGACCGGCCCCCATAGTTTTGCCGCGGCAAGCGTTGCCTTACGCGCCTCTTCCGCATCACAGGGAACGATAACCGTCATATTCGCCATCACCCGCATGGTCGCGATATCCTCGACCGCCTGATGCGTTGCGCCGTCCGGCCCCACCGAAATACCCGCATGGTGCCCCGCGATTTTCACGTTCGCATCATTGTACGAAATGGTGGTGCGTATCTGCTCCCAGTTCCTCCCGGGAGAGAACGTGGCGTATGAAGAAATGAAGGGGACCTTCCCCGAAACACCCAAACCCGCAGCGATGGTCGCCATGTTCTGTTCAGCGACACCAACCTCAAAATAACGCTCCGGAAAGGTGTTCGCGAACCCCTCAACGCGCGTTGACTCCTTAAGGTCCGCGCAGAGCACCACCACCTCCGGCGCGGTCTTCCCAAGCTCCATGAGCGCCTCGCCATACCCGTTCCGAATGGGCGCCTGCGCGGAGTCGGCTTCGAATATTTTTTTATTTAATTTTGCAGTGTCCTTCAACATGCGCTATTCGTGTTCTGACTTTATTTTCCTCCCTAACGTGCGAAGCTCCGCAAGCGCCTCTTTTGCCTGCGCCTTGTTCGGCGGTTTCCCGTGCCAAGCAAAATCGTTTTCCATAAAGCTCACCCCCCTCCCGGGAATCGTATGCGCGATGATAAGCGTCGGCTTTTCATGTATCGCCATCGCCTCATACACTGCATCGATGAACCGCTCGATACTGTGGCCGTCCACCTCTATCACATGCCAGCGGAATGCCTCGTACTTCGCTCGTATCGAATCAAGTGGCATCACCTGCTCGGTGAAACCATCTATCTGGATATTGTTCCTATCCATAATAGCGGTGAGATTCGAAAGACGGTTTTTTCCTGCGAACATCGCCGCTTCCCAGGTGTTCCCCTCCTGCTGCTCGCCATCAGACATCAAACAATACACGCGGTGCTTTTTCCCATCAAGGCGCGCCGCAAGCGCCATGCCGATGGCTTGCGAAAGCCCCGAGCCTAAAGGACCAGAGGTCGTCTCGATGCCAGGAAGGCTCCCGCGGTGAGGGTGTCCCTGAAGCCGCGAATGAAGCTTGCGAAGCGTGTAAAGCTCCTCAAGCGGAAAATAGCCCGCGTACGCCATCGTCGTGTAAAGAACGGGGCAGATATGCCCGTTCGAGAGCACAAGACGGTCACGGAGAGGCCAATCGGGCTTCTTCGGGTTGTGGTTCAAAATATGGAAATACATGGCAGTGAAAATATCTGCCATGCCCAGGGGCCCCGCAGAGTGTCCGGACCCTGCCTCAAGAAGCACGTTTATAAGGCGTTCGCGAATGCGATTCGCCATCTCCTCGAGATGTTGTAATTTTTTTTCGTGCAGCGGTTCCATTCCTTTCTTTAATTATATCATTCGCTACGCGCGTTCGAGCGTACGGAACGCCGCGGCGCGGTCCTCGCTCTCCCAAATATATGATGCCGCTGAAACAATATCGGCGCCCGCAGCGCGCACGCGCGCGGCAACCATAGGATTCACGCCCCCGTCTATTTCTATCGCGGCGTAGGGCGCCTTGCTCCGCAATGTTTTTATTTTTGCGATAACCCGCTCGTCGAACGACTGTCCGGAGAGTCCGGGGGTGACCGCAAGGAGCTGGAACGCGCTCACGGTTTCAAGGTAAGGATACAACTCTTCTACGGCCGTATCGGGATTTTCCGAAAGCATGAACTCAACACCACGCGCGTTGCATGCGCGCATAAGTTCAAAAAAAATATCTTGGCTTCTCCCCATGAGCGATTCAACATGCACAATGACGCGTGCAGCACCCGCGGCAAGCCACGCATCGAGTATGTGTTCCGGACGCGCGACCATGAAATGGACCTCGAGTTTGAGCCCGGCGTTGCGGTATGCCGCAGTATCGTTCCAGGTCGGATTCGTCGAAAAAATACCATCAGTAATATCGACATGAGCCCATGCCGCGCGGAGCGCACGCACCATCTCAAGCGTGCGGCGCACGCAGGCTTCTTCCGCGCAATTGATGGCGGGTATCACGAGTAGCCTATCCTTCATTTTCTTCCCCGTGCACGGGTTTCACATATTTCATTTCGACCTGGGCGATCTTCTCAAGTCTCCGCCGGTGGCGCACCTCGTCCGAGAACGGCGTCTGGAGCCAGGTAAGCGCTATTTTCGTTGCCTGAGCCGCATCCATATAGTTCGAGCCAAGACAAAGCACATTCGTGTCATCGTCGGTCCTGCTGTCATACGCCTGGTCAGAGCTCGAAACAAGTGCCGCGCGCACGTTCAAAAACTTGTTCGCCGCCACGCACATTCCCACGCCGGAACCGCATATCAAAATGCCGCGGTTGCGTTCATAATCCACGCTCACCCGCTCCGCCACGCGTACCGCATAATCCACGTAATCGTCATCCTCGTTCAAAACATCGTCGCCCGCGTCAACGACCGGATAGCCCTCATACTTCAGCTTCTCAAGAAGCGCTTTTTTTATCTCAAACCCTCTGTGGTCCGCACCAATGTAGATGACCATGCTCTTTTATTATAACGGAACAGAATACGGCTGAAAATTTTCATTTATTCTGATGGGCGCCAGGCGGACCGAATCTATTGCGTGCCGCCACACATTAACGTGAAGCATCGCACCACGGTTCGTTTCTTCCGAAAAAGTCTGATCAAACACGAAATTGCCGAGACTGTACGCTATCCACCCGCCGTGGTACTGCTGGAGCTCCTCAACAACGTGAGGATGGTGCCCCACGACGAGGTCCGCGCCCGCGTCTATGAGTTGTTCGCCGAACGCACGCTGCGCATCGGTAGCGCGCGTACGGTATTCCTGCCCCCAGTGGACCGTTACCACGACCACGTCCGCCTCCCTGTGCAAACGCCGCACGGCGGCAAGAAGCACTTCGGCATCGGAATTGCTCGTACCCGCCCTATCACCCTGTGCCTCATAGCTTTTGGGGTTAAGGTTCGTATATCCAACGAACGCAACGCGGGCCCCCGGGAGGTCCACGATGAGCGGCGCGTTCGCCTCTTCTTCATTTCTCCCCGCGCCAACCGTATGAATATCCGCGTTATGCAAAATGCCCACCGTATCGCGCAGCGCCTCGCGCCCCCAATCGAAAATATGATTATTGGCGAGTGTAACTGCATCGAATCCCGCGAATAAAAGCCCCTCGACGAAGCGGGGGGCGGCCCGAAATGAGTACGGGTTGCCCATATCTTTTCCGCCCTCCGAAAGAGGGCCCTCGAGATTCCCGAGAAAGAACGATGCGGGCGCGGTCGTGCTCGCAATAAGCCTAAAAGGAAACGCGTAATCACCGCCGCGGCGCACAACCTCGCCCGCAACACCCCGCGAGAGCATCACGTCGCCCGCAAAAAGAATGGTGCTCGATGCGCGCGCCTCCTGCACAGCATCCGCTGCAAGCGTCGCCTCAACCCGTGCTGCCACACCGCGCGCCTGCGTCGCGGCAAAAAGCGATGCTTGATACGCACCGCGCAGCTCATATGCGCGCATGAACACGGTACCCATCAAGAGGACGAGCGCCGCAAAAAGCAGTACGGATACAGCACGCATGAAATGCTCCTTAAAGGAGTGCCGCAACGCGCTTGGTGTGCTCTACAAGCGTTGCCACATAGCCTGCCTCGTTGTCATACCAAGAAAGCACCTTCACCAGATTCCCCCCCACCACCTTGGTGAATCCGAGGTCCACGATGGCACCGTACGGCTCGCCTATCACATCGGTCGAAACGATCTGCTCGTCAGTAACCTTCAAAATATTCTTCCACTTCGGGTCCTTCGCCGCGTTCCTAAAAATCTCGTTCACCTCCTCAACGGTCGTGTTGCGCTTCGCGATAAAGGTGATATCCGCGAGCGAGCCCGTCACCACGGGCACGCGTATCGCGATGCCGTCAAATTTTCCTTCAAGTGATTTGAATGCGCGAGTGACCGCGATCGCGGCGCCCGTTGTTGATGGAGAAATATTTTGCGCTGCCGCCCTGCCCAGTCGGTAATCTTTGCCCTTCGTGGGGCCGTCCACAACCGATTGCCGCGCGGTGTACGCGTGGACCGTATTTAAAATAGCCTTCTCAATCCCTGGATTCTCCGCCATCACCTGAATGACCGGCGAAGTCGCGTTCGTGGTGCACG
Source organism: bacterium (assembly GCA_021814545.1). Lineage (GTDB taxonomy): Bacteria > Patescibacteriota > Minisyncoccia > UBA6257 > GWB1-50-10 > CAIKKG01. Next base: position 15,425 of record JAKAID010000002.1, read on the forward strand.
AGGCGTTCGAGGTTATTGCAACCGTCTTCGCCTCCGCCTCGTTCACGCCGAGAAGCACCGTTTTCCCGAGCACGCCATCCGCGTCTTTCGCAGGAGCGGTAATAACGACGCGCTTCGCACCCGCATCAAGGTGTACCCTTGCCTTTTCATATGCCTCGAACACGCCGGAAGATTCAACGACGATGTCGATATCCAGCTTCTTCCAGGGCAGCTTCGCGGGGTCCTTCTCCTGCAGAAAAATGATTTCCTTCCCGTCCACCACGAGCATCGAATCATGGAAGGTGACCTCGCCCGGATAGCGCCCATACGCCGTATCGTATTTCAAAAGATACGCGAGGTTCCCCACGTCGCCGAGATCGTTGATTGCCACGACATTGAACTGCGGGTCCTTCAACGCATTCTTTAAAAAGAGCCTCCCTATCCTCCCGAACCCATTAATCGCGATATTTACCATATGCTTATTATAAGAAATAATGTGCGCCAAGGCGAACCCTATTCCCTGAATCGCACGTTCATGAGCACGAGGAACATAACAAGCCCGGCAAATGACATGGAGGCCGCGTAGACGAGCGCCGCTTGTGCGCTGATATACGTCCACAGCACGCCGCCTATCGTACCCGCAAGGAGTGCGGAAATGCCCACGGCAGCATTCAAAAAGCCCTGCCCGGTCGCTCGTATCTGCGGGTCGACAAGGCGCGCTACCATCGCGCGCTGAATACCGTCGGTCGCCGCGTTGAAGACGCCGATGAGCACAAAGCTCGCGAAAAGCCCCCAGAAACTCTGCGCAACGATGAGCCAAAGGTATGCAACGAGCGCACACATGAATCCAATGCTCACGATCTTCCGTTTCCCGAACGTATCGGCGAATTTACCGAAGGGAATGGACGCGGTCACGCGCGCAAAATTCGCCACGAGATAGAAGAGCGGTACGCTTGCAACGCCAAGCCCCACCTCAGGAGAGCGAAGCACGAGAAGGGAGAGCGGCAACGCGCCAAGACCGAATACGAACACGGAGATGAGGAACACAACGAACCGCCTGTTGTCGCGCAGCAGTTTAATATCGAATCGCGGCGCGGTGGCGCCGTCGGGCCGTTTCACCTCGCGGACGAAAAGAAACGTGAGGACGCCGCAAATGCCTACTACGAATGCGACAAGAAAAATAGTGTGATAGGAGTAATACACGAGCGGAAACAATATGAACGCAGCAAGCGGCCCCAGCGTTCCGCCTATCGCATCCATCGCCCGATGATAACCGAAAGAAAAGCTTACGGTCTGCGGCGTGGTCGATTCTGAAATGAGCGCGTCGCGGGGCGCGTCGCGCATCCCCTTACCTACCCGGTCTATCGCACGAAGAACGAATACATCTCCATAGCCGCGAGCGAATATTAAAAAGGGGCGCGTGCTCGTGGAGAGAAGGTAGCCGAATACCGCGAAGGATTTTCTGCGGTTCATGACGTCCGAAATCCAGCCGAAAAATATCTTCAGCGTGCTTGCGATGGCATCCGCAACCCCCTCTATCACGCCGACCACTACAATAGGGGCACCGAGTACGCTCGTTAAGAACACGGGCATAATAGCCTGCACCATCTCGGAAGACAGGTCGTTGAACATGCTCACGAGTCCGAGCAAAAATACATTACGCTCAAGCCCGAAAATCATTTTTTGCTCGCGAACAGTGTCAGGAGTGGTCATAATGTGCTCGTTGCGATGGTAACAGTATCGCCTACTTCGATGCCATACGCCTTTACCCGTCCTGCGGGCAATTCAAGCACGTAATCATCAAAAGTGCTCGGGAAAAATGTTTTGAGGTCGGTGTCGTCAACATTGGGTTGCGGGAGCGCCCACTCTTTTATGCTTACTACCCCGCCATCAGCTATCCAGATGATATCGATAGGGAATTTCATCCCTTTCATCCAAATGCCGTGAATGCCGGCGTTATCAAATACAAAAAGCATCCCGCGATTCACCCCAAGTTTTACGCGCCCGGCCAAACCGCGCTCCATGTCCGCTTCGGCGCTCGCCACATCAGCAGAAATAATATGACCGCGAATGGTCACATTCGTACGGGGCAGCTTTTTCTGACCCTCAAGCGCAACGAATGTCGTCGCAAGACCCGCGATGATAAGACCCGCATATACGGCACGCAACGTACGCTCTCTCATATGCATCTTGAGTATATCAGTACTGAATACCATAGGCGACCACGCCGAACGCCACGGACACATTGAGCGATTCTTTCCCTCCACGCATGGGTATTTCCACTATCTCATCGGCACGGGCGAGGATGCGCTTCGGCAGTCCTTCGACCTCGTTCCCCATGACAAGTACGAACTTCCCCTTTTTCTTGCGCAACGCGGCGTACGGGCGCGCACGCGGCGCCTGCTCTACCGCCACAACAAAATACCCCTCTTTCTTTAATGCGCGAAGCGCGAGCGCGGTCGTTCGTTTATATTCCCACGGAACGAAATGCTCCGCGCCGAGGGCGACCTTCGCGAACTCAGGGCGCACGCGCCCGAATCTGTCGACCGGGACTGGGGTAATGCCGCAGAGTAATATCTTTTTTATACCCGCACCATCTGCGGTGCGGAATATCGAGCCGACATTATGCACGCTCCGCACATTGTGAAGCACGACCGCAATATCTTTCATGAGAGTCATTTTAATCCTTGATGCCGCAAAATAAAAACCCCCGTACGCAGGATTGCGGTCGGGGGAAAGTGGCAAGGAGGGTTCGAACCCCCATCTCCTTCGCTTAACTTCAGGACGAACACGTTGGGCGGGAGAGCGGGAGCCGCACTCGTCGCATTATAGAAGCGTGTTCAAGAACCTGGCGCAAAGGGCTCTACCTATTGAGCTATTGCCGTACAGGAATTCGGGAGGGGGGAATTGAACCCCCAGCCTCGCCAGCTGCGGAAACTCACACAGGGGTGGCGCGCTCTGCCGTTGAGCTACTCCCGAGTAACCCTTGTAAGAACTGGGCAAAGAATAACCGAATATTCAAAAAATGTCAATAAAAACCCCCGTACACGTTTCGAAGCGCACGGGGGCGTCTAAAATGGTGGTTCTTCAGAGGGGGGTGCCTCCCCCTTCTCCTCGTTCCGATTCTCGCGAAGGAGCCTGGGCTTTGAAATACCGTACGGCCCCGAAATGAGCGAGGTGTAATCCATAATCGCCTTCCGCGGTACACGAAGCGCGCCGTGGTCGACTCTCCGATGGTGCGAGTTGCACGTCCATACGACCACGAACGGACAGCCGTAGTCCACGTGATGCGCATCGCCGAGCGGGAGTCGGTCGATTGGCGCATGGGGCCCCTCTCTTCCAAGAAGTTCTCGCACGCAGAAGTAGCAAGGCTGCCGCTTGATGCGGCAAGAACGGCCGCGCCTGAAGTTCGCCGGCGTATCGACATGCGCCCGAAAAAGCCTGGTTGCGCGGTCTCGATCTGCTTTACTCCATCGCTTCCCCTCTTTTGTCTTCCACTTATCGTTCATGGGAAAAGCTCCTTCTGCACGAAGCGGAGAGAACCGCCGGCGCCCACACCGTGCGCATTCACGACGATACTTTTTGCGGGACGCTCCGTGCCGCAGCAAAGCCGGCACTTCACGCACTGCACGCCACACGTTTCGTAAGGGCAGCGTACCTCGCCAGGATGCACCGCGAAACTCGGAAGCTTCATCCGAAATGTGCGCCATCCCCTCCTACGCGCCTCGAGATACCCCTCGGTCGTCTCAACGCTCGCCATGAGAAGATGCCTGAAACGCTCATCGCAGGTGCGCCACGCGTGCGTATACCCGGTCCAATTATCAACGCGCACGAGAAGCTCGTTCCACACATCGAACGGCACCGCCGCGGGGTCTCCGTACGAACCCACCCGCACCGGCTTTCCCGCAAGCGCGATACGCGCCTCGATGAGCGAAAGCGCACGATACCGTTCCATGTGCTGCCCGTGCAGCCACGCAAGATACGCCGCGTAGCAGACCCGCTTCGCGCCACGACCCGTAAGCGCGCAATCGCCGCACACATCGTGTTCGCGCGGAGTACCGAAATCAAGCGAAGGGTTCCTGCCCTGCGGGAGCACCGATATCTGGACCATCGGTCCCGTCTTCTCGTTCACCGACTTGAGGTCGATGCCGGTCATGACGACCTGCACAGGATTCCCCGTAAAAACGGAGGGTCCGCGCCAGACGACAGCCGAGCGCCTGGTACTGATGCCTCTCTCACTCATGCATGCTCCTTTTGTTAGTTGTCAAAGTACTCTCCCGTTATATCAGAGCGAACGATGAGAAGCAATTCTTAAAAATAAAAACCCCGTGGGTTACCACGGGGTATGATGCACGGCCGTTCAGGCGGGCGCGTTGCACTTCCGCATCGACGTCATCCCGACGTTCCATGCGCGGCGGTTCCCCCAGTCGCTCATGACGCGAAGACCGAACGCGTCGAAATAGCCGACAAGGACGCGCTCGCCCCCCGCGGTGCTGTCCGCGCAGCGCGCGTAGAGCGGCTCGGCGAAAATGCGCTCGCCGGTAGCGAGGAAGTGGGTGATTGCGATGTAGATGGCGATACGTGCCGACGCGGAAACCTCGCCCGCGTCCAGCACATTGAGCTGCTCACTCACCACCTTCTCGGTAGACGAGGGCACAGACGCCTTGCGCACCAGACACCAGCGGGCAGACCCGCGCTCGTTCGCGAACGGCTCGTCCGCGAGGTGGAACGCCGGGAAGAACGCGCTTGGCTGCCCCTTGCGCATCTCGTTCACCGAGATTGCGGGGACGAGTGCAAGCACGTGCGTATCCTTACAGCGCTTCAGCACACGCGCCGAGAAGGGCACATCCTGGAGCCGCGCGCGCTCCGCGAAGGTGAGCTCGATGCCAAACCACTCGTACGCATCGATGACATCGAGCATGTTCGGCCCCATGATCCTCTTCGCGCGAAGAAGCGAAATGAGACTGTCCGACGGTCCGAAGATGACCGGCTTCAGCACCGCGAACAGAATGAAGAGGCTGGCCACCACAAGAACCGAAAAAACCGCGAGCAGCTTGAAGACCTCCTGATACTGCGCCATATGAACCTCCGAACGCTTCGAGAAACCTGCTGTAAAAGAACGTTTTTAGTACAGCATAAATAATTTATTCAGTCAACAAAACCCCCCTCGCACGATTGGTGTGCAAGGGGGTGAATAACTACCCTACTTCGAGGTCGGGAACACGCTCGGACGCGAGTCCGAGGTCGCCGGAGAAATAACCCGCCCAGTACCTGCGGACCGAGAGTCCGCGGCCGTAACCGAACATGCCGACCGCGAGGGTGTCCTGGCCAAGCGCGTCTCCGCAGCGGACGAACACCTGTTCGAAGAGCCGCTCGCCCACCTTGAGGTAGTGCGCGATCACGAGATACGCGACCGTCCGCGCGAGCGGCACCTGCTCGCGCTCCGGAAGGTATGTGCGCTGCTCCGCCTCCGAAAGCCCCACCGTACCGCGCACGAACGCTCGCCGCACGAGGTGCCAGGAAGGCCGACCGAAAACGGCGGCGAAGTTCTCGTTCAGGAACCAGCTCGTGTTGTTGTCGAAGAGCTTGGGCTGAAAAGACCGGAGTGCGTTGATGGACAACGGAAGACACGCCACGAGGATGTGCGTGTCCTTGCAGGCTCTCAACGTCCGTGCCGAGAACGGCACGCGCGCGAGCGCCCCCGCCCACTCTTCCTTCGTCACAATGCTGAGCTCGACGAACGCGTGCTCGGGACCAAAGAAGTTGCGCCCCATGATCTTCTTTGCGCGTTGCACCGACCCCGGCCTGAAGTACTGCCAGAGCTGCGCGAGCGCGAGCGCGGCAAGCGCCGCCACGACGCAAACGACAATGAATCCCATGTGCACCTCCTAAAAAAGCGTGAACTTCATTTTGTTAATGAACAAAAATAATCTACCATTAATATGATTTTTGTCAATAAACACTCCCGCATGAATTTCATGCGGGAGCATTGCGAACTACCCGTGCCGGCGAAGCAGAAGGTCCGGCTCCCGCTCAGTCGCAAGGCCGATGCGAGAATCCGCGACATCATCACGAACGCCGTAGAAGTGGACGGAACTGTGCGGGTCAAACTCGCCCACGCACACGCGCTCGCCCATGCGGTTGAAGGAGGAGCTCCGCACACAGTAGCCGCGGAACAGCCACTCGTCCGTGGCGAAAAAGTACCCCATGATGGCGTATGCGAGGATGCGCGCGGAAAGCATCCGCTCCCCCGCCTCGACGAACTTCCCCTGTTCGCGGAGCGTTCGCCCGCGCGAGGTGGCGACCGGCTCCCGGCGAATGAGGTGCCACCCTATCTCCTCGCTTGCGCCGCGGTCCTTCAGAAAGGACTCGTGCAACCGCTCGGTGCGGTCGAGATCGAAGAACGGTCCCGCCACGTAGAGGCTTCGATAGCTCGCCACGCGGTCCGCGACGAGCTCCTGTATATCCTTGAAGGAAACGGGAAGCACCGCGACGAGAACGTGCGTGTCCTTGCAGTCCTTCAGCGTGCCCCTTAAGAAGGGCACCCTCTTGAACACGCGCACGTAATCGTGGGAGAGCTTCTCTCCGAAAAAGCAGAACGCGGCGGGGACGCTGAAAAAATTCTGCCCCATAATTTTGCGCGCCTCGTTCCACGAAACTTCTCCCCTGCGGCGAAGCTGTATGAAGCGCGGCACGACATACCACGCAAAAACGAACGCGGCGGGGAACAAGAGGAACACCGCAAAAACGAGCGCCTCCGCTCGAAGATACGCGGGGTTCGTGGTCGCCTGCCTTACCAGTGCAAACATATGCATCCTCCTTGGGTGGTGAAGTGGGCTGCGTGTAGTGTTAAGGTACGCCTTCAGAAAACCACTTTCTTGGCCACCCGTCAATATAAAACAAAACCCCGCGCAAATAGTACGCGGGGCAATAGGCAACACCGTTCACGGAAGCTCGGGGGGCTGCGCGAGTGCAACACCGAGGAGCAGATACTGCCCGTTATCATCGAAGCCGCAGCGGATGCTGAACCCCCGTTCGCGCTCGAAGAGACCGAGGCAAACCCGCCCGTTCCCGGACCCCACGTCCGCGGTGCGCACGTAGCAGTCCTGGAACAAACGCCCGCCCCCCTTCAGAAAGTGGGCGATGACGACGTACGCGAGCACGCGCACGCAGGGCACGTACTCCTGTGGCGCAAGCGCGCGCTGGATGTCCCAGGGCTTGCCGCGCAACTCGTACGCGGACTCCTTCCGGATGAGATACCACCCCGGCCTCCCCCGCACGTGCGCGAACGGCTCCTTCCTGAACCACTCCTCGTTGTAACCGTTGAAGCACTTGTTGATGAGGGGCACATAGAGGACCTCGGTCAGCAGCTCCGTAAGCGAAAGCGGGAGAACTGCCACGAGAACGTGCGTGTCCTTGCACGCCTCAAGCGTACTCTTCTTGAAGGGAATGCACCGCAATGCTTCGCGCCACGACCGCGCGACCTTCTGCGGGATGAGGTCGTGGTGGAAGTAGCGGAACGCATCCCCTACTCCGAAAAAATTCTGCCCCATCACCATACTCGCTTCCTTGTGCGAAACGCGATTGCGGAGGCGACGGATGATGCCACCCGCAACGTCGCGCATGTCGGCGAGGCTGAAATACATGACGAACAAGAACGCGAAGAAGAAGATGAGCACGATGACTTCGATGAATCCTCTCTCCATAACGCACTCCTTTCGGGAATAAGCGCATTGGTAGTTGTTAACGTACGCCATCAGTACACCACCGATGCGCTTTGATGTCAATAAAAAGCCCCCGTCGCACAGATGCGCAGGGGCGGGATATGGGTTAGGCGAACCGCAAGTCCGGAAGCTGTTCGGCAGTGATGGAGGCAATCATGAGGCGGCTCTCATTGGGGTCGCCGGACGCAACCATGAGCCTGCTCACACCGAGGCCGGTCTTCTCGCCGAAACATCCGACCGCGACGTGCACGCCGCGCGAATCGGTGTCCGCACAGCGCACATAGTCGTCCTTGAAGAGGCGTGCGCCGTCCGCATGCCGCGTGCGCAAGTAATGCGCAATGATGACGTAGACCATCACCCGCGCGCTAACCGGCACCTCGTCATCTTTGAGAAGTGCGAGCTGCGAAGACCACTTCTTGAACTCGGAATCCCTGATGGGCGCCGAGCGCACGAGGTGCCACCCGGCCACGCCCTTGTCGAGCGCGAACGGCTCGTGCTCGTACCACATGCCATCGCAGTCGTCACCATGCGTGTACGAAAAGAGCGAACGCGCCACCCCGCGCCGGATGTCGACGATCGACATCGCCGGCACCGCGAAGAGCATGTGCGTCTTCCTACAACGCTTCAGCGTCTCTTCGCTCCACGGGACTTCACCCATTGCGGAGAACACGTCGCCGTCCTCGTGATTCGGGTGTAGCCACAACCGTGTATCCGAAGGCCCGAAGTAGCGCGCGCCCATGATGGCGCGAGCGCGTTCGAGCGTGGCGCCCCTCTTCTTGCGCGGGCGGCGCGGGCTCGCATCGAGCGCGAGGAGTGCTGCGCAGCGGCTCGCAAAGCTCATAATCGCAAACGCGATAACCGCGACCACGAACGCAATACCGATGCTCGCGCCAAGCGCGAGAAGCCGGTTTCCCATGCATACCTCCGATGTAAGGGCTGTCCTGCCTTGTTTTCAACGAGCGTGTATCAGTACACCAAAAATAAGCGCCGCCGTCAATAACAACGCCGCCCGAAGCACATTCGAGCGGCGTATTAATACACGAAAATAAGTTCTCTGTTCGGCCCGTACACGGCGATATCCATCTTGAGCATCTGCCCCCATTGCCGTATCGCGATATCGGCGTTGTCTGCGTCAAAGCCATACCCCGCGAGCAAGCGTCTCGCCTCTTCTTCGGTACACGCGATATCCGCAATTGCCCTTACGATCGCGGTTGCCTCTTGTAGAGTGAGCAGCGAAAACAGATCGAACTTCATAGTTCGCCCCATTCTTTTATGAACAGTATAAAAAACTATTGTTACTATACCACAAATAAGAAAACCCCCGGCACAAGATACGTGCCAGGGGTTTGTGAAACGATGCCCCGCTACCAGGAGCTCGGGGGGCGAGCCTCGATGCGCCGCGCCTCCGCCTCGCTGAACTCCTCGGCGACGAAAACGGCGCCGTCGGCGTACCACGCGCGCATGAGCGTCGTGGCCGTCGTGCCGGGCAGCGGACTCGCGGAGTCCGGCTCCTCGCCGAGCACCACCACGTTCTCGACGCCGAGGATCTTCCTCGCGTCGTTCAACGTCGTGACTCGCTTCATTTCCTTCTCCTTTTTGTAGTGCCGCCATCGGCACCGTGAACTGCTTACAGTAAAGCATAATTCTCTCGTAAAGTCAAGAGATGCGCAAAACAAAAGCCCCAGTATTACTGGGGGGTACTCTGCTACTTCGAGGGTGGGAATTGCTTCATACAGCCCCTCTGGATCTTCTCCGCCTCGTCGTCGGAAAGAGGCGCAGTCACATCAAGCTTCAACTGCTCCCTACGCTTCATGTTGGCAACCCTCATACATCGGTAAAACGGTTCGCGATGCTGGACGTCCGAACACGCATAGAGCCCCATAACGGGTCCGAAACGGCGCATCGTGGCCGCATCCTTGAGCCTGATGTTGGAGTGGTCGCTATAGATGAACTTCCGGAGTTGAACCTCATCGATTGCAGAAGTGTTCGGCGGGCAGTTCTTTCCAAATTTCTTCACCGCCCGCTCGACCGCGGCCGTGAGCTCCTCGGCCTTCACTTCCCACTCCGGACGCATCATGACCTTGTTCTCTGGGTCGGCAGCCTGCGCACGCGACACGAGGCACTGACAACGATCCTGCTCAGCTTTGGTCGTGTCTTTGACGCAGGTGAAGTAGAAGTTCTTCTGCTCCACCCAATCTCCCGGGACGGGCTTGCCTCGCCCATTGCAGCTCGTCATGAAGTCGCGAAGCGTTTGGCTCGGCCCAAACTGCGCGGACTGCGTGCTCCCGCCGTCGGCGCACGCCCCCGAGACCGCCACGAGGCGCTGCTTCATCTCGGCCTCGGACTGCGGAGGGCGAGGGTTCTTCTGCTCCGCCTTCTCGACGAGGCACGCGCAGAGCTTCAGAGCCTGCTGGTTCGCGGCCTCTGTCTTGAGAGGCCCGAGCTTCATGATGAACTCGGAGGTCTTCTCGAGCTCGCAGGACACGAGCGCCCCGCGGTGGGTATCCGCCGGCCAGGCGGCGTATGCCGGAACCGACACGACGAAAGAAGCGAGCAGCATGAAGATGAACCTCATAGCCGTCTCCTTTTCGAATTAAGTACTGCGCGGAACAACTGAAACAGGTTTTAAACGAGCACAGGTTATTGTGCGAAAAACAAGCATCATTGTCAACAATACGGGGACAACATCGCAAAACAAAAAACCCCGCGCAAAACGGGGGTTGTTATATGCGCGGGTGAAAGCGCCGCGCAAGCGCGAGGGTGCCGCCGATGGTTTCGACAACGGCCCCACGCGCAAGAAGGAGCGCAAACACACCAAGAAGAACTGCTGATGTTGCGATGCCAATGGCCGAATCGACTACCCTATCGACACGCGATCGCATTTGCTCGCCCTCCTTTCCGTGCAATTTCAAAGGACACCCTAACTATCACGCGCTCGCCACCCGTGGTCAATGCGCCGCTATTCCTGAAATCCTATTCGCATATACCAGTCTGCACTCCCCACCCGATTCCATCCGCCCACGCGGCATTCGTTCGTGCATTGAACATTCGCGCCCTGCCCATACCCCTGGCCCGCATACCCGTCCGCGTATGCGTCGCCAAGCTTAATCGCGTTCGCCCACATGTTCCGCGTGTAAACAATATTATTTCCATTTGCGATGACATCGAGGGCAAACCAATATTGCGTGCTGCTCGCCACATGGACGGGCGTATCGAACGAAAATACCCGCTCCTGCTCTCTGTCAGGATTGAAAAGTGCGGCCGTTGTCGTCTGACCGAGCAAGTTTGAAAAATCAGGCTTCCCGTTGATGTCAGGATAAACAGAAAGTCTCGCCATCGCGGGGTCGTCTGCCCTCGTCTGGGACAACTTCAAACCGACAACATTAAACTGGAAATCCTCTTTTGGCGTGAACGACTGGAAGCTGGCGGTATCAGAACCGTCGTTACTCCAAACATTCGGCCAAAATCCGAAATTGTCGCTCCATGAGTCCGCCTCGGTTTGTGCGATAAATACGGTTGACGAGGCTGGGCGCCATTCTGCGGTACCGATAACCGAAGTATTTCCGAAATCGTCTTTCGCACGCACGCCAATTGAGTATGCGTCATCGATGCCAACGGTCCGGGTGTAGGAAGTGCCGGAAGGAGCCCACCGTGTTTCGTTGATACCACCGAGAGGAGAAAAATTGATGTCGTAGGTGAGATTTTTATCAAGCGTATCCCGGTCAGTCGCCGCCTGCCAGCTTATTGCGAGCGCCGAGCTTTGCTTATTGAACGCAACAGTCACCGCCCCGGGCAGAACCGGCTTTGTGCGCGCCGGCCCCTCGCCGAACGAATAGTGCTTCGCATCGGTCGCCACCAAAACATATGGCGTCGGCCCGAACAATCCTCCGGTTAATGAAGTATCATAAAACGCAACAGTCACATAATCATTCGGCGAGAGCGAGAGATCATTCGTCGAAGAAGCGAGCGGGAACATAAGGTGCTTATCCTCAAGTTCCGAATACGCAAGGTCACCGCTGCACGGCCCATAGCCAGGACACGAGTCTCCATCAGGCAAAACCACACCCTTGGCAGCACTCATGCTCCCATAGCTCGTACGATACGCGACCGTGAGCGCACCAGGCATGTCACTGAAATTGTCAGCATTCGAACCAAGTATGTCGGTCTTATGCGCAGGCTCCGCATTCAGATAGAACACAATGAGCCGCGCAGTGGCGATGTCTCCATGCGTAGACGGCACAAATGGATATTGGTCGTAGTAAACATCAAGGAGATATGCGGAAGAACTTGCTCGCGTATCACGCGAGAAATACACATTCGAAAAATAACTCGGTGCGTCAATTTCTGCGGTGCTCGTTGCGGAGCAAAGTCCCTCTGCATCGCAGGCACGAAGACCGAATGAATACGTGCGGCCAACCTGCGGGATTCTCATTGAATAACGCGGAGTCGAAGACGAATAACGCAACGTCGACGATGCGCCATCCGTTTCGTTCAGCTCATAGAGCACGGTTGATGTCGCCCCCTGAAAATCATTTGACGGCTGCCATTCGAATGAAAGCGAAATCGCATTCGCCAGATAGCGGGCGATACCATCGGAATTTACTGCGGCCGGAACACCCGGTGCGGACCTTGGCTCGGGGTAGTTCTTTGCATTCTGCGGATTCGCCGCAGTGCGAACCTCAAAATCGCTGCCCGCATCGGAATCGCAGCCGTGTCCCGCAAATTCGCCGTCCGTGCCGAGAAGAGCGCTTGCGCACGCCCCAGATACCCACGCCTTGCGCTCAATGCTCGCGCCCCGTTCGGGAATCTGGGCGCCGTAATCGACCGCATCAATAATCGCCGGGTCATGCGCGTCGGTTATCTTTTCCCTGCCCCCCACAAGAAATACCCTCCCTCCGCTCTCGGCCGCCGACAGCGAAAATGTTCTCTGTATCATGTCCGCCTCCCTTGCCCCGCGATATCCGTCCTCGCCATTCTTGTCCGTGCCGCGGGCGATAAGAAAGAATCCGCGTGCGGGGATTACGCTGCCATCACCCATGTTTTTCTTGGCGACGGTCGAAGTTGAAACAGATTCAGTGCCACTCACGTATTGGATGGACCAAGAAGAAATATCGAGGAGTGAATCGGTTGGGTTATAGAGCTCAATAAATTCATCTCCCGCATCCGTTCCCTGGACCTGAAGTTCGCTAATAACCGCATGGCGCACGCCCCGCGAACCCTTTGGCGTAATAGCCACAGAAAACTCCCTCGATGAGGTTGCGCCCTCATTATCGGTCGCAACAAGCCGCGCAGAATAAGTTGATGCGGCCGCGTACGCATGGTCTGTGATTGCCTCGGTTGAACTTGCATACGTGCCATCGCCGAAATCCCACGCGTATGAAATAAGTGCTCCGTCTTCGTCAGTGGATGAAGCGGCGTTAAACCGCACGAGCTCCTCGATTTGCGCGTCGAAGGGCGCGTACGTCAGCACGATTGCAGGGGGAATATTTTCGCGGGATGCCTCGCCCGGCATTGGGCGCGCGGCGCGCCATGCGTCCCCGACCCACTGGAGCGAATTCCCGTTGCCCCGCGCGCCGGAACTTGAGGCATACGATACCGCACTCAGTATGTTCTCTCCGCCCGTTATAGAAAGCGCTTCGCCATCGTTCGAGAGCGAAAATGCGCTACGGAACAGCGGTCCCTTATATTGTGGCCAATCTTTTGAAAATTGCGCCGCATCCTGCGCAACAACGGCATACGCCCCCGGCGTAAGTAGGCCATCGGTTCCGCTCGCGGAAATAAGATGACTTGTTCCGCCCTCCACCAGCCTCATTTTCCCGACCGGTACTGGACTCGTTCCATCGTTACGAATTTCTACCCACTCGTGCGCATCATCCGCTCCCAATGGGTCATACATGAGCTCGGTGATACCTATACGCGCCCCATCCCACGAAGCATCTCTTACCGGCATAGGGGGAGACAGCACGCTTGTTCCTCCAGAGTTCGGTACTGGAAACGCGGGCGCCCCCTCCTCAACCGCAACTAATTTTGCATGTGGCGCGGGAGCCATTGGCGCGTCCGAAGTGGCAGCTACGGTAATTATCGGAGACTCTTCTTCGTCAATAACAACGATCGCACTTTCAGTCTCTTCTTTCGGTTCTATCGACAATGCCATCGGCCGTTCTTTTGCTGGCGGATGAGGAACATCGACTTCGTTCTCCGCCATCCTCTCAGGCGATTCGGTGGGGCGCGCGAACAAATTCAACACATACCTTCCCTTTGCTGCAACATTATCGAACATTTGCGAAGCTCCCGCCTGCAATTTGAAAAGCTCGCCGTAGAGTGAAAAAACAGGCAGTCTCCCCCACGAACGGTCCGCGCCAAGGACATGCGTTGGAAATTCCTGGGCAATTTTCGCATCCTCCGATTGTTTGTAAAAAAGGTCGATGATTCCCGCGCCATGCAACACCACCTGCCGCGACAAACGAGAAAAATAAGCACTTAGAATTGGGCGGGATTCTTCCTTGTTTTTCAAAATAGGGCGCCACAAAAGCGTATTTTGATCGCCCTGTATTGCAACATCGATATAAACAAGGGGGAATTTAACTCCTGTTTCGTCTAATCCAAAACCATACCTGCCGCTTTCGTTTACTATTTTGGGATATTCAAACTTTGAATTACTAATTGTGTCCTTCGAGAAAAAATAACGATTTGAATAATTGGCTAATGCGGTAAGATGAGCCTCGATAGTCGGCTCCGATAGCGCAGTTTTCTTCTCCGCCAAAAGCCTTCCCGTGATATTTAACTTCTTAATGCTGTCCTCGTCGTATCTTGCCGCATAAGCCTCATACGGAGACCCCTCATCGCCGACAACATCTTTCAGCGGCGCATGAGTATCGTTGCGCGTATGGTCGGGAACCGACATGTCTTCTGCGAGGTGTAATACGTGTCCAAGCGCAATAAAAGCCGCCTTTCTATCACCTTTTGCGTATGCATTCGTAGCCTTCTTCCATGTTTCGTCTCCCCCATAATAAGAATACTGACCCTGCTCAAGGTCAGCATTTGCCCAACGAACTGCGGTGAGAGGTGCTTTCTGTGACAATCCAAACCGCGCAAAAAGCATTACCGCATAAGGAGAAACACTCCCCTCGTTCTCCCCGCTCCATGCCACGCCATGCACAGGGTCAAAAAAGTGATTAATCCACCGCGGGGGCGTATCCTCGAGCCGACTCCCCTCGACAAGCCAGCTTCGCTCCTCATCACTCAAAGAAAAGCCGGGGTGGGTCGCGTTATAGAACGAAACAACTTCAGACGTGAGGCCGGGATGAGTGGTGGCGTCATCATAGGCAAACACAACACCGAAATTCAGGAAAAGACCTACGAGCGCGAATGTTGAAACAATGAAAGTTTTGCGCTCCATAAGACCAAATAACTATAGGTCAGTTAATTTCCACACCCCGTTTGGATACAATTTCGTGTCGACATAAACAGGGTCATGAATGGCACATTCTGTTTTCTGGCCATCGCAATCCAAGTCCTTCGAGGAATTCAGCGCTTGCTTGAGAAGTAAAATTACTTCGCCGACTCTCGCATCGGTGGTTTTATCAAATCGATGCAATTCTTTCTCCTGTTTTCCACCTATAAAATACTTCGCGGCGAGTGCGTAATCACGCTTTTCGAGCGCAGCAATATAGAGCTGCAGCGTCTCTTTTGGTGTTTTCCCGCCATAAGTATCCGCCATTGCCGCCGCATAGTCTTCTTTCTCGTACTGCTTCATCGCGGCGACTATATCATCAAGCTGCGACTGGCCCACATAGCGTTCATATCGCGCAAGGCCCCAGAGGAGCGCGAAAGAAAGAACAACGATAGCAAGGAACCACGTAACGAACTTCCAATAGTGCGTGCGGCTCTTCTCTGCGGGCTCTGCTTTTATTTCTTCAGGATTCATATATAAAAAGCGCCCTTATGGCGCCTGACTTTCGACAGTTATCGAGCGTTCTGCTTCATGGCTTTCAAAATCGAGATTCCGTTCCCTCACCGAACGGAATCCGATTTGCTCTAATCATAGCAAACCCCTCTCCCGCAAAACAAGACGCCCTGTGGATACCGCTATTCAGCGATAGAAAAGCCCTTCCTCCCTTTTACGATGAATTTTTCTGCGCACAATTCTTCGAGTACGCTCTCCACTCGCTCGCGCGGCTCTTGAAGTACGTGCGCGAGCGCGGCTCCGTTCATCGCTCCCTCTTTGAGGAGCGATTTGAGAATTGCCCCGCGCAATGCACGGCGAGAACCCTTGAATGCGGGCTGCTTCCGATAGCGCGCACTCTTCCGATTCGGATTTTTAGGAGCGATGCGTGCAAGGTGCGTGCCATAATCCATAAGCGCGTAATACCACTCGCGCGGATTCTCCGTATCGAGCGTTTTTCGCACGAGCGCCATGATTGTTTCGTCTCTTACCTTCTTCGCGCGCGGAAAAAAGAAGTGGATAAATACGCGGCGGATATTCGTTTCAATGAACGGGATAGGCGCGTTGAACGCGAACGCGGCAATGGACCCTGCGGTCGCCGCCCCGATGCCGGGGAGCGCGTAAAGAAGTGCGGGGTCGCGCGGGAGTGCGCCGCGATATTCGCGTACCACGACCTCTGCGGCACGCTTCAGATTAAGCGCACGCCGGTTATACCCCATTCCCTGCCAGGCGCGAAGCACCTCGGACGTCCGCGCCCGGGCGAGCGCGCGAAATGTTGGGAATTGCTTGATAAATTGAGGGTATTTTACCTCTACCCTCGAAACCTGCGTCTGCTGGAGCATGACCTCGGACACAAAAATACGGTAGGGGTCATGCACGTGCGCGGGCTTGCGCCATAAAAGCGCGTGCCGCCCATGTGTGCGATAGTGGCTCCAGATACTACGCTTAAATTCGTTAATGCTCATTCCGCCGTTCATAGAACAAACGCCTATCGGACAAATCCGCAAGCTGGCGGAAGCGAGCCAAGAGTGTCGGACGAGCCTCGCGCTTCAATTGAGAAGCGGTGCGGCATTCGCCTACTGAGCTGCAGGAGTAACGGTCGTAAGGAATTGCGCCATAATGGGCTCTCCCGCATCATCCACCATCACCACGTTCACCTTCGGGTCGAAAATCCTTCCCTCGTTGGGCGAATCATCCGTATGAAGCACCGCAAAATACGTGCCCGCGTCCACGGTCGGCCTCAAGAGCGCCACCGTGCCCGTACTCTCGCCCGCGGGAAACCACTGTGCGCCAAGCACCCTTCCCGGCTGGCCGTCCGCCACCTCATGGATGGCAACCCACCCCGCCTTCCTCAATTTCACATCTTTCACCACGACCGAGTTCCCTGGGAGCTGGTCATCAACGGTCACCGAGTTCTCTCCGGTGAGTACAAGCGGAGTCTTCGAAACGACATTGTTATCCGCGGCCTTTTCCGCAGGGACAGGCGCGAACAAGAGCCATCCGAGACCGATGCCCGCGACGAACGTGACGCACGCGATACCGATCGCCTTTTTCCTGCTGAATGATGCCACAGACGACGTTTTCGTTTCTTGGTTCATATTGGGGCAATTCTACCAATACAGGATGCCGCTGGCAATTTGACGAATGCCTCTATTTCTTTTCCCGCACGTGCCGCCGCTCGCTGAAAACGAAGTAGTACAATATCTCAAGTACGCTGAGCAAATTGACGAGGAAAAGCACGATAAACCACACAAGGTCGTTCTTCCGCGCTGCTTTCCAGAGCGCAAGCCCCTTCCAGGCAAAAAGCCAGGTAAGCATCGCGAAGCCGAGGAACGGATGCTGGCTTATCCACCCATTCACATCCTGCATATTCGCCGCCATCGACGTTAAGAATGTTTGCATGAGTTCATTATACCTCACTGTGGGCCGCTGCGCGCCGATACATGCAATACTCGCATGCGTCATCCGGCGCAGGAAGTTTTTCCTGCATAAGGCACTTCCGGATCTTTACAAGAGTACCTGGAAGCCACGCATCGCTCCCTTTGTACGGGATGAGCGTTACTGTAAATTCAAGTTTTTTGTCGAACGCCTTCGCATCTGCCCGGCCATTACAATACACGAAGTACCCCGTATCGCTCACCGCAAAGCCGTTCATCCTGAAAAGCCACTGGTATATTTCCATCTGCCGCTTGTAGCTCATCTCCCAGCCCGAACCCTCAAGCACTACCTCGCCCGCCTTTGAAGTGGCCTTGTAATCAACAACGATAAGCTCGCCCTTCGGATTCACCCACAGGTCATCGATGCCCCCAGTCACAAGAAGATTCGCCGGCTCGAATACGTGCTGAATACCGCGGCGAATCGCATCGCGCCATTCCTCCATTTTTTCATGCTTGAACGGGACCGCATCCACGCCGTAGGCATCCATGAGCGGGTGGGCGGTGCGCGCAACGCGGTGCACATCGAATTCCTTCTTGAGGAGCGCATCAACCGCGTTATTGAGCGTGAACGAAGGCGTGGGGGGGCGGTCGATGCCGAGGCGGCGGTCAAGATAGAAACAGCGCGGACAACGGATGAAATTCTCTATCTTCGACCGGCTAAGTTTGAACGGTGTTTTGCTTGCAGGGTTAAAACGATTCTGTGCGCGAGGGGCCGAATACGCCATGCGTTCATTGTATCACGAAAACAAAAGCCGCCCCTTAAATAAATAGGGGGCGGCCTTTGCTTTATTTATTCAGGGAGACTTAAAAATCCCTCCTGCCTCCAAAACCACCGCGTGCGGGGCGGGACTCCATCGGACGCGCCTCATTTACCGTGAGGAGACGACCTCCGAAATCCTTGCCATTCCACACCTCGACGGCCTTCTGGACATCCGCATCATTCTCCATCTCGACGAAACCGAAACCGCGCGAGCGGCCCGTCATCTTGTCGATGATGATAGATGCAGACGTTACCGGACCCACCTTCTCGAACGCGGTTTTCAATTCCGCATCGGTCGTGGCGTACGGCAAACCTCCAACATATAATCTCTTTGCCATGTAACTGTGTTTTGCTTTGTAGGGCGACCACTCACTTGGATCCTCACACATTACGTGCAAAAGGGATTACCCCAATTGAGAAACCTACTTGCGATTAGAATAGTACCACATGAACAGGAAATACGCAACCTGTGCATATACCCACGCTACCCTTCCACCTCCTTTTTGATTATTTTGAATTCATTCTCCACTGCGGCGAGGCGCTCCTTACTTGCCTTAATAAGCTTCCCCGCCTCCCTCACCTTTTGCAATGCCTCCTCGACATCCAGCTCCTCCTGCGAATCGAACCATTCCAATATCGCCGCGATTTCCTTAAGGTGCTCCCTAAATGTCTTTGTTTCTTTTGCCATAAAAATGTTTGTTATTCGAGAGCAATAATTGTTGACTCCGCAACACCATCGCTGAACTGGAGGGAAAGCGCGCCGCCGACCTTCAGCCCCCTTACGCTTTTTACCACCTTACCACGTTCGCGCACGATAGAATACCCCAGCTTCAACTGACGCGCAGGGTCATTCACCCGCATCACCCGTTCCGCGTTCGTGAGCCGCTCCTGTGCGCGGCGAAGCGCGTCCGCGGTGCGCTCAATTACAGAGCGCAGCGCGAAGTCGATATCAACCTTTGCGCGGCGCAGCGCGTCCTCAACCCTGCCCACGATGGCCGCAAACTGGCGCACCTTCGCGTACGCTTCCTCCCATGACCGATTGAGCAAATTCGCGGCGGCGGTGGGGGTCGAGGTCATGAAGTCAGCCGCGAGCGCCGCGAGTGGCACATCCTGGTCGTGGCCGATGCCCGCAATGACCGGCACGGGAAACGTAACAAGTTCCCGCACGAGCATCTCGTTATTGAACGCCTGGAGCGATTCGAGCGAACCTCCGCCGCGTATCACCACAAGCACCTCGATATCTTTCCCGCGCAACGTGCGTATGGCGTCAACGAGCGGGCTGACCGCCTGCTGCCCCTCGACGCGTGAATCGACAAGCATCACCTCGTACCCGAATTTCCCTAAATTATTAATAAAGTCGTGAATGACCGCGCCCTCTTTTGAAGTAACGACGCCTATCTTCCGCGCCAATTCCGGCAGCGGGCGCTTCCGTTCGGGCGCGAAAACACCCTCGGCGGCAAGCTTCTTCTTCAACTCATCGTATGCCTTTTTGAGCGCTCCTTCGCCCTTGAATTCGATGGTACGAGCAACGAACGAGAATCTGCCTGTGGGCGCATAGACCTGCGGGTTACCGGTTAAAATAAGTTCCATGCCGACCTGCATATCGATGCCGCACTGCTGATAATTGAATTTCCATATCACGCAGTTCATCACCGCGTCCTCCTTCGCATCTTTCACAGTAAAATATACATGCCCGGACGCTGCGCGCTGCACCTGCGAAACCTCCCCTGTGATGCGCACCTCCTGCTTCAGTCCCACGTTCAAAACCTCGATAAACTCGGCAACAGAAAACACGCGCTCTTCTTTTTTCTTCTTGGGGGCCGGCCCCTCGGGCTCTGCGAAAAGATTAAGATTGTTATTTTTGATTGCCATTATGATCAGGATTTTTTTGCGGCAAGCGAACTTACATGGAACCTATTCGCAGCAAGGAAAAGGAGTACCACGAGCGACGTGAAGCCGAATGTGACGGAGAAAAACACGTTTTGACCCAACACATTCGCAAGAACGATGAGCACGACAAGGAACGCGGCGCGGGCGATTTGGTAGAGCACTTGTTGGCTCAAAATAAAGTGGCTTGAGTCGGGAATCGCGCGCGTAATTTTATAGAACTCGCTCGTCCATGCAACCATGAGCGCCGCGTACGCGACGCCACCCGCTACATGGCTCGCAACAACAAGCGCGGGACGAACAAGCGCGATGCGGGTAGCATAGACGAATGCATAGAGTACCGTCGACCACGCAAGAATGCTGCGCCGCCTCCCCGCGTCAGAGAGAAAGCCGACAAATATGGTGACGATAGCCGCCGCGAACAACCCCGCTGAAATAACACCGCCAAGGTCGCGCACCGAACCGACCGCAAGATAGACGAACAAGGGCCAGAGCACGCCGCCGACCGCAGCCTCCATCGCATAACCGATGCCGGATACATTGAAATATTGGAGCGCGGGGCGGCCCATATACTTGACTATCTCAAGCCGCGTCGAATGCGATTCGAGCGTGCGGCGCGGGAATGCAAAAAGCGGCAGCACCGAAAGCACTAAAATAATCGCGACAATGAAAAATGTGTATTGGAACCCAACGGTGGAAATGAGCAATCCCCCAAAGAGCGGCGCAACGAACTGGACGAGCGAGGTAAGCGCATCGCGCGTGCCTATCTCTCGCCCTATCTTCCCGTCTTCCGAAGAGCGCGAAAATGCGAGGTTGTAACCGACATTAAACAGCAAAGTGCTTACCGCAAGAAGGACTGGCAACGCAAAGAAAAGCGCAGGAGAATCGGCTACATATTTTAATCCCAAAAAATAGAACACGAGCGGCGGCACGCTCAAAAACATCATCATCTTATCGCTCAAGCGCTCAATAAGAGGCAAGAAAAGAAAAGTGAGCGCAACGAATGCGAGCGAGCTCAAGAGATAGAAAAAGAGAATGCTTGCGAGAGAAAAACCAGACCTCCAGAAAAGAACGGGGACGAACACGCTCACCAGTCCTCCAGCAAAATATTGGAGCGCGAGGGTTATCGAGAGCGCACCTATTTCCCGGGGCGGCGCGATATGAAAATGTATGCGGTCAAGAAGCACGTGTCCATCATTATAACACTTGCCCCGGCCCCTGCCGTATAGTAAGGTAGAGGCACCATGGAACCAGCAAAACTCTACACGAACCTGAAGGTCGGCAAGCCCGTCGACGCCACGATCGAAATTACAGGCGAGGTGCCCGCCCCCATTCTCGAGGTGCACCGCAAAGAAGTTTTGGAAAAGGTGAAGCACGGACTCGAAGTTCCCGGCTTCCGCAAGGGTAACGTTCCCGAAGCGGTCGTGTTAAAGCACGTGAATATGAACCATGTGCTCGAAGATGCGGCTGAGGAGGCGCTGAACACTGCCTACCCCGCGATTATCGATGAGTACAAGCTCGCACCGCAGAGCGCGCCGCGCATTACGCTCGTAAAACTTGCACTCGGAAGCCCCTTGGAGTTCAAGATGAGTATCGCAGTGGAACCGGAAGTGACGCCCCCCAACTACAAAAAGATAGCAGCTGCGGTGAAAGCAAAAGCAAAGCCCGTCGAGGTCACCGAAAGGGATGTCGACGAAGTTTTGGGGCAACTCCTCACGATGCGTTCGTCCGAAGGGGCAAAAACGGAGCTTACGGACGAATTCGTAAAAACACTTGGTAAATTCGAGAACGTTGCTGACTTTAAGGCAAAGCTCAAAGAGAACATCAAAACCGAAAAAGAAGATGAAGCGCGCCGCCTCCGTTATGAGGAGCTCGCACAAGAGCTCGCCGCGGGAGCGAAGTTCGCCCTCTCCCCGCTCCTCATCGAAGATGAGGTATACGCGGCACACGGCCGTCTCCACCGCGAACTTGAGAAGCGGAAGATGAGCGCCGAAGAATACTTCAAGATCATCAAAAAAACCGAAGAAGAATACATGAAGGAGAAGAAGGAGGCCATCACCCGCCAGCTGAAGACCAAGTTCATCTTGAAAGCCATCGCCGCGAAAGAGAACATCAAACCCGACGAGAAAGAAGTGGAAACCGAGCTCCAGCACGCTGCCCGACACTATCCGAACGCGAACCCTGAAGCATTTCGCGCCTACATTGAAGAGATGATGGCGAACGAAAAAACGCTGAAATTCCTTGAAGAGGCGAACTGGAAATAAGCGCACAAAAACCCGCGTACAACGCGGGTTTTTCTTTCCGGCGAATACTAAGAGAACGAGATAAGCATCGCGCCAAAGGTCATGAGGAGCGCACCAAGCGCTGACTTCCATCCAAACGTCTCCCCCAGAAACAATGCCGCGAAGATAACCACGAACACGATACTCGTGCGGTCGATAGCCGCAACGCGCGAAGCACCGCCTATCTTCAATGCAAAAAAGTAAAAAAGCCACGAGAGTGCACCCGCGATGCCGGAGAGCGCTATCATAAGCCAGTCGCGCCCGCCGAATGACTGGAGCGAAAACCCATCAAATTTGCGGAGCGCGAGCGAAGTAAGCACAAGGACGCCCGCCATAATAATAGAGCGAATGGTCGTCGCAAGCGTGGTATCAACGTCTTTGAGCCCGATTTTCCCGAATATCGCGACGAGCGCGGCGGTAATAGATGAGAGAAGTGCGTAAATCGCCCACATAAAATTAGAGTTGTTTGAGAAGCGAGTCGAATACCTCGCGCGCACTCTCGCCTTTTATTGCAACGCGATGGACCGCAGAAAGCAGCTTGAACTGTCCCTGCTCGCGCTTCGGCAGAAGCTTCATAAGGGGGGTGAGCGAAACCAGTCCCTCGCTGGGCGGCGTCTTCCGCTTCTTGATAAGCATCGCCCCCACCTCCACATTTTTCGAGAACGGACTATAGCCGGTAGCGACAAGGTCAACCGCTCCTGAATTCCCGTATGTTGTCTGCCGCTTTCCGCCAAAGATGGGGAGCAGACGTTCCATCTCATGAACCGCGGAAATGGCAAACTTCGCCCGCGCATTCCCCCCCCACTTCAAACCGTGCGCAATACCAAGCCCGAGAGCATACACATTTTTGAGAACGCCCGCGAACGATACGCCTCGCACATCATTCGAACCCTCAAGATGGACATGGGAACGTTTGAAAAGGTCGAGTATTCTCGCACGAACCTCCGCGCGTGTTGACGCAGCAACGCCGAAGCCTGGTAGTCCGCCCAAGAGCTCCTCGGCGAGCATCGCGCCGCTCACGAGCGCAATGGGTTGCCGCTCGTGGAGCGTACGCGCAAGCAGGTCATACGCCGTCTCCCCCGTCTCCTGCTGAAGCCCCTTTGAGACGGTTATGACTACGGTGTTTTTGTGGATGAATGGCGTTGTCGAAGTAAGCGCCGCGGGCATGCACCACGAGGGCACGCAAAAGAAAAGATAGTCCGCACGTGGGACTATCTCGAACAACGATTTTTGACCGCTTACTTTCCCTGGGCAAATATCCCAGGCGCTTATATCCGCGTGTGCCGCCTTGAGCACGGCCGAGAGCGCCTGTCCTATCTCTCCCATGCCCACCATCACGATGCGCGGCTTCATGTGTTCATTATACCTTTAATTTCGAAACGGGACACTGCGCGTGGTCATGTGCTTTTGCGGGGCAATACTCGCGCCCGTAGGCGATAATGCGAAGAGAAAGCCCTCGCCACGCTTTGCGCGGCACAAGGACCATAAGGTCCTGCTCGATTTTCTCTGGATCGTTCTCGTACGTGAGTCCCCAGAGGCGGGCAAGGCGCCGTACATGAGTATCAACTGCGATACCTTCCACAATGCCGTAGGCACTTTCCAAAATAATGTTCGCGGTTTTCCTCCCGACACCGGGAATAGCCACCAATGCTTCCATCGTCTGCGGTACTTCCCCGTGGAACGTCTTTGCGACCATGCGTGCCGCCGCAAGGATATTCTTTGCCTTGTTTTTATAAAAACCGGTGGGCCGTATCTCACGCTCAAGGTCCGCAGGGCGCGCGCGAAGATAACTCTCGAACGTCTTGTATTTTTTGAAGAGTGTTGCAGTAACCTCGTTTACTTTTTTGTCGGTGCACTGTGCAGAAAGTACGACCGCGACAAGAAGCTCCCAGGGAGTGCGCGCATTGAGCGAAACGTGCGCTTCGGGATAGAGCTTGTGGAGCAGTGCGATTATCTTTGCCGCGCGCTTCTTCCGCTCTTCCATTGTTGCCGCATCGATCGTGTACTTCATTAGCGATGGAATCCGAACGCTGAATACCCGAGATATGCGAACACGAGTCCCGCGATGATAAATATCCAAAATTCGAGATGCTTCATATTATTCGTAACGCAACGCCTCAATGGGACTTTTCTTCGCCGCCTGCCGTGCGGGATAGAGCCCAAATACAAGCCCGGTGAGCGTGGAGACTCCTGCCGCAAGCCCTATCGCCGAAACAGGGAGGGAGAATACCCAATTCGTCTTCACGATGTCCACCAGAATAAAGTAAATGCCTACCGTGAGCAATCCGCCCACCATAATGCCGACGAGCCCACCAACGAACGTGAGAATAACGGACTCCCATAAGAACTGCTGTAAAATATCGCCGTTCGTTGCACCCACTGCTTTGCGAAGACCTATCTCGCGCGTGCGCTCAATGACCGACACGAGCATGATGTTCATAATGCCGATGCCGCCCACAACAAGCGAGATAAATGCGATAGAGGTGAGGAAAAGCGTGAGAATGGAGGTGATGTTTCCGAGAAGCGAAAGCGCGTCTTCCTGCGTGCGGATGTCAAAGTCATCCTTGTCCGGGTTCGTAATGTGGTGACTCTCGCGGATGATGGAAAAAACGCGCTGCTTCACGAACTCCGACGTGTAAGAATCGCTTGCCTGGAGCGTAATGAGGTTATAATAATCAATACCCAAAAGCTGTTTCTGCGCCACCGTGATGGGAATTATAACAGCATTGTCCTGGTCGATGCCGCCGGGGCCGACACCCTTCGGCTCTAACACGCCCACCACGCGGAATGCCACGTCCTTCAGTCGTATCATTTTCCCGAGCGGGTCATAACCGCCAAAAAGCGTCTTTGCTATCTCCGAACCCAAAACCGCAACACGCTCGTATGAATTGACCTCTCCATCGGTGAATGTGCGGCCCTCAGCGACCACAAAATCCCTCACGCTAAAATAGGGCCCCGTGACACCAATGAATGTGGCGGTGGTATCATTGCTCCCATACACGATTTTTGCCTGACCACGCACCTCGGGCGCCACCGCGACGATAGACGCCTCGCGTGAGAGCGCATCCGCATCCTCCTTTACGAGCGTCTTAATGATGATGCCCTGCGATGCGGCGGGGGAAGAAAATTTACTGCTCTTCGAGGCGCCGGGGAGCACGAAGACGAGATTGGAACCTATTCCCTTAACCTGATTTATGATGACCGCCTGCGCGGAATTCCCAATAGACATAAGAAGAATAACGGACGCGATGCCGATAACGATACCGAGCATCGTAAGGAACGACCGCATTTTTGCGTGCCGCACGCCCGCCACCGCCATCCTAATAGAATCGTATGCGCGCATGTTATTTGAAAAATTCCGCTTTTGAATGCCGCGCCTTCACGATGGGCCTATCAGAGTCAAGCCGCCCATCCTTAATATGAATGAGGCGGTTCGCGAATTCCGCCGTATACGTTTCGTGCGTCACAAGAATAATGGTATGCCCTTTCTCGTGGAGGTCGTGCAAAATGGACATGACCTGCGCCCCCGACTTTGAGTCGAGGTTGCCGGTAGGTTCATCGGCAAAGATAACACCGGGATTGCCGATGAGCGCCCGTGCAATCGCAACACGTTGTTTCTGGCCGCCAGAGAGCTTCCCCGCCTCCATATATAATTTCTCTTCGAGCCCCACGCTCGCCACGGCGCGTTCCACAAGATGCTTCCGCCGCTCGATGGGTACGTCATGCGAATACATAAGCGGCATTGCCACATTCTCGAAAACTGTATGGCGCGAGAGGAGGTTGAATGACTGGAAAATGAACCCCATTTCGCTGTTGCGGATATGCGCCATATCAAGGTCAGTGAGATCATTCACATTATGCCCGTTGAAAAAATACTCGCCGCTGGTCGGCCGATCCAAGAAACTCAAAATATGGAGCAACGTAGACTTGCCGGAACCAGAAGGCCCCATAATGGCAACGAACTCCCCCTTTTTTATTTCGAAGGAAACCCCCGCAAGCGCGAGCGTAGATTCGCCTTCGTCCTCATAACGTTTTTCGATACCGACCAGCTTTATCATTATTTCGTCGCATTCGCCCTCAATCCCACGTTCACCACGTCCTGGTTCTCATATACGCCGCTCACCACCTCCACAAAGCCATTGTTGCGAATGCCGAGGGTCACCTGGGTGTCGATGGTGGTCCCGTCGAGCTGTACCGTACGCACAAAAGCGCCCTTATCATTCTCAATGACCGCGGATTCCGGCAACACAAGCACGCCCGCCTTCTTCACACTCTCTATCTCAAGATTCGCGGTAAGGCCGCTCCTGAACTTCGCGTTTGCCTCACTGAACCGGATGGTAACCTTAAAATTCACCACGCCATCAATGACCGTTTCCGCCGGGTCAATGTAAGAGACTGTTCCGGAGAATTTCTCTCCAGGGAACGCATCGAGCGTAATGGCGACTGACTTTCCGATCGCAATGCGACCAACATCGACTTCGGGTACATTCGCTTCTATCTCAAGATTTTGCTCCCCCATAATGGTGATAAGTACCGCATTCGGTGCCGCTATCTCGCCCGCCTTCGCATCCTGCTTCGTCACAATGCCTGCGATGGGCGCGTAGAGCGTCCCTTTCGCGATCTGTGCCTGGATGGAAACGACGTTCGCCTGCGCCTGCTTCACCTGTGCATCCTGCGCTGCGATACTCTCTGCGGTGGAACCCGCCTGGAGCAGCGCGAGTTCATTCCGCACCCGCTCGACGATAACTCGTTGTGCCGCAATGGCCTGCTGCTGCGCGCTCACGGCGGAAACTGCTGTACTTACATTCGCACGCCCAAGTCCGATATTTGCCTTATAGGTAGCCGCATCAGCGGGCGCCACGCCGGAAGACTTGTTAACCGCATCAAGTGCATGGCTCAAATAATCACGGACTACATACATATGCTGATTACCGCTCTGGAGCAGCAAATCAAGGTCGGCTTGCGAGGAGGTTGCAGAGACAGAAGAGAGTTCCTTGCGCCACGCACGAAGCTCCACGCCGGATGCCTTGCGTGAATTCACCACGTCTATCTGGACCTGCGTATCGGTAACCGCGAACACGAGCTGTGGCGAATCGGAATCGCCGTTCCAGAATATTGTGTCAGCCTTGGTGCGGACCGCATCATCCGCCTTCGTATATGCATCATTCAGCACGTCGAGCACGCTTGCATAATTATTCGTAAGGTCCTGCTCGGCCTTCTTGAGCTCTGCGATCTTTACCTGTATCTCTTCGGGGCGCGTCCCCTGTTTCAGCTCGTCGAGCTTTGCCGCTTGCGCCTCAACATTTGCTTGTGCCTGAAGCAAGTTGGCGGCAAGCTCGCTCGTGTCGAGATACGCGAGCGACTGGCCCGCCGTCACCTTGTCACCTATTTTTACGAACACATCCTTTATTTTCCCTCCTTTTTCGAATGCAAGGTCGACGCTGTCGGCCGGTTTAATACGCCCGGTCACGGTAACGATTGAAGAAATGTCGCTCTTGGTCACTGCGGTAAGCTGGTAAACCGGAGGGCGAGTGATGCGATAATACCAAAACCCTCCGCCTCCCAACGCAAGAATGGCAAGAATGACAGGGAACCAATAACTCCTCCGTTTAGTTCGTTTCATGCGGTGGTCTCATCCTATCACAAACAGATGATGCTACTCCATCCTGCGCTTTTTTCGGCGAACGTCCTTTTCGAGGGACCGCTCTTTATATTTACGCAATTCGAGCTTCAAGAGGTCTTTTATCTCGTCTATCGCTGCGCGCGCATCCGAGTGCTCTGCGTCCACGCATATTGTTTTCCCCGGCAACCCGAGGGTCACCTCCGCATAGAACACATTGCCGTGAGTGTGGTGCTTGCTCGTGCGCGCAAGCTCGCAAAATGCGGTTACCTCATCGTTCTCCTCGAACCGTGAAACAATGTCGGCGCACGCCCCTATCTTCTCCTCGATGTACTCCTTGATTGCGGGAGTAAGCTCAAGTTTGCTGCCCATAATATTTATCTTCATGTGGATAATTATACGCTATAAAAACACGGGCGCGGAGCCCGTGTTTTTCTGTTCAGAATGTTGGCGGCGTAGGAAGAGGTGCAGCGGGCGCGAATCCTCCACCCGTACCCGGCATCGTGGCGCCTGGCGCGCCTCCGGGAACAGCCGGCGCAAATTGCTGCATCATGCACTGCCGTACCCTGTCTTGAAAGTCCGCGGGGGGCGTCACTTCGCCGCTTTTCATCCTGTCGAAGAAATCCTCTCCATAGGCAGTTTTGAGGCAGCCCTCTGCCTGTGAGGGAAGCTGCGGCATTGGCGCAGCGCGCGGCATCATGGGGATTGCGGGCACCGGAATACCACCGGGGAGCCCGGGCGTTCCCGTTCCGGCGGTCGGCCCTCCTTGCGCCGCGCTCCCCGGAATGCGCGGTCCGAATTCTTGCGCACAACCCTGAATAACCTCCTGAAGGTTCGCGGGGGGCTCCTGCACACTCGAAAGGTCGCCAAGCTTTTCTTTGACGCATGCCTGCATCGCGCGCGGCATTTGCTGCATGCGCTCCTGCGTCACGCCCTGCACCCGCTCGCCCTCGCGCGCCATGCTCTCAAAACACGCGCGCAATGCGTCGCCTTTTTCTGGCGAGGGCGCGTCGCCTGCGCGTATCTTCTGAAGGTCTATCGTCCCCACATTCTTTTCGATACAGTCCATGACCGCAGGCGGTGCCATCTTAAGCCCCTGTTCAAGCTTGTCCTTTACCTTTGCCATCTGGCTTTCAAAGCATGATTGTACCGCCTCACCCACCCGTTCCGCGGGCGTAAGCGTTCCGCTTTGTATCTTTCCGATAATATCCTCACCCAAACTCGCGCGGAGGCACGCCTTCACCTCTTCCGGCGCCTGTGCAACACCCACGCGCAAACGGCCCATGCCGTCCTTAATTTCCTGCACCTTATCCTGCGAAAGAATGCCGTGTTCCTCTGCGAATGCTAAACACTCATCCGCATGTTCTGATGCATTGCAATATGCGTCACACGCTTCTTTTGATGAACATCCTCCCGGTCCCCTGCCTCCCGTCTTCTTCGCTATCGCAAGGTCCTCGGGCGAAATAAGCTTCGCCTTCTCGGCGAACGCGATACATTCATCGAAATGGTCGGGGCTCGCGCAATACGCCTCGCAAGAATCCTTTGAGGTGCATCTGCCGGGCGTCTCGCCGCTCTGCACGAACGCGGTCATCTGCCTTGCCCGTGCGAGCTCCTCGGGAGACAACGTCCCCGCGCGCTCCGCAAATGCCAAGCACTCATCCGCATGCCCTCCGCCGCTGCAGTATGCCTCGCACTGGTCTTTTGTCTTGCATCCGCCCGGCATCGTTGCGCCCGCCTTGAGCGCGGCGTTCACGCGGCGCATTTCCGAAAGGTCCGCGTCCGAAACAATGCCATGTGATTCCGCGAATGCGATGCACGCATCAAGGTGCGTCACATCCGCACAATACGCACGGCAAGAAGCCTCATCCTTGCACCCGCCAGGACCCGCACCGCGGAGTACGTCCGCGAATTTCCTTGCACGAGTCGCCTCCTCTTTCGATATCAAATTATGCGCCTCGCCGAAATCAGTACATGCCGCAATGTGCGCGCTATCCGCGCAGTATACCTTACAATCAGCTTGGTCCTTACAATTGCCAAGCTCAGGGATAGGGAACGTGAGTGGCGCCGTCTGTGCGTGCGCCGCGATGCCCGCACCAAATACGACACCAAGCGCAATAATAAAGAATGGAAGAGCGTTCTTGAATGAAAAAGTGTTCATAAGAAAATTACTGTCCAAAAGGATTTTGGTACGCGCCCTCGTAGGGGTTCGTGCCGGCCTTGAGCGGATTCGTGCTCGGAAGATTGCTCGCGGGGTTCGGCTGCGCCTGCTCGAATATTGTTCCGCCCAAGCCCGCATCGCTCGGCTGCTCTATTTTCTGTGGAACCGCGGAAGCCGCGGGGGCACCGGGTGCGAACGGCTGAGAAAGATACCACCACGCCCCCATCACGACCACTATGGCGGCGACGATCGCGTACAGTAACCACTTGCTCATACTTGCATTATAGCATCAGCAGTTTCTCACATTTGAAAGTCCGCGCACAGGGGTGCGGGTTACTGCGGGGGTGCATAGAAACTACCGTACGGGAGACTCGCACACGGTAAGGAGCGAAGCGTTCTCAAATTTATAGTATGTCGTGCTCAATCCCCGCTTTTCCTCGGGGGTAAGACCGGAGGACATCTGCGCGGGTGGGTTTATTATCATAAGCGCACTGTCCTTTTGAAAGCGCACTCCGTATATCGAGTTGACGTCGTAGACGATGATGCGCCCGGTTTTTGCATCGAGGATGACATCGCACTTCGCGCCACAGCCGTTCTCCACGACCGTGTAGCGCCCCGCAAAATTAGGTCCCGTTTTTGCGCCCTCTATGAGCGTTTGCCGATATTCTGCGGGCACATCGTAGGTCGAAAAATCCACTGCGGCGGGGATACCGGTCCATGGGGCCTCCTGGAGCTTGAACTGCTCGAAGGTAATGCCCGAGCATTCGTTCGGTATCTGCTCAACAATGGCGAGACCCTTTCGTATCTCACAACGGCGCGGCGTAGTATTGAGCACCTTGTATCCCGCATTCACGCACTCCTGAAAGTTCGTGACGAGTGGCCGGTCCTTCGGGAAAAAGTACACAACGAACGCGATGCCAAGTATGGCAACGGTAAGCGTAGCGATCGCAACAAGAAAGCGCATGCGACGAGACATGGCTCTATTATACCACTACGCCGCGCAATGCGCGGCGTAGTTCATTTACTTCGTTCCCTTTGCATCCCGCTCTGCCTTCTTGCGGTCGCTCTCCTTCAAGTATGTTTTCCTGATGCGGATATTTTTCGGCGTCACCTCCACAAGCTCATCGTCGCCGATATAATCAAGTGCGTCCTCGAGTCCCATCTCGCGGGGCACATCAAGCGTTTCCTGAATACCGAAGTTCTTCGTGCGGAAGTTCGTAAGCTCCTTCGTGCGGCAGATGTTCACGAGAATATCGTCAGCCTTCGCATTCTGCCCGATAACCATGCCCTCGTATACCTCAACCGCGGGACCGATGAACAGGGGGCCGCGGCCCTGTGCCGTAATAAGTCCGTAGCTGTTCGAAACACCCGACTCAGAACTAACAAGCGAACCGTGGGGCTCCGCCGGCAAATCACCCTTGTACTGCTCATACCCAAGGAAAAGGCTGTTCATAATTCCCTTGCCCTTCGTGCTCGTAAGGAACGCATTGCGGATACCGATAAGACCGCGCGTGGGAACAGTAAAATCCATGTGCGTCGTACCGCGGTCCACCCGCATATCTTTCATGGCGCCGAGCCTGCGGCCCATCATCTCAATGATGGTTCCGCCAAACTCTTCGGGAACTTCGAACGAAACAAGTTCAATAGGTTCCGTTTTCTTGCCCTCGTGTTCGCGAAAAATAACCTGCGGTTTTGAAACTTCAAGTTCGTATCCCTCGCGACGCATCTTCTCAATAATAATGGAAAGGTGGAGCTCTCCGCGGCCCGCGACAGTCCATTTATCAGGAGAATCGGTAGGCGTAACCGAGAGCGCTACATCCGTTTCAAGCTCGTGCTGAAGCCGCTCACGCAAATTGCGTGAGGTCGAGTATTGGCCCTCTTTTCCGGTGAAAGGTGAGGTATTCACACCGAACACCATTTTGATGGTCGGCTCATCGATGGTGATGGGCGGCAACGGCATCGGATTCTCAATGTCGGTGATGGTCTCGCCGATCGAAACATCATCGATACCCGCGATACCCACAATGTCTCCCGCGCCGACCGACTCCACGTCAACGCGCTTCATGCCCTCGAAACCGAGCACGGATGAAATCTGCATCTTCTTCATCTCGCCCTTGCGGTTCACGTGCATCACCTGCGCGCCCTTTTTGAGCGTCCCCGCATAGAGTCGGCCGACAGCAATCTTTCCCTTATAGTTATCGTAAAACAAGCTGACCGTGAGCATCTGAAGCGGATTCGTCTCGGAAATCTTGGGACCGGGAATATATTTCACGATTGCATCGAAAAGCGGCACGACATCCGTCATCGTCGAAAGGTCCGCGGTAAGTCCCGCCTTGCCCTGTGCGCCCGCCGCGTAAATCACTGGGAAATTCGACTGCTCATCCGACGCGCCAAGCTCGATAAAAAGGTCGAACGTCTGGTCAAGCGCCCACATCGGACGCGCATCGGGCTTGTCGATTTTGTTCACCACCACAATAACCTTGTGGCCTGCCTGAATTGCCTTGCGCAATACGAACTTCGTCTGCGGCATCGGGCCTTCTTTTGCATCAACGAGGAGCAGCACGCCGTCCACCATGCGCATGATGCGCTCCACCTCGCCGCCGAAATCGGCGTGCCCCGGGGTATCAACGATATTTATCTTCAATCCCTTGTAATGGATAGAGGCGTTCTTTGAAAAAATAGTAATGCCGCGCTCGCGCTCGAGCTCGTTCGAATCCATCATAAGGTCGCCCGTCTCATCTGCTTTAAGGCGGAAGTTCTCTGACTGCTTCAAAAGCGCATCAACGAGGGTCGTTTTCCCGTGGTCGACGTGCGCGATGATGGCGATATTTCTGATGTCGTCTCTCGTTTTTTCCATTGTGGAGAAATAAATATGCCTCGCACGAGGCTACGTACGATATAGTACGCATATTTTGCGCTCCTGTCAAAGCGAAGTTACCCCTTCACCGCCTCCATATAAAAGAAGAGAGGTATCTCTTTGCGTATCTTGTTTTCCGCGACCGCGCGTGCGCCGGGCTCGCTCGTTTTATGTGAGAGCCACTCTTCCACGCTGCGGACGAGGAGACCGCTCTTCCGTAAAAATTTGAAATACACCTGGAGCGGTCGGTGGAACGAGAGGGTGACCTCCTCTGGCCTATCCCCCGGGTGCATCTGAATTTTCACCGTACTCTCCGACATATACCCATCGATGCGGCGATACTGCGCTTTTTGTTCCTCATCCCAGCCCCAGCTCGAGCGCTTCGGAACGCGGAACGCCGGATGATTCATTACAATATGGAGCGAACCCTTCGGTTTCAGGGCACGCGCGCATTCAGCAAGCGCCTTCTGGGCATCCTCAATATTTTGAATAGCAAGCACGAGCACTATCTTATCGACACTCCCATCAGGGATGAAATCGAGCTTCGTCGCGGGTGCCACGTGATAGGTGATGTTGAGTGAGGGCTGTTTTTTCGCGAGCGCGATAAGGTCTTTCGCCACATCAACGGCAATGACTTTCGCGCCCGCTTCCGCGAACACGCGCGAGAAAAATCCCGAGCCGCACGCGAGATCCAAAATAACGTCCCCCGCCTTGGGCGCTACCGCGCGCCGCAAATTCGGGAGCACTACCTCCTTCTGATAACTCCCCTCTTTCTCTACGAGTTCGCCGTACCACTCGGCAACATTTCCCCATGAGGTCCGTTTTTGTGCCATATTGCTTGCCTCAACTATAGATTGGCGCAAGGCTTGCGTCAAAGCAAACAAGGGGATTAGTATGGGCAATAGCACCTGCAAAAAGGAGGCAGCACATGCTGGACAACGACTTGGACCCGAAGGGCCGAATGGTGCGCCAGAACTTTCGCGCGCGCACGATGAAGCTGCGCGAGGACATCGAGAAGGTGCCTCTCTCCGCTTTCCACTTCGGCGACCTCGAGGCGCTCCTCACGCTCGCGGGTGCCTTCCCCGATCGCCAGCTTCGGGAGGTGCACCTCATGCAGCTCGAGACGCGCATCCGCGAATACCGCACGCGGGTAGATGAAGAGTTCCACGAGCGCATGCGGCGGGGACCGTTCTAACCCCCACCGCTCACCCCCGCACTACGCGGGGGTTTTTGTTTAGACCTTGCCCTGTATAAGGTCATCCTCGAACGTAAGAACCCCCTTATAAGTTCGCTCATAGTTTGTTATATCGGGAAAATCGAGCGAGATAATCCTGTGGTAGACCGCGTTCACAAGTTTGACGAGCCGTGCCTCGTCCTCCGCGGTCGGTACGTATTCCAGCAGAACCCGTTCACCCTCATCGGCAACTCCCTCAACGAATTCAAGCGCAAGCGCGGCAACCGGCATCCGCTTCCGAGAGGAACGATCGAGCAGCAACTTATAAAAGACGAGCTGCTGCTTATAATTATGTAATTTGATTTTGTCCGTATCCGAGGTCGCGTTCCACGACCGGCATACTTTCCCCGTCTTAAAATCAATCACGCGGAACGCACCGTCATCGACACGGAGAAGGTCCAGGCGGCCGCCAACGGGCGCATCACCGATTACAACCCCATCGTTCCCGAGGTCAACCTGTGCCTCGTCATCACTTCTAAATTCATCGCGCAGCGCATAATAGCGCGTGAGAACCTTCTCCCCTCGCTCGCGCTGGCGCCTCGCTTCAACGTCCGGCAACCGGCCTCGCGCAAGCTTCCGCTCGAACACGCCAAGCATATGGGATAACTCGCACGCGACCCCGTGATACTTCGGATAATTGATGAGCTCGGTTAAGGCCGCATCGATTGCAGAGCCAAACACGCCCGGTGCGCTCATCGGCTGCGGGAAACGCAACAAGTCCTGCTCAACGAAATACAGAGGCCCCCCTTTGGCCACATTCACAAAATTGTTGAGATGCGTCACTGAAAGTTTGTATCCCTCGGTCACCCGCGCAAGCACTGCGCGCTCATCCTCGCGGTAGGGTGGCGTTACCAGCGCGAGCGCATTCTCGTGCGCGCGCACCACGCCCTCGTCTACCTCAGCAGACTCGGAAGATTCTCTCTCCTCGTTCGCGCCGGGAAGATAGCGAAGCAGTGTATCGTGGCCGGAAATATGGAGGGTGTGTTTTGCACGCGTGACCGCCACGTACAAAAGACGGATAAAATCATCTTCTTCATCGCCCGCGGGCGAAATAACGGGCGCGATGGGTGCAGGCAGGGTCACCTTATTTTTCTTTCTGCTGCTCGTCCACACATCGTCGTGGGCGCCAATAATGAACACGGAACCGAATTCCAATCCCTTTGCTCCATGCGCGGTCATCAAAAGCACAGAACGCTCGGACCGGATGACGGGCGACTCGCATACGAGCGACACCTGCGCTGCGCGATGCAACTCAACGAACACGCCGACATCGCGGACAAAAAGCGGTTTTCCTTCGTGCCATTCACGAAGCGCGCCGATGAAGGTGCGGAGCGAAGCAAGAAAACTCACATACGACACGGGCCGCTCATGAATGGAAGCGCGGCTGAAATAATGGTCGCGAAAGCCGGAACGCTGCATGTATTCATCCAAAAGATGCTCGAGCGGCACCGAGTCCGCGCGCACGCCAAGGTCGCCTAAAAGGTCCATCGCCTTGGCGACGTTCGGGTCGCCGCAATCACGCGCGACACTCGGCCATGAACGGTGTGTGTCTTTTGCCTTAATCGCAATATCAAAAAGCACCGCGCGAGAAATATTAAAATACGGGAACGACAAGAGTGTCGGGAGAAGGTCGTCGCGGCGCCCCCCTTTTGCGTTCACGGACGCCACGAATTCGCACATAGTAACAAGTTCGCTAATGTGCGGCTCGTCGAACACGTTCGCTCTTCGCATATACTCGTACCGCACTCCCTCGTGATCAAGATACGGCAGTATCTGCTGTAATATTTTATGCTCGCGTGCGATTATCGCTATCTCACGCGGGTCGCCTCCCGCGTCAATGAGCTGATGAATCTTCCGTGCAATGTTCGAATATTCTTCCGAATCGGAAGCGAATCGCGTTACCTCCACATTCCCTGCGGACAACGACGTATTCCCCTGCGAAAGCACCTTAGGGAGCGCGGGCGAAGCGGAAGATTCAAGACGGTTCTTCCCTTGCAGCACAATGCTGCGCGCATAATCCAAAATAGTCTGATGCGAGCGATAATTCACATCAAGCACGATCGTTCTCACGCCGCGGTACGTGCGTTCATGGAAATCAATGATATTTGAAAGCTCTGCGCCCTGGAATTTATAAATTGCCTGGTCGTCGTCACCCACTACCATCACGTTCGGCCTCCCTTCATGCACCGGGTTTGAGGTAATAGCACGCACCAGGTTCATCTGCGCCTCGTTGGTGTCCTGGAACTCGTCTATCAAGACGTGCTGATATTTTTCTTCAAGTTCATTGCGAATCGCGTGCGCGCGCTTCAGGGCGTGCACGACCTCAATAATCATGTCGTCGTAGTCGTACAACCCACGGGCGTGCAATGCATCTTCATACTCGCGATAGAACTCCGCGACCGCGCGCACCATCGCCACGCGCGCGGTGTCCTTCAATATGAACGCGTCGCCCTCTTTCTCAAAAAATTTCTTTTTCCACTCCCCGATTGCCTCGGTTTTCCCGTCGGATTCTGCGAACTTCACCGCATCGTTCAACGTTCGTGCAAGATACGCTCCGTAGGTGCTCCGCAGCCCCATAAGCGCATCATGGACTGTGTGGACCACATCAAGCTTTTTAATCGAAAGGCGCGCGGGCCAATCGCTCATCGCCTTGTTCACCGCAGCATGCTCGCTGATGAGCCGTTCGACTAAATCCGCATATTCTTCCGGCGTGTAACCGCCACCCTTAATATGCTTGATGCGCTCAACGATATCGCGGCGGTACGCGTACCCAAGCTCCGAATGGCGACTCGCAAGTGGATGACCATGAGGAAGTTTCGCGAATAATTCATCGATGATCTCCGCACGCTCAAGGTCTCCCGCAAGTGAATAAGAAGCAGCGCTGTAGAAGCTTTCCGGATAGCGCGAGATGATAGAATTGCAGAACGCGTGGAACGTGTAGATACCCACGCGATACGCATCCTGCCCAATAAATGCGCGAAGACGCTCGCGCATAGCGAAGGCTCCCGCCTCGGTAAAGGTTAAACAAAGAATGTTGCCAGGCGCCGCGTCGGTCTTCCGAAGAATATTGACTACGCGCAATGCAAGCACCTGCGTTTTCCCCGTGCCGGGGCCAGCGACCACCATCACCGGGCCCTCAATAGCGTCAACCGCCTCGCGTTGGGCGGCGTTCAATTTTTTATAGCGTGCATCAAATGCGGCGGTATCCATCCGCTCTATACTACCACCAGAGCGCGCTCTATCGGAAGAGAAGGAGGAGCGCCGCGCCGCCGAACATGACATGCGGCGGCGCTACTCTGCCCACCGGATGCATTTCGTGGTCAAAGACATGCCCGTCGGAATGCACCTCGCCCACCGGATGCATTTCGTGGTCAAAGACATGCCCGTCGTCCTTAACTTCCCCAAGGGGACGGTCATTCACATCGAACACGTGGCCGTCGTTCGTGATATGCCCGATAGGCCGGTCATCGATATTAAAAACATGCGCCTCGCTATTGACGCCTCCGACCGGATGGCCGTTCATCAACTCAATATTCATCTGGGACATATGCCCATAGTATAGCGTCTCTGCCGAGCTGAGAACAATATCAAGCAAAAGGCTCTCCCGTGAGCACGTCCGCAATGACACCGGCGACCGAAGCGACGATAACTTTTGCAGGTGCGCCGCGTGAGAACGGTATGGTGTCCGCAACGATAACCCGTTTTACTTCGCGCGCGCGGAGAAGCCTCTTGAAACCTTGGCCCGTCTGCACCGCGTGCGCGACTGCCACATACACATCCCTTGCCCCCTCTTTGCGGAGCGCTTTCATTGCCTTCATAAGCGTATCGCCCGATTGGACCATGTCGTCCACAAGCACCACGTTTTTCCCCCGCACCTCACCCGTGATGCGCGCCACGCGCACCTCGCGCGGTGACTTCCTGATCTTCGCGACCGTAATAATATCCGGAGCGCCGATCGCCGCTGCGAATTCCTTGGCGCGATGAACGCCGCCCTCGTCAGGAGAAACGACCGCGCAATTCCGCACATGGAGCGCCTTGAACGCTTCTGCAAGTATGGGCATCGCCGAAACCTCAACGAGCGGAATGTGAAATACGTCCGCATCGTAGGCGCTGTGGAGCCCCACCGCGACCACGCGCGAGGCGCCCGCAGCGGCAAGGAGGTCCGCCATTGCTCCGGCAGATACGGAACTCCCCGGCAAATCGATACGGTCGGATTTCGCGTACGCAAAATAGGGAATGACAACGTTTATGGAACGCGCGCCGTGGAGCCGTGCGGTATCGATAAGAATGAAAAGCGCGAGCGCGTGTTCTGCGGGCGGGAACGTGGAGCCGACCACGAACACATCCTTGCCTTCGACCGGTTCACCAATGCGAACAGAAACCTCCTTGTCGGGATAGCTTCCCACGGCACAGGGAGCGAACCGAATACCCGTCTTCCGTGATATCGTCCGCGCGAGCGCCGCGTTCGTGTTGGTCGAAAGCAATATTTTCGTCATGTCCTTCCTGCGGCATCTTTGAGCATCACGAGCACTTCCTCGTCCTCAACCTGAGGGAACGCATCGTAGAATTGGCCAACTGCAGGGAAAAAGTCGACTGTGTTCGGACAGGCCGCCTCATCTGCCTCGCCGCGCACGGCGGCAAAACTATCACGCGGCGCAACCGGAACCGCGACTACTACCTTTGCCGCACCCCGCGTCCGCGCAGCGCGTATAGCGGCACGCATCGTAGACCCCGTAGCAATGCCGTCATCAACGACAATGGCAGCCTTGCCGCGAAGGTTGCGCAAGGGCAGGACCGCGCGATACCGCGCCGCACGCGCACGCACTTCTTTTTGTTTTTCATCAATGCGCGCCTGAAATGTGTCCTTGGGTCCGCATGATTCCTCGTTCAGCGTCCAATCATAAAACGAATCGCCGTCTTCGGTTACCGCACCGACTGCGAATTCATCATTATAGAGCGGAGTCACTTTTTTGACGACGATAACATCAAGCGGCAGGGAAAGTGCCTTCGCGACCGCGGACGCAACTACCACGCCCCCGCGGGGAAGTCCGAGCACCACCGCATTGCTGCGTTCATGCCGCTTGAGAAGCGGGGTGAGTGCTTGTGCGGCCTCGCTTCGGTCCGCGAACATTTTTTTCCCCATATAGCTCTCTTTACAGTATACTCCCTTCAAATATTCAAATCTGTGCATAAATATCCTTGACGCGCATAAGAAAACACCCCTACGGGGCGTTTTCTTATGCTACTGAAGGCGGTAGATTACATCCTTACGTTCCACGACAACGCGCCACCCGGCCCGCTTCGCATGTGCGTATAGAATACTGTTCGGATTGAAGCATACCGGCGTATCGACAAGCTTAAGGAACGGAATGTCCGCTTCCGAATCCCCCACACCCACCGAGCCCGTGAGCGAAAGGCTATTGTCTTCAACGATGCGCATAAGGAGTTTTGCTTTATCCCGCGCAAGCTCAAGGTGCATAATTTCGTTCTTCAGCCGCCCGTGCTCATCCACCTTATAGATGCGCCCGTACGAGCGATCGAACCCAAGCGTCTTGCAAAACTCATCAACGAGCTCCTTGGGAGAATTCGAGATGGCAATAATGAAATAATTCTTTTTGCGAAGCTCGTGCACGAGGTCGCGCGTGTAGCGATACACGCGGTTGCGATGAAACTTGACCACCCGCCGCGCCACGCGCAAAAAATCATCGCGATGGAGTCCTTCGATATACGTATCGAACGCCACAATAACGCCATGGATGTATTTGTCATATGAATCTTTCCGATCGAGCCAGTCCCGATACGCATCGTGGTACATGCGCTCGGCCTTCGCGGGGAAAAGGCCGTCTTGAATGAGCGCCTCGGTTATTTCAATGAGAAGGCTGGAGCGAAATATGGTACCGTCAATATCAAAAATGGCAATCTTCTTCATCGCCATTATTGTACCACTCCCCGTCCTTATGCATTAGAGGTCGAGTACAAGCGGAAGATGGTCAGATACCGCAACATCGGGAACCTCGAACGCTCGCACGGGGACATTGGCCGTCACGAACAAATAATCAGAAATGGCATCAACCTCGGGGCCTCGCCCGAAAGCCTCGTAATGCAGTTCGCTCCGCGTTGTCTGCACACCGCTCTCCTTCACAAGGTCACGCATGCGGTTCTGGAGCATGGCGATACTCTGGGAGTTCGGATCGAGATTGAAATCGCCGCACACGATACAGGGGTTACTTTCTCGAGCGACAAAATCGAGAATACGCGCGGATTGTTCAAGGCGCGCGGGCGAATCAAGCTTGGGCCAAAGCGCAATGCCGTGTACATTGCAAACCGTAAGCGGTTTCCCGTCATGCATGACTCGTACGTAATTTACGAACCCGACTTCCTGGGGCTTCAGATACTTATATTCATACATCTTTCCGAACGCAAAAAAATCTCCCTGCGCGGCGAGAGGAATGCGCTTCCTCACGAATATCGCATTCCCCGAGGTTGTGCCGAACCCGCCGGAGAGCGCAGCCGCGGAAAGCATAGGGGAATACACCGGGTGAAAATCAGCGAGAAGCGCGGAGAGCTGCGCCAAAAGATCGAACTGATACTCGCCGTTTTTGGACGTCTCATGTGCCGAGGAAAATATTTCCTGGAAACAAAAAATGTCCGTATGCGGGGCGAGTTCCCTCACATACTTCGCAAGAGGCTTGAACTGCTTCCCACCCCACGCATTAAGGCATACTACGCGCATACAAGTTCAATTTATAGTTGAAAAATCCTCGCCGCATTCACGCGGCGAGGACCGGCGAATCTTAAATCTTCCCCACAAGGTCGATACCCGGCGTGAGTGTATCTCCCCCCGGCGTCCAGCTCGCGGGGCACACCTGGCCCGCATGAGTTGACACGTACTGAGCTGCCTGGAGCTTGCGAAGCGTCTCCTTCGCAGAGCGGCCGATGCTGTTATCGTTCACCTCCGCGCCCTTAATAATGCCTTCGGGGTTCACAATGAACGTTCCACGAAGGGAAAGCCCCTCCTCCTCGATGTAGATACCGAGTGCGCGTGAAAGCGCACCATTGTGGTCCGCCGCCATCGGATACGTTACCTTCCCTATCGCCGGCGAGCTATCATGCCACGCTTTGTGCGTGAACGCGGTGTCCGTGCTCACGCTCACCACTTCCGCATTAAGCTTCTGGAAGCTCGGGTAGAGCGCCGCGAGTTCTTCAAGTTCGGTCGGACACACGAATGTGAAATCCGCAGGGTAGAACACGAGCACCGCCCACTTGCCATTAAGCGAAGAGAGCTTCAGCTTTCCGAGTTTCTCCTTGTGGAATACGTCAAGCTCCATATCCGGCAATACGCTCCCCACAAGCGGACCCGCATATCCCGTCTCACCGCAACCGCAATCGTTATGACACATACATAAAAAAATAATTGGTTAGTACCCGACGCCATCAGTATAGAACATAAATAAAAGGCCCGCCAAATCATCTGGCGGGCATATGGCGTCACGGGCAACAGGTCGTGGCTCCCGTGCAGCCGGCACCGAGCATCGCGCTGTACGAGGAATAGCACGTTCCCCTACAGCCGTACCATCCGCGCGGGCAGCAGTAGCCGTTCGAGTTGCAGAGCGTACCGCATCCGCAGCTCCCGCCTCCTCCGCCTCCGCCGCCGTGGCACATGTTGTCGGCGCCGCAGTAGGACCCGCTGTCGCAGTAACCGCTGCCGTTCGGGCAGCAGGAGGCGCCGGTCGGCATGCAGCCGCTGCCGCACTCCGCCTTGCCGGGACACTTGTCCGTAGGACCACACGCGGCAAGGAACAGCGCCGCGCACATCGTGATGAACATCCTCATTGCACTTCCTCCTCGTGTGAACTGCGTGGATGCCTCACTGCTTGTATTTCAATTTGCGTATGCATTATACAACGAAATGCGCTTTTTATCAAATTAAAGCCCCGGCGGTTGTGCCGGGGCATGTTGCTTCAAAAGGAGTTTGCCCGCGCGATGATGCCTTCAATCTCTTTCTCGCGGTCGAGGAGTGGGCGCATCTTTGCCGTAAGCTCGGCCATGCGCTCTGCATTTTTTTCCCGCTCCCCATTGATGGACGCCTCTTTTTTGAGAATGGTATCCGTGGCCTCGCTGGCCATAGCAAGGAGCAGCTTCGCGGCACCCGCAAAACGCTTCCGCTCCTTGATCTTCTCATTCCCCTCATCGGTCAGAATGTCGCACGCATCGCTCCGCGGTCCGTCATCGAACTCCCGATAACAGCGCGCGCCATGCGCCTCGGCATCCTTTTTGAGTTCCGAGAACAACAAGGAAAGTTTCTCGATTTGGTCCTTGGCGTGCGCCGCCACATCGAAGAAGACCGCGCGAACAAGCTCGAGGCGCGCGATGCTCTCCGTGCTCTCCTCGCTCTCCTCCTTGAGCTTCTGGTGCTCTTCGGTGAGGAGCTCGAGCTTCGCTTCGATTGCCGCTTTCTCCATCAGGAGCGCGGCAACGTTCGGACGCTCTACGCTGTCCGCCACGGCATTCATGTGCGGACGGAACTCGCGGACGTCGTCGATGGAAGAGAACGAAACGAGACCCAGCGCAAACACGACTGCGATCATGGCCGTTCCTTTCGCTCGGGGGGCTTCGGGGAACCGAAGTAGCGCGCGTAACACTTGGCGACCCACACCGCCGCCCGCGCCATGTCCTTCTGCGTAGGCTCCTTGGGAGCTCCGCGCGGGTAAACGCTCTCCATCTCGCGTACGAAGCAGCGGCAATAGCGCTGCTTGCGGTACCGGTCGGCCGCTCCAGGCTTCACCAACTCGAGCTGCGCGAGACACTGCCGCATGGACTCCTCCCACACCTTCTTCGTCATGCGGGTCTCGAATTTCTCGTACGGCGGCGGGGGCACCATGGGAACCCCCTTCGGCTCCGTAGCGTACACAACCGATGCGAAAACGAACGCAACGAACATGAGCACGGCCTTCATGTGGCTACTCCTTTCTTCGGTTGGAAAAGTACTGATACTTCAGTAATAGCACCCGTTCGTGCGCTTGTCGAATAAATGGAAAGCCCTCGACATTGCTGTCGAGGGCTGATGTATCACCGCTCCGCGAGGACCGCGGGCGGCGTCCGAAGCTTCGGGAAGCAGGCCGTGAGGCCCCCTTTCTTCGAGGGGTGCTTCTCGATGAACGAGATGAACTGCCTGATGTCGGCCATGAGGCGCCGGTTCGCCTGCCGCATGGCAGCGAACTTCCACGCCTCGTGCTCGGCGACGCGCTCGCCGCTTTCGATCGCTGCGCGCGAACGCGTGATGCGGTCGTGCTCGAGGTCGAGCTGGCTCTCCCGCTGCTCGAGCGCCCGGCTCTGCTTCTTGCACCTCCCCGGGTTGCAGGGGAAGACCACGCGGCACTCGGCGCTGTAGGCGCTGTAGGCGGCCTCGTACTTCACGCGGCGCGCATCGTACTTCGCCTGCCGCTCCCTGAGCGCGGCGCGCATCTGCGCGAGCTTCTCCACGTCCCAGGCGAGCATCGCCTGCTTGTGGGCGAGGCGGGCCTCGTCCCTCCAGAGCCCGCGGTACTCCTGGTGGAGCGCCACGACCTCGTCGGTGAGCGACTGCTGCTTCTCGCGGGCC
The DNA here is from genome assembly GCA_021814545.1 of bacterium. Classification (GTDB taxonomy): domain Bacteria; phylum Patescibacteriota; class Minisyncoccia; order UBA6257; family GWB1-50-10; genus CAIKKG01. Next base: position 59,409 of record JAKAID010000002.1, read on the forward strand.
TCCGCGAATGGAACGGCGAAGATGAACACGGCAACGGCGATCACGAACCTCATGGTGTGTTCCTCCCGATTTTTGGGCTGCACAAGATGCGCATTCCCTTCAATGAACCAAGAAAACTTTATCACAATATTGCAAAAAAGTCAATAGTACTGGACCACCTTTGGCTTTGCTCCGGGCCCAAACCAGCGCCGTGCAAGCGCCGCAAAGGTAGGAGTAAGGTCGGTCACCAAAAGCGCTACCTTCCCTCGCCGCGAGAGCGTCCGCTCTATTTCTGGGTGGCGCGCAAGATAGCGGAATAACTTCCCCCCGATGAGGTCCGTCTGTGCCACCACGCGCACGTTTGGTCCCACGAGTTTTCTGATGCGGCGCGCAACGAGTGGATAGTGCGTACACCCGAGAATGAGCGTGTCGATGTGTTTCGCAAGAAGCGGCGAAAGATAGCGCGCGAGCACTGCATCGACATGAGCAAGCTCATCGAGCTCTATCATCGGCACGAGGAGAGGCGCGGCGCGCTCCCAAACCTTAGCCGCGGGGGCAGCTTTTTTAAGCTCACGGGTGAACGCGCCCGTTGCGACCGTCCCCGCAGTCGCAAGCACGCCGACGCGGTGGGCACCCGACGCTACAACCGCCTCCACGGTAGGCACAAGCACGCCAAGCACACGGCGCGCGGGGTGGTGGCGCGGCAAATATTCGCGCTGGATGCGCCGGAGCGCCTGCGCCGACGCGGTGTTGCACGCCACAATGACAAGTGCGCAATCTTTTGAGAAGAGGAATTCGACGGCCTCCTGAAGAAACGCATACACCACCTGCGGTGACCGGTTGCCGTAGGGCGCCCGTTCGGTATCGCCGAGATAGATGAAGTCATATGCGGGTAGTGCCCGCACGATGTGCTTCGCTATCATAAGCCCCCCGAGCCCCGAATCAAAAATGCCTATCTTCATACGCTTCAATTATACAGAAAAAATCGCATAGTATTTCGCCAACGGGGACGGGTGTAAGTATCCGCCGTTTTGCTCGTCTTATTGGCATGGGGCGAGGACAAAGCAAGAAAGGTCGACATGTGAAGAAAATCGCCTCGCGGAAAACAAAAAACAATTTTGATTATGAAACACTACAACAAAATAGCATTGGCGCTGCTTATGATCGCCGCCATCGCGGCAAGCACGGCGGGCGTCGCACGCGCAGACAACGACAAGGAAGAGAGCGAACATGACCGCGGCAATGGCCGCTTTAAAGTCGAGGAGCGGATAAATGAACAAGCGAAGAAAGCTATGGAGATGGGGCGCGAGCTTCTAAAAAAGACCGCCGAAGCCGCAGCAACGCCGTGGGCGCCCATCGAAGCGCAGCCCGATTCGCTCATGATAAACCCGAACGGAGAGATGCGGCTCACGGGCGCGGATGTGGTAACCGCACCGGGAGCAGCGTCCTCGACCTCGCTTACCGCGCGGGTGTGGGGCGTAACGTTCACGCTCACACTCGATAATGGGAGCCAGCTTTCGGCGCGCGGCGGCGCAATAAGCGCCTCGCAGATACAGGTTGGCGACACGGTAACCGTCACGGGCACCATGAATGCTGCCTCCCCGCTCACTGTCCAAGTGCGGCAGTTGAAAGACCACACGTTAAATGCGGGTGTTGGTTCCTCAGATGAGGTCACGCGCCTGCGCGCGCAGATTCAGGCGCTGATGGATAAACTGAGCGCGCTCCTCGCGCGCACGGGCGGCAGCACCGCTACGTCGACCACAACGAGCACGCCGGTCGCAGTGATACCGACGCTCGCGAGCATCTCGCCCGCATCGAGCACGGCAGGCGCCGCGAATCTCACGCTCTCGGTCGCCGGAACGAACTTCACGACAAGTTCGGTCATATATTGGGCATCGACCGCGCTCGCCACGATGTTCAATTCAACGACCCAGCTCTCGGCTATTGTTCCTGCAGCGAACCTTGTCGCAACGGGCACCACGCCCATCACGGTAACTAATCCGGGAACGTTGGGGGGCACTTCGAATGCGGTCACCTTCACGGTGAACTCGGCATCGACCTCGACCGCCACAAGCACGCAGTAAGTCGCCGATACAAAAAGCCGCGCATCATGCGCGGTTTTTTTGTTGTCTATCTGAACTGCATCGTTACCCCATACATTCCCATGCCGCAAAGCCCCTGGAGCTCGCTCCCCGCCGGTTGCGAGGGAATGGTAAATTCAGTAACGCCCGAGGGCGGTAACATCTTTCGAATGCCGAGCGCGGGAATAACGAATGCGGCGGAGCAATCGAACGTGCTCTGCGTCCGCATGCGAAGCACCGTGGGTACGCCCGCCTTCGCAATAATAACGTCGGGGCGGTATCCCCCCTTCGCGACAACCTCAACAACCTGCGTGTTCCCTTCCATGTGCACCGCAGATGAATTCCCCGCGCGCACACCCGTGCCACCGCCACCCGCGCCCGCAAAAATAAGCGCGCCGAGAACGAGACCCGCCGCAATGATAAGGGATGCAATAAGCGTAGTATTTTTGTTCATAGCAATTAGAAGCCGAATACGGGCCGAATAATGCCCGCCGCCGCAAGGCTGTTCACGATATTCATGATGCCGAACGCGATGACGAGCAACCCCGCAGTTTTGAAGAATACACCGGACCACTTCCCTCGTCCAAGCTCGACCGAAGTAACACTAATGAGTGCGAGCACAGGCAGGGTACCGAGCGCGAATGCGGTCATAGTGAACGCTCCCGCAATAAAAGAACCGGTCGAGAGGCTGAATACCTGCATTGATTGCGTGAAGCCACACGGGAGGAAGAAGGTGCTCGCGCCGATAAGGAACGGCACGAGGCCGTGTTCGAACGCGACAACACGCGTGCGGGCGCGGGTGAAGAATGCCGGCATACGCGGTTGGAGCTGCTTCGCCCATGGGAAAACATCAAGGAGATTCAACCCGAGCGAGAGCATCACGAGCCCCACAAGCGTGCCAAGTGCGAGTGTCGTAAACGCGCCCAGGGTGAACGCCGACCCGATAAGTCCGATAACGCCGCCCAAAATGAAGAATGAGATAAGACGCCCCGCATGAAAAAGAACCAGCGGCGTACGTTCCCCCTCCTTCGCGTACTCGGCAGAAACAGAAAGAAGAAGTCCGCCCACGACCGCGAGGCATGAAGAGACCGAAGCGACGAGACCGATGCCGAACGCGGCAGGGAGGTTAATCTTGTCCGCGGTAATGAGGTTCACGAGCCCCACCTTCTGCAACGCGTAAAAGAGGGACACAAAGAGAAGTGCGATGGGCGCTGCAACACGAAACTCTCCCCACTTCGGCACAAACTTCGCGCGTTCGACCGAAAGCGAGTATCCGTCCTTTGCAATAAGCGCGCCAAGTTCCCGGGCGAGCGCCTCAGGAGGCTCCTCGCGCGCAGCGACCACGGCTACGGTGTTATGTTTCTCGTCCACCGTTACCCGCTCCACGCCGGGCGCCCCCGCAAGTTTTTCCGATACAAGAATGCCGCATGCCTTGCAGTGCATTCCTTGTACGTGGAACAAATAATTCGTTCGTGACGTTGTGGCCATTAAGAAAGTTTTGCTGTTTTAAGCCGTAACGAATTGCCAACGACCGTCACGCTGCTCCCCGCCATGGCGAGTCCTGCGAACACGGGGCTCAAAAAGATGCCCCAGAGCGGATAGAGCGCTCCTGCCGCAACGGGAATGCCGACAACGTTGTAGAAGAATGCCCAAAAAAGATTCTGCCTGATGGTCCGCATCGTGCGCCGCGCAAGTACGTATGCCTGCACTGCCTTCTGAATATCCCCCTTAAGAAGGGTGATGCCTGCCGCCTCCATCGCAATGTCCGTGCCCGTTGCCATCGCTATTCCCACATTCGCCTGCGTGAGCGCGGGGGCATCGTTAATGCCGTCTCCCACCATTGCCACGATGCGTCCTTCCCCCTGGAGCATGCGAACCTTCTCCGCTTTTTCGCGCGGCAGCACCTCGGCGAACACTTCATCAATGCCTGCCTGCGCCGCAATGTAGCGCGCGGCTTTTTCGTGGTCGCCCGTGAGCATTGCGGTCTTTATCCCGCGCTTGTGGAGCTCTGCGATCGCCTCCCGCGCACCCACCTTGATGGTGTCGCTCAGCGCCAAAAATCCTGCTACGGCAGCTCCCTTTACTATCACCACGACCGTTTTCCCCTCGTCGAGGAGCGCGCCGAGTTCCGATGTCATATCTTCCGCGACGGGCTTGCGTACCACGACTTCCTGTCCCGCAAGCACCCCCTTCACGCCCACCCCCTCCATCGTTTCAAAATCATGCGGCTCAAGAAGCGTGAGTCCTCGTTTCTTCGCTTCCTCGACTATCGCGAGGCCGAGCGGATGGTTGGAGTGGCGCTCAACACTTGCCGCAAGCGTGAGAAGCTCGCCCTCGCTCAATCCTGCGCGCGGCACGATAGTTACGATGCGCGGCGCACCCTCGGTAATGGTGCCGGTTTTATCGAACACGAATGTGTTAACGCGTGAAAGCTCTTCAAGCGCCTCGGCGCCCTTAATAAGTATCCCGTTTTCTGCGCCCTTGCCGACGCCCACGATAATGGCGGTCGGCGTTGCAAGACCAAGCGCGCACGGGCAGGCAATAACGAGCACGCCAACGAACGCGAGGAGCGCATACGAGAATGCAGCGGTCGTGCCAAGCTGCCACCCGCCTACTACTAACCAGAGTACAAATGAAAGCGCGGCAATGCCGAGCACTATCGGCACGAATATACCCGATATTCTATCGGCAAGCGCCTGAATGGGCGCCTTCGAGCCCTGTGCTTCCGCGACCATCTTCACTATCTGCGCAAGCATGGTATCTGCCCCCACGCGCGTCGCGCGGCATTTCAATACGCCCTGCTTATTGATGGTGGCGCCCACGACCACATCTCCCGCCTTCTTGTCCACGGGCACCGGTTCTCCCGTTATCATCGACTCGTCAACCGCCGACTTCCCCTCAGCAACCACGCCATCAACAGGAACTTTCGCCCCTGGCCGCACCACAAAAATATCGCCCATCGCCACCTCCGCAATAGGGACCTCCACTTCTTTCCCGTTGCGTACCACAATCGCGGTTTTCGCCTGGAGGCCGAGTAGCTTTTCTATCGCTTCACCGGTGCGGAGCCGCGAACGCGCCTCGAGATACTTCCCCAGAAGCACGAACCCGATAACCACGATGACCACATCAAAATATGCGTACTCGGGAAGATTAAAATATTCTCGCACGCGTGGGAAAAGGACGAGTATGGCACTGTAGGTATACGCCGCAAGCGTCCCTATGCCAATGAGCGAATCCATGTTCGCCACACGGTAGCGGACGAACCTTACGAATCCGGCAATGAACGTGGCGCCCGCCCAAAAGAGCACCACGCTTGAAAGCACGAGGAGAGTCGCGTTTTGAATCTCAGGCGAAATAGGAATTTTCGGCATCCTCAAGAGATAGGTTGCCGCGATGTCCCAGAGCATTGCCGCAAAGACCACAAGCGCCACGGGGAATGTGAACGCGACCTTCCGCCCGAGCGCCGCAAGCTCCGCAAGCTTCTCCTCCTTACGCCGCATGTCGGGCCCATGCATATGCTCATGCCCGCTCATGTCCATACCGGGCGTGTGCACGTGGCCGCCCTGCGGGTCTTCGAGCGAGTAGCCGAGCATGCCTATCGTCTCGTTCATCTTTTGAAGCGTCGTTTCGGGTGACGAGGTTTCCACCTTCGCCGTTTCAGTGCCGAAATTAATATCCGCCTTTGTAACACCGGGAAGTGCCGCGAGCCGCTTGGTAATAATGGCGGCACAGCTTGCACAATGCATACCCTTCACGGCGTACGTTCGTGTTGAAGTCATGGTAATGCGCGGGCGCGATTATTCCTCTATGTCCTTTTTCTTCGCCTCGTACTCCTTCTTATCTATTTCTCCCCTTGCATACCGTTCGTTCAAAAGGTCGAGCGCGCGCGAGCGTGAATGCCGCCCGCGTGACGCCTCACCTACCAACCACACCACGAACGCTATCCCCAATACCCAGAAAAGCACCATGCCCGCCATCATAAGCCATCCCGACACGCCCCAATCAAACATTCCGCCATAGTAATTCCACATATGTTTATTATACTCTTGATTGATATTTGCACCTTTAGAGGACGCTGCACGCGCCTCCGTTCCCCGCATCAACTTCCGCTGAGCCGTTCCGCGGCGCAGGGCGCGGAACAGCCTCCTGCCGCTCCGCCCCAGCCCCCACCGAGTAGACCCAGGCGAGCCCCACGATAAGAAACGCAAGAAAAACGCTTATCACCACCATGCGATTGCTAATGCCAAGATCCATGGAGATAAGTATTACGCGCCGCAGCCATTTCCCTTCGCACCGCCCGCGGTCGGTATCACAAGCGACCGCACTCGCTGAAACCCTTGTATGCTCGAATAGTCGGCGCCAAGCAATACCTTGGGGTCAGCGGTGCCCCACGATTGCCCGTTCGCCGCGAGGTACTTCCCGATGGTGAGATAGGTTTCCGGAAACCAGTATGCGTTGACCTGCAACGCCGCTCTATACATATCTGGCTCCGAAACACCCTGCGAGGCCATAAGCTCGAGAAGACCGAGCATCGCCATGCCGTGGTTACAATCCGGAAAATGCGTCGAGTTGCCGCAGCAAGGCCTGAATATGTTCCTCGAAACGCGATCTACGAGTTGCTGCTCGTCGCTCGTAAGACGTATGAGTGCGTGCCGGCTGTAGTGGTCCATTGCGTTGCCGCGCGCGAGCGTCCATCCGCCCGTCGACGCGAACTGCTGCGGTCCTCCATAGCGCGGGTCCGCCATTTCCCCCGCATCAAGAATTGGATTTTTGTTGGCGAGCCCGAGCGCCCACAGAAGATTCAATACATAGCCTTCATTTTCATCCGTTATTCTCAATTTCCCGTTATCGCTGCCAAGAAGAAATTTCCTGTTCTCGTCCGTAAATCCCCCGCGCGCCTCATAGAGCGCTTGATACTTTTGCGGGTCGATGGCACCAAGCGCAACGAGCCGCTTACCGAGGTCTCCCCACACGATAGGAAGCTCGACTCCCTCTTTGGGGATGACCGCCGCCTCGATCTGCGCCTCAAGGTCTGTGCCGGGCGCGGAAACGGGAGCGGACTCTCGCGCCTTGTTCTGTTCCGCGCGATACACAAGCGCGCCCGCAAGCATGAGCGCAGAGAGAAGCACGCTCGCGGGGATTAGATTTTTTTTATCAAGTAATACCATGGTAATGAATGTGGTTTAGATGAAGAGCACCCCGATACCAAGAAGGACCATCGCAAGACCGGCCCACAGGTGGAACGTCCGCACATGCGCCCGCTTCCACTCTTGCATCTTGCCGAGAAGCGCGGTGTCCGAAGCGATGCGCAGCACAGCAACAAGCGGTGCGATAAGAAGCGCGTTGTAGAGAAAGAGATAACCGACGCCGCTTATGTACGTAACGTTATCCCGCAAAAGTCCGATAACCATAAGGTACGGCCCGCCCATGCAGGGAAACTGGCAGATACCCACCAGGAGCCCGAGCCCGAATGCGGCCGGCATTGATGCGCGCTCCATGAGCCGCGCCATCGCGCTATGCGCGGACGAGGGCAGCGAGAGCCGAATGGGAAACTTTGGGAACAGAGCTCCCGCTATATTCAATACGCCGAACAGGACAAGAAGTGTTGCGCCGAGCTTGCCCATGAAATGTGGCGTATTGAAAAGATGAAGTACGTTCAGAACGCCAAGCCCTATGAGGAGATACGCCGTGAAAATCCCCGCGATGTAGACACCTCCGACTGCCAGAATCTTACGCCGTGTCATCTGCATACCAAAGAGAAACGCGATGGTAATGAGCAATATTGAGAACGAGCACGGATGCACGCTGTCGAGAAGCGCCGAAACAAGCACAAGCGGCAGGAGCCACGCACCGTTGTTGCTTATACTCCAAAGGAATGTCGAAAGCCCCGCGTTTTGCTTCAATGCAACAACAAGAACGAAGGCAAGCACGACAAGGCTTGTGATAATAATGAACCGTTTCATGCCTCAGGGCGTTACGATCGCTTTTATTTCGAAACGAAGCGCACCCCCGTTCGAATCGGTGAGATACACGAACCGGTCGATCGGCCCCACGCCCGCGGGCCCATGAGCTGCGGGGTCATATACGACCTTTACTGTAAATGCACCTCCCGCCCTCACCACTTCGTTTGCCGGCGGCACAAAACCCATCCCCGGCATCCCGAAAGGCCCCCTCTCCGCGCCACTGTTCTCGATGTACGCGCTCGTACACATACAAGAGGTGGTGAGCGTAACGAGCGTAACATCCTCCTTGGTCGAATTCGTGATACCGAATTCCTTGCTCACCTTTCCGTTCGCCATTGATATCGTTCCGAAATCATAGAAGGTGGAGGTGGCAACAAATACGCTTGCCTTCTCCCCCTGCCCGGAGGCGCTTGTCGCCGTCGGCGCCGGTCGCGCAAACCAAAGAAGACCGAGAAGTCCGATAACTGCTAACAAAAAAACAATGATTGTATTATTACTATATTTCATACGTGATAGAATTAGTTGAACAAAAACATTCCCTTAAGAAGGAATTGTGCAAGCACGACAACACTGCGGCGTTTGCCGTGCCTGGGTTACGCCGCGGGACTTAATTCAAAAAGCGCGAGCCAAGAACGCAGTTCTTTGAGAACGAGTAGTGAGCGCGTACGCGTGTACGCAAAATGAAACGCCTTGTCCGGGGGCGAGGAAGGCGAAGTGTTCGCGAAAAAAACAAGAAAAAGAATGGCGAGCGCCAATACGAACACGGACACAAGCGGAATGGTCACCTGAAAAAGATCTCCATACGCAACGATGTGGTGGAGCATGAAGCTCATAGCGCCAAGCGGGCACTCAATCCCGCCCATCATGGATGCGGCACAATCAGGAGCGCGATGGTCCATACGATGATTAAAAAGCACGAACCCGAACGCGGTCATTCCAATAAGGCTTATAAGCAGCACAGTCGCAAGTCGCATATTGTAACTAATTATAATGCTCCGCGCCTCTTCGGGTCAACGTGTTGGGCGCACGACAAGCGCCGCCGTCGCGCACGCCTTTTCGAGCGTGGTGCAAAGCGGCACGCGCGGACAATCCTGCGTGAAGCGCCTCCTAATATAGCGCGCATTTGTGAACCCATCCTCAATACCCACCACAAGGCGCACGCCATCGCGTTCATGCCGCACCTTCCATTCTGCAAGTTCGAAGCGCGTAGTCTGCGCATAGGCGCGGTCACAAAAATGCTCCGCCTCTTTCGCGAGCCAGAACAGTATCACCCCGTCTTTTGCCGCCCGGCGCAAGTACTTCGTTTCCCAATCAACCTGCCGTTCGTAATTGAAATCGTTATGGAGATATTCCCGCCGCGGTGAAGCAATGTGGAGTGAAGGCGCATGCGCGCGCAAATATGCAATGGCGCGCGTCTGCCAATCGGGTGCTCCCTGAATTGGTCCCGCAAGAAAAACAATAGGTCCTGAAACCTCAATATACTCAGGCACCACGATTACCTTACCGCCCATAGATTAATGGTATCACGCCGCCGAGTTTTATCCGTGCAATTTCCGATATACTGAATATATGGATACGTCCGCGGGGGCCCGGCGGACAAATAAAAAATCCGCTCGTAATGAGCGGATTTTTTCTTAACGGCGCCGCTTTGCGGCCTTCTTCCTTTTCTTCGGTGCAACCTTCTTTCTCTTTGCGGGAGCGTGTTTCTTTGCTTTTTTCTTCATAAATGAACGAGTACAAAATTTTTTTCGACCTTTGCTGCCTGCGCAGCTCTCTCTTGTCATTATTGTAGCACGCAGATTTTTTGAAATTTGCATTTTCTTGAATATTGCTGTGCATAACTTCTGAAAAATTAAAAGCCCCGCGATGCACGGGGCTAAAATTTTTTTCTACTTTCGCCGGTCGACCCACGAGTGTCCACAATCCGGACAAAAGTGCGTGAGAACGCCATCGTCGACCACGCTGTCCTGGTCCGGATGCGTACAGTCCTTCTGAAGCTCGTCGAGCTCGAACGAAAGCTCGTCGAGAATGCGCTCGAGTGCGGCGATCGCGGAGTCGAGCGCGTGCCGATTCGCGCGAACATCGATCTGCGTGAGCGTACGCTTGGGTTTCGCCATTGGGTCGCCCCTTTCAGGCACGTGCGGCGCGAAGCAGGTCGGTCGCGTGCGCGACCGCGCGCGCGAATTCATCGAACCCGATGCGCGCGTAAACCTTGGGCATCGCGCGCTTGTCGGGCGTGTAAAGCAATGCCGGACGCGTGTAGGACGTGGGGTGGTCATGCATGAGAATGGGGCCGCCCGCCATCCCCACGGGGTAGGGGTCAATCAGCCCGTAGTCCTGCGTGACGAGCCAGGAGTGCTCGAATCTCTTGAAAAAATAGCCGTCAACGCACTCAAGCTCGGAGAAAAGCGCCGCGAACGCGCGCGCGAAGATGTGGCATGAAAGCTCGATAGGCCTCCCCCGTTTGTCATTCCAGAGCACAACGTTCTGGGGAAACTTGTCGACCATCGCCTCGACGACCGCAAACAGCGCCTTATCCCTCTCCGCCACGAACTGCCACATATATGGCTTCATTGCCTCCTCCCAAAGACGAGAATTAATGTGAATAAATTACTACGCGCACGATACCATGTGAATGCCCGCAGCGCAATTACTACATATTCCCGCAGACTAATCGAATGTATTGCCGCCTATCCTCATCTTTATTTCCTCCCGCAACATCTCCGCGTGCTTCTTCTCGTCCTCAAGTATTTTTTTGAGTGCCGGCTCGCTGTGGCACTTCACCGCCGAAGCATCCTTAATGTAGTGGTTCTCAAGGCGCCAAATGGTATCGAGTGTCGTATGAAGCAGTTTTACGAGGTCGTAATTTATGTTCTTCATGGTAATCTGTCGCTATGGTTCGAACATCGACCTTTGTGTGTGTTATGAACCAGAAAGTCGCCATGCCGAAAAGCTAAGGTAGCCCGCGAACGCAACGATGCCAAAAAATCAGACCTATCGGCTACCTTCATATATTCAGTATATCAGACAATGCGCCCTCACCGCAGGTCACCAAAGTTCCGCCAATTTCCCGTATTTCGTCGTCTTTAATAGTTCGAACCACATGAGACTCGCTATCATCGCGAGCCCTATCAGAATAAGGTCGTTGAACCGAAGAGGCGCGAGATGAAAGAGCCCCGCAAGGAATGGCACATAGAGCACGGCGAGAAGGCAAAGTACCGCACCCGCAATAACCCCGAGCAATACCCTATTCGCCGAACGGAGTACGCGATAGATACTTTTCCTCCAGGAAAGATTGATGACAATAAGCAAAAGATTACCCAAGACAAGGGAAACGAACGCAAAGGAACGCGCTTCAAGCTCGCCCCGGCCGGTCTTCATAACAAAAAGATACAGTGCAAAAGAAACGATGAGGATACCCATACCTTGGAGCAGGCTCAATCCAACCGTCCTGTGGGAGAACAAGGGCTGCGCAAGATTCCGCGGGGGACGCTCCATGATATCGTCGGCCTCCTTTTCCGATTCGAATACCACCGAACATGCCGGGTCAATGATAAATTCCAGGAATGCGATGTGCGCGGGCACAAGCGCTGCGGGCATATTGAAAAGAATGGGCAAGATTGACATGCCCGCGATAGGTACGTGCACCGCCAAAATGTATCCCATCGCGCGCTTCAGATTATCATAAATTCTTCTCCCCATGCGTACCGCGACCACAATCGAGGAGAAATCATCATTGAGAAGAACAAGCGACGATGCTTCGCGCGCCACGTCCGTTCCCCGCTCGCCCATCGCGATGCCGATGTGCGCCGCTTTTAATGCGGGCGCATCATTTACTCCATCACCCGTCATCGCGACAATTTCGCCGTTCGCCTTGAGCGCACTCACAATAAGCAGCTTTTGTTCGGGGAGCACCCTCGCAAAAATATTGATATTTTTTATTTTTTCTCGAAGTTCCGAATGAGTAAGCTTCCGCAGGTCATCGCCAGTGAGGAACTCCTCAGGATTTCTTAAGCCCGCCTTCCGCGCAACGAACTGTGCAGTGCCCGGATAATCGCCGGTAATCATAATAATGCGCATGCCAGCCGCATATGCCTCTCGTACCGATTCCGGCACCGTCTCACGCACGGGGTCGACGAAGCCGAGAAGTCCGAGGAATGCAAAATCAAAGTCATGCTGTGAAGCGGGCAAGTCGTGATGTGCATAACGAGATTCCGCAACGCCAAGGACACGCAAACCTCTCTCTGACATCTCTTTCACTTTGAGAAGTACATGCGCGCGTTCCTTTTCGCTCGCCTTGCAAAGTTGAAGTACGGCCTCGGGAGAGCCCTTGGCGGCAACGATATAGACGCCGCGCGCCCCTTCCTGCCACGCATAAGATAACGCAAGAAGTTCCTTCGTTAGCGGGTACTCCCTTATGGGGGTAAGGTCCTGGAGCGCGGCATATCCAGACAATGATTTGCCGACATTATGCAATTCCTTTTCAAGGGGGTCATATGGCTCTCGCTGGCTCGCGAGCACGCCGCACATAAGCAGCCGCGCGAACGGTTTTGATGCGGCGGACGTTCTGCCGTCGAGCACGATAAATGAATCATTGGTATAGACCTCCGCCAACTTCGCACTGTTCAGCGTGAGTGTTCCAGTCTTGTCGGCACACAGCACCGTTGCCGCTCCCAGCGTCTCGATAACCACCGAACGCCGCGTGAGCACCCTATTCTTTGAAATTCTCCACGCGCCCACAGTGAGGAAAAGCAGGAGTACCACAGGAAATTCTTCGGGAATGGTAGCCATACTAAGAGAAAGTCCTGCAAGAAATCCGCCGACAATATCACGCTTTACGATCGTGTATGCCACGACCACAAGTACGCTGAGGAGCGCGCTCCCCGCCGCGGCAAGGCGAACGATGCGATATGTTTCTTTATGGAGCAACGTCTGTTCCCCCTTGATGCCCTCCAGACTTTTGCCGATCTTCCCTATCTCGGTGCGCGCACCGATCGCATGCACTCTTGCTATCGCATGCCCGCTAACGACCATCGAGGCGGAATAAACGAACGGCAGGCCCTCCCCTCCCGGCCTTGCGACCAGCCGCGCGCCGTCCCAGTTCGTTTTTCGGACCGCCACTGATTCTCCGGTAAGCAACGACTCATCCACACTCAAATTTTCCGATGACAACACGGTGGCATCCGCAGGCACGCGGTCGCCCTCACGGATAATGACGATGTCTCCTACTACGACATCTCTACCCGCGATACGTTTCTGCACACCGTCGCGGGCAACAAGCGCGCGAGGGCTTGAAAGGTCGCGCAGCGCATCAAGTATCCGCTCGGTCTTTCTCTCCTGGTAATAGGTAATGCTGATGATGACACATGCGGAAATGATGAGCATGATGGCATCCCGCACGTCGCCAATAAAAAGGTAGATGGTAGCCGTCGCCGCAAGCAAAAAAAGCATCGGCTCCGAGAGCACTGCCCACAATATAGCTAATCCTCCCCGTCTTTTTTGGGAGGGGAGCTCGTTATACCCCTCTACTTCTAATAGTTTTCTCGCCTGCTCCTCGGATAACCCTTTAAGGCCTTGAGTGTCTACCATAATAAAAGCACGCCCCACGCGCTGATACTATTAGTATACTCAATACAGATTTTGCTCTCCGCGTAACCATCAGAATGGTCGCCGGGGGCTGCGTTCAGAAATATAAATCCGCCACTCGGCGGTTTATATTTCTTCACCTGCTCCCCGGGTAGGATTCGAACCTACAACCCGCTCCTTAACAGGGAGACGCTCTACCATTGAGCTACCGGGGAATAGCCACCTCATTCTAACAAAAAACCGCTCGCTGTAAAGCGAGCGGCGGGTTCGGACGGCGCCGGGATTAGTAGGCTGCGGCGGCGTCGTGGAAGCCCATGATGGCGAGGATCTGCCGGACGATGGAGACGTTCGATGCCTCCTCGGCATCCTCGAGGTTCACAGTGACGACGGCCACGTGGGGGTAAATTCCCCGCCGGACCTCCGCCTCCGCGGGAGCGCAGACGGAGAACGGCTTCTGCCCGTGCTCCGAGATGACAACGAAGTCGGCGCCCTCGAAGAGCTCGTCGCCGGCGGCGAGGTCCTTCTTCACGTTCACGAAATCGAGGATGATGGCGCTCGGCTTCATGAGCTCCAGAATCTCCTGGACGAGACTCCTCCGCCTCTCCCGGTCCTCCTCGAACATCACGCTGGGCTTTTCCCCCGCGATGATGCGCTTCAGCCGCTCGATCATATGAGACTCCCTGGTTTGGGTTAGAGGAACTGGAAATACTATAACCCAAATATAGAAATATTGCAAGTACCCACTGGTTTTGTGCCCCTCGGGCGGAGTACCGCCGCGGAGGCACTGCGCTCAGAGAAGAGCATCAAATCTCTTGTGCCCCCACTAGGATTTGAACCTAGAACCAACTGCTTAAAAGGCAGCTGCTCTACCATTGAGCTATAGGGGCAATACCAATAGAATAATACACTCTTTTGCGATTTTCCAGCATTTATTAAGATTTTGGCAAAGCGACAAAAGGGTTTTCTGAAACCTAAATGGAAGCGCAGACCCCGCCGAAGGCGGGGTCATGAGCGGGTTGAAGAAAGCCCTTTTGTCGCTTTGTGTTACGAACACCCTCCTGACGAGTCACCGCACTGGAGGCAGGTAAGACAGGTGCCAGTACGGACCATCATACCACCGCACTTGCGGCAAACCGTGTCCGCGATGACGGGTGCGCCCGGCTTACGCTTTGGTTCCTCGAGCCCGTTCGCGGCACCCGTGACCGCTGCGGCAACTGGCGCCTTTATCTCGCTTGTCTGTGCAATTATTCCCTCCTCTTTCTTCTCCCCCTCCTCGAGGAAGTGCATCATACCGAACTCGGCAAGGTCATCATTGCTCAAGAAGCGAATGGCAAGGAAACGGAAAATATAGTCGGCAATACTTGTCGCGATGCGGATTTGCGCATTTTCCGTAAATCCTGACGGTTCAAAGCGTGTGTAGATGAACTTGCGCGCAAGGTCTTTGAGCGGGACGCCGTACTGGAGCGCCATCGAAACAGAGAGTGCGAACACGTCGAGTAGACCCGAGAGCGTACTTCCCTGCTTTGCCATGCGGATAAATATTTCCGCGAGCGAGCCGTCCTCGTACATGCTGTACGTAAGGTAGCCGTCGTGGCCCGCGATAGAGAACTTGTGCGTTTCCGAAGCGCGCGTCGGCGGAAGCTTCCTGCGGCGCACCTGTTCGGCCGCAGCAACGGGGACCTCCTTCTTCTTTTCTCCCGAGGTGCTCAAGGGCTGTGTCGCCTTTGAACCGTCGCGATACACCGCGAACGCCTTGATGCCGAGCCTCCACGCCATCATATATGCTTCAGAAATTTCCTCTTTCGTCGTTTCGTTCGCCATGTTGAACGTCTTCGAGATAGCACCCGAAATGAACGGCTGAACGGCTCCCACCATTTTCACGTGGCCCTTCCACGAAATGGCGCGTGTGCCTCCCGCGGAACGGACTGCACAATCGAACACCGGAAGATGTGCCTCCTTAAGGTGCGGTGCACCCTCAATAGTGTTGCGCTCTGAAATCCATGAAACAATCGCTGCGCGGTCGCTCGCTGAGTATCCAAGGTTCAGAAGTGCGGGCTCCACGCTCGCATTCACGATCTTCATGTATCCGCCGCCCACAAGCTGCTTCATCTTCACGAGCGAAAAATCAGGCTCGATACCGGTCGTATCGCAATCCATGATGAACGAGATGGTACCCGTCGGTGCGATGACCGTCGCCTGCGAATTCCTGAAGCCATGCTTCTCGCCAAGCTTGTATGCCTCCTCCCACACGCTTCGCGCCTCGTCAGCAAGCGCCTTATCGTTCAAAAAGAAGGTATTGATGCCGTGCGAGGCTGCGCCATGCATTCTGATGACATTGAGCATTGGCTCGCGGTTAATGGCATACCCCTCGAAAGGACCCACGCGCTTTGCGATAGTGGCCGAAAAACGGTAGGCCTCGCCGGCCATAAGCGAGGCAATGGCACCCCCGAGCGCCCGCCCCTCCTCCGAATCGTAGGAGTAGCCCTTCGTCATAATGAGCGCGCCAAGGTTCGCGAACCCAAGCCCCAACTGGCGGAACTTATGCGCATTTTCCGCAATTCTCTCTGTGGGATAGCTCGAGCCGTCGACGATAATATCCTGCGCGAGAATAAACACGTCCACCGCGTGCTTGAACTCGTCTATCATGAACCTTCCGTCCGCGCCAAGGAACTTCATCACGTTGATAGAGGCCAAGTTGCACGCGGAATTGTCCAAGCTCATGTACTCCGAGCACGGATTCGAACCATTGATACGACCCGAGTTCGGGACCGTGTGCCAACGATTGATGATGGTGTCGTACTGTACGCCGGGGTCGCCGCACTGCCACGCCGCCTCTGCTATCTCATCCAAAAGTTCACGTGCGCGATATTTCTTCGCCGGCAAACCCGTCGTCACATATTTTGTTTCCCACTCGCCGTCCGCTTCCGCCGCACGCATGAAGTCATCTGAGATGCGCACCGAGTTGTTCGCGTTCTGATATTGAATAGAGTTCCACGCCTCGTTATTCAAATCAAGCATGTTGTACCCCTCGTTCATAAGGGCGCGCACTTTTTTCTCCTCTTCTGATTTTGCACGAATGAAATCGAGAATGTCCGGGTGGTCAATGTTCAAAATAACCATCTTCGCCGCGCGGCGCGTAGTGCCGCCCGACTTTATCATGCCCGCCACAGAATCCGCCCCGCGCATGAAGGAGACCGGTCCCGATGCCTGCCCTCCCTTTGAGAGCGATTCCACTTTCGAGCGCAGCGTAGAAAGGTTCACGCCCGCACCGGAGCCCCCCTTGAATATCATGCCCTCGGTTTTTATCCAATCCAAAATGGAACGCATATCGTCCTCAACGGAGAGGATGAAACACGCCGAGCACTGCGGCTTTTCTGACATGCCGATGTTGAACCACACGGGGCTGTTGAATGAACCCTTCTGGTTCACAAGAATGTGCGCGAGCTCATGCTCGAAAATTTCCGCCTGCGCAGTGTCTTTAAAATAACCAAACTTCTCTCCCCACGAGCGAAGCGTGGTCGTCACGCGGGACACCATCTGCTTCACGCTCTCCTCGCGTTCCGGGGTACCGAGTTTTCCGCGGAAATATTTCGACGCGGCGATGTTCACTGCATTCGCCGACCAAAAATCGGGGAACTCGCAGTTCGTCTGCTCGAATACCTTCTTCGCACCGCTGCCCACAACCGCATCACGGCGCACCCAATTCACCTCATCAAAGGGGTGAACACCCTCGCGGGTGAACATACGACGCAAGACAATCTCGCTCTTCGTCTTCGCCTTCCTGTGGGCGTCAGTAGGTAATTTTTTGCTGGTCATAAACCTACTATATCAGGAAAAAAATTTTAAAAAACAGTGGATAAACGGCACACAACGTGAAAAAAATGCCTCGCTGTCAAAAGCGAGGCATTCTCACGTATTATTTTTTCTTTTTCCTCAAAAATGCAGGTATCTCCCAGGTCTCATTCCCCTCCTCGGAAGGATTTTTCGCGGATTTTTCCTTTTCCGCCGCCCCTCCCGCATGCTTTTCCTTCGCCTCTGCCGGCGGCACCGTAGTTTTTGCCGGCTTTATCTCCTCGGTCATGAAAAGCGTAGGAGTCGAGAGGCGGGTCGAAAAAACGCCATTGAACCCGGTTGCGATAACCGTCACCTTAATGCTCTTATCCTTCAAACTCCGGTCATGGTAGGCGCCGAAAATGACCTTTGCATTCGAATCAAGGTTCGAAGCGACCGCTTTTGCGATATCGTTTAACTCTGACATCTTGATATCGCGCCCGCCCGCGATGCTGAAGAGCACGCTCCGCGCGCCATCAATGGAAATTTCAAGGAGCGGTGAGTGAATGGCGGCGTTGACCGCCTTCGTGCTCCTGTCCTGCCCCGCCGCAATGCCGATACCGATAAGCGTCTGCCCCGCATCGCGGAGCACCGACTTCACATCCGCGAAATCAACATTGATGAGCCCGGGCGTATTGATGAGTTCCGCGAGCGACATAACGCCGTTGCGAAGCACATCGTCGATATAGCCGAACGCACGGAGCACTGAGGTTTCTTTGTCGATAAGCCCGAAGATGCGGTCGTTCGGAATGATGACAAGCGCGTCCACTTTTTCTTTAAATTTTCCGAGCGCTTCCTGCGCGATTACCGCGCGCTGTGCGCCCTCGAATCCGAAGGGTTTCGTGACGATACCGATCGTGAGAATGCCTTTCTCTTTTGCGATTTCGGCGACTACCGGACCCGCGCCGCTCCCCGTGCCGCCGCCCAAGCCCGCGGTCACGAACACGATATCCGCACCCTCAAGCATCTCGCCTATCTCCGAACGGTTCTCTTCCGCGGCCTGTTTGCCTATCTCCGGGTTCATGCCGGCGCCGACGCCCTTCGTGAGCGCCTTGCCAATATAAATTTTTCTGTGCGCATTCGCGTAGTCGAGGTCCTGCGCATCGGTGTTCACCGCGACGTACTCAACGCCGCGCAACCGATTCGCGTCCATCATGCGCGACACCGCATTCCCGCCGCCGCCCCCCACGCCCACCACTTTTATCTTCGTGAACGTTGACGACGGTTTTTTCTTCCCGCCTCCCATAGGCGATGCCTTTGGTGCCGCCGGTCGCGGCGCGTGTTGTTTCTTTTTGTGCGCAGTTTTTTTCTTTGCCATAGCGATTAGGGAATGAGATTCTTCAACGTGTGCACGAGCTTGTCCGCGAGCGACCCGGTCGAGCGCTTCTCGGTCGATTCTCCCCAGAGGAGGAGGCCTATCGCGACCGCAAACTCTGGGTCGTCGAGCAGCTCCTGATGCGCCGGATTCGTTATCTCAAGATGCGAAAGGTCCGGGAACCCGACCTGGGTCGGATATTTGAGCTCCTGCTTCACGAGTTCCGCCATGCCCGGCATCTTCACGCCGCCGCCGGTGATAATGACGCCGCCCGGGAACTGAAGATTGCGACTCAACGCCTTCAACTCATTATTTACAAGTTCGAGGATTTCTTCAAGGCGCGCCTCGATTATCTCGCACATCATCTTTTTCGATATCTCGCCCGCGTTATTGGGGTCTACCTCGGAAAGTTTTATCATGTCCCGCCTCCCGATTTCCTTTGAAAGCGCATAGCCGTAGGAAACCTTGAGCCGCTCCGCGACATCGAAGGGAATGGTGAAGCCCGCCACAATATCGTTCGTGATGTGCGCCGCGCCCACGGGGATGGATTTCGTGTGGAGCACCTTCCCCTCGTCGTAGACCACGAACGTGGTAGTGCCAAAACCGAAATCAATAAGGAGCGTGCCAAGCTCCTTCCGATGCTTCGTAAGCACCGCGCGCTCGGCAGCGAGCGGATTGAAAATAAGTCCGGAGGTACCGAAGCCTACGCGCTCGAGCGTGCGGGTCAAAATGTTCACGTGCGGCGCGAACGCCTCCACGATAAGCGTATTTACCTCAAGCCGGTTGCCGGTCATGCCGAGCGGGTCGGCGATATCGCCCACACCGTCGACGAGATACTCGCGCACCATGTTGTGGAGCACCATGCGGTTCTGGAGTACCTTCCCCGCCTTTGCCGCCTGCGTCGCGCGGTCGATATCGTCCTGCTGAATTTCCTGGTCCGCGCGCGCGACCGCGACCATGCCCTGCGAAGCACGCGCCCACACGTGCTCGCTGTTCATATTCACGACCACGTTCTCTGTCGCGCGCTTTGATACGCGCTCAAGGTCCACCACTACTTCGCGCAATGTCTGTGTCGCATCTTCCACATCAACAAGAACGCCCCGCTTAAAACCGGCGGAAGGGCGTTTGAATGCGGTGACGACTGAGAGGGTTCCGTCTTTTTTTGGCGCAGCGACCACGCCTTTTATCTGGGAAGAGCCGATATCTAAACTGGTGACAAGCGTTGCCATTGAATTACGGGAATTGGAACGAAAGACGCGTTAGATGCGCGTTGCGATTTCCGCAAGCAACCCATCCTCCGCCTTTTCCATCGTAATTCTATCACGATTTTTTTCGTGCGTATAATGGAACAAGTGGAGAAGTCCGTGGATAGCGAGAAATATCGCGTCCTCGCCCCGCACGCGGATAACCTCGGGTGCCAAATATATCTCGCCGAGGTACGTTTTCCCCCGCACATCCGCCCGCGGAAACCCGTCCCCCTCGAAGCTCAGCACGTTCGTCGGCTCATTTTTGCCGCGCGTGGCGTTATTGATGGCGCGCATCGCCCGGTTGCTCAATATATGGAGCTCGAGCGCGGCATCTTCCCTCTGAAGCACAGAAAGCGCTTCGATGAGCGCTTTCCTTACTTTGCGCGCAAGTGGCGCAAATTCTTTTTTTGAAGTTTGTACGAGTACGATAGCGGTCTTCATGCACCGAGCTCTTCTTTCAATACTTTCTGCACGAGCGCTGCGTCCGCCCTGCCTTTTAACCGCTTCATCGCAAGTCCGGTCGTCTTCCCGAAATCCTTCGGGTCAACCGGGCCCACCTCCTTTAAAAGCGTTTTTACTTCTGCCCGTATCGCCTCCTCTCCCATCTGCGCGGGAAGATACACCTCGAGCACCTTCAATTCTTTTGTCTCCTTTTCAGCGAGGTCCGCACGGCCGCCATCGGTGTAGAGCGTGATGGCTTCCTTGCGCTTCTTCGTTTCCCTGCGGACGACGTTCAACACCTCCTCATCAGTAAGGGGTGACGCATCGCCCTTCCCCCGCTTCTCGATAGCCGCATTACCGAGTGCTGCCTGGAGCAAACGAAGCGCGCCCGCTACCTCGGCGTTCCTCGCTTTGTACGCCGTCATGAAATCCGCTTTTATTTTTGCCTCAAGATTCATACGTAGTATTAGTATACAAAAAACGCGGATTATTTAGATCCGCGCTTCTTCGTCTTCTGAAACTCCGCCTGTCGCGTAATGCGATAGAGGGCGGCTGC
The DNA here is from genome assembly GCA_021814545.1 of bacterium. Lineage (GTDB taxonomy): Bacteria > Patescibacteriota > Minisyncoccia > UBA6257 > GWB1-50-10 > CAIKKG01. The sequence goes on from JAKAID010000002.1 coordinate 80,408, forward strand.
GCGCCGCTTCGAGCGATTCGGAATCCTTCCGGTGAACTGACGCTTGCGCGTCTCCTTCACCACGCCACTGTGCTGCACGCGCTTGCTGAAGCGGTACAAAAGCGAACTTGTGGTTTCTCCCTCTCTTTTACGTACTTCGATTGCCATATGTAGTTACTCCTTTATAATCTTTTTCCTAATTTCCGTCAATGACTCCTGGGGTGCATTCGAAACCACGCTATGGATGGACCTTCCCCCGTCCGTTTTCCACCGCGGGATGATATGGATGTGGAGATGGTCTACCGCCTGCCCCGCCCACTTCCCGTGATTGATGCCGATGGTAAACCCATCCGGCTGGAATGCTTCTTTGAGGCGCGCGGTGACCTTCTTCACTACCATAAAAAGAGGCCCCACGCTTGCGTCAGGAAGATCGAGGATGTTCTCAGCGTGGACCTTCGGCAATATCATCGTGTGCCCGGGCGCAATGGGGTGGATATCGAGGACCGCGGTCGCTACCGCATCTTCATACACCACCTCGGCAGGGAGCTGCTTGTTCGCCATTTTACAAAACACGCACTCAGCCATGCTATTTGAGGCGCTTCTTGGTTTCTTCGACAAGCTTGTCGAGCATCACCGTCTCCTGGGCGCCGGACTTCATGTCGCGGATGATAATGGAATTCTCGAACGCTTCTTTCTGCCCAAAGAGGAGCGCAAGGGGGGCATCCACCTTTTCGCCGAACTTCATCTGCGCCTTGAGCGTCTTTTTGCCAAGCGCCTCAACGACACCAATGTTACTCATGCGAAGCTGGTTCATGAGCCGCACGCTCAATTTCTTGGCGCGCTCACCGACCGCGATAAAGAACACGCGCGGCTTCTCTCGATGGTGGAGCGGCACGTTATGCACCTTGAGTTGCTCCACGATGCGGTCGAGCCCGAGAGCAATACCAACGCCGGGAATAGCGCGCCCGAAAAGCATCTCAGAAAGGTAATCATAACGGCCGCCTCCCGCGAGCGCGTGAGGATACTCCCCGCTGTATATCTCGAAAATAGAACGGTTGTAATACTCTTTTTCGCGCACGAAATAGGGGTTTGGCTCATAGAGCACGCCGTTATCCTCAACGAGCTCAAGGACCGATTTGAAATGATTGTTACACGCCTGGCAGAGGTGGTCCAAAATGATGGGAGCGTCTTTCTTGAGCGGCACACAGGTTTCTTTTTCACAATTGAAGAGACGCAAGGGGAACTGCTCAAGGTTCTCCTTACAATCCTCACACACCGCCTGTTTCCGGTAGTATGCCTTGAGCTTCTCGCGATAGTTCGGGCGGCACACCTTGCACCCCATAGTGTTAATCTTGAGGCGAAGATTCTGGAACTTGAGGAGCTTCAAGAACTCCATCGCGGCCAAAATGACCTGCATGTCGTAGACCGCATCGTTGTCGCCCACGACATCGAATCCCCACTGGTGCACCTCGCAGCGCTTCCCATTATCGAGCTTCTCCTGGCGCGCAACCGAGCCGAAGTGATAGACCTTGAGCGGCGAGGCGTAGTAGCCGAGGTGATGTTCGATGTAACTCCTCAAAATGGGCGCGGAAAGGTCCGCGCGAAGCGCTGCCTCCTCCCCCTCTTCGGTCGTGAGGCGATACAACTTTCGGAAATTTGCGGGCGAATCGCCCACGCTCGGCGTAAAAAGCTCCGCGTGCTCAAGAAGCGGCGTTTCCATAAAATGAAAATCATAGAGGCTGCTCAAGTGCCTCCCGGTATCGTTGATATCCCTCCACCAGTCGCCATCCTTCGGAAGAATGTCGGCGACCCCCTTCACGCTCGCCGCCTCAAGCGGCGGCTTCGCCTTTTTCTGTTTTTTCTTTACAGTTGCCTTGGGTGCCATGAACCTCCTTATTGATATGAGTACGCACCGTACGCCATCGCCTTATCGACGGGCCACAAGCGGAAACGGACGAGCCCTATCATGTCGTTCGCAGGGAGCGGACCCCAGCGGCGCGAATCATAGCTAAAGTCGCGGTTGTCGCCCATCACGAAATACTCGCCCGGCTTTACCGTGAACTCACTCTGGTCATTGTTTAACATGTGCGCAACGTAAGGCTCCTTAAGTACCTGCTTCGTGCCATCCTTCGCATACACGGTAACCGTCTGGCCGTTGATGACCACGCGCTCGCCAGGAAGGCCGATAACGCGCTTGATGTAATATGAACGCGGGTCGAGCGGATATTTGAACACGACCACCTCGCCGCGTTCGGGTTCGCGAAGGCGATATGCTATCTCATCCACCAAAAGGTAATCACCGTCCTTAAAATTAGGCTCCATACTCGTGCCGCTCACAAGGAACGGCTGTGCAATGAAGGCGCGCACAAGTACCACCGCAACAACGGCGATGGCGATGGTTTCAACGACTTCAAAAAGCGACCAGAGAAATGCTTTCATGGGGTGTGAATAGAAACGAATGAACGAATATGCGATAATTTTAGCTGACATGACGGACAAATACAACCCCGAAGAAATAACGCTCGTGGTCGGCCTCGGCAATCCGAGCGAGGAGCTCGCGCACACCTACCACAACGTAGGCATGCTCTCGGTAACCGCACTCGTGGACGGCGCTGCGTTCACTCCCGCGAGCACGGGCACGTTCGCATACGCAAAAGTGGGCGACGTTTCCTACGTGCAGCCGCTCGTCTTCATGAATGAATCGGGCGTTGCTGTGCGGGACGCACTCCACTATTTCAATGCCTCACCCTCGCAACTCCTCATTATCCACGATGACGCGGATATCCCTGTTGGTCAGTATCGCCTCCAGTTCGGCCGCGGCGAGGCGGGGCACCACGGCGTTGCCTCCGTTACCAAACAGATCCATACGAGCGAATTTTGGCGGTTACGCATCGGCATCGAACAGCGCGTGCCCATTCTTGGCACGCGCAGAAAAGCGGAAACGTTCGTACTGAAGCCCATTTCGCGGGCGCACAAGGCGGCCTTCTCACAGCTGTTCGAAGAATTCCGCACGCTCCTCGCGCACGCTGTTTAGTTCTTCGTTGTGGGCGGCGTATACACAAAACTTATCCTGAACTCAACGGAACCATCTTCGCGTTGCGTAATATCCGCCACGGAAAGATTCACCGCACTGAATTCTTTTTCAGCGGAAAGTGCTTTCCTGAATTCGGTCACGCCATCATATCCGGACACAAATGCAGTAAGCGCGACCGGGTCTTTCATGGTCGCAGTCTCGATGCGTTCGATGGTTACCTTGTGCGCATCGGTAATATCGCGCAATCGCGCGAAAAATGCAGGCCAGGGCGTTTGCGCGCCGCGCACGGTCCGTATCATCCCCACGAACTTATTAAAATAGGCGACCTGCGCGGTGAGCTGATTCAACTCTTTGGTGGGAATGTTCGCGCTGAAAATGGAAAGGTCGTCCTGGGTCGAGGCGCGCTCGGTCGCGAGCACGTAAGCGCCCCCCGCGAAGAACACGAGGAATGACACGAGCACTGCACCCGCAATGCCGCGCCAGAGCACGATGAAGTTGAGCGCCTGTTCACGATAGAAGAACGCGCCGGAACCCGCAGGGGCAAGATTTATCGTACGGTCGGCCGCCCCCCCCTCTTGTTCTCGCATCGCCGCCCCCGCCGCAACGTACCATTGCGGGGAAAGGTTAAGCGAGGGCACCTGAAGCAGCACGGACGCAAGACCGAACCGCGCCTGCACGAACCCCTGAACGGCGGCCTCGAACCCGGGCGCCACAATGAACACGCGCTGCGGACTTTCCTTGAATTTGCTGATGGTGAAGTTAATGACTTTTTGAAGCTCCTCGCCTACCACTTGTTCGAACCGTTCCTGCGTAATGGTCCGCTCCTCGCCCTGGACAGACCGCCACGAGCGGAAATAATCGAACGAGAGCCCTCTACCGCGAAGGATAGAAAGGTTTATCCCCTCGCCGGTCACCTGAAGAAGGAGCGAGGGATGCATATCGGCATTGCCGGCGAGGACAAGCAGGCGTGCGAGGGCAAGGCTGGGGAATTCCATTGCGACCGCAGAAAAATGCGCCTGCTCAAGGAGTGTGCGGAATGAATCGACGAATGCGCGCTCCGCGAACGCACCCAATATTTCGAACTGGTCCTGCGTTTCCTGCATGACCTGCCAGCTCGCGTAAGAAACGTCAGTGGCCATCGGCGATATCATCTGCAGATTGAGCTGCGCCGATTCTTCAAGGCGTTCGCGGCCGACATTGGGCACGCTAAAACTCTGCGTATAAACCCCGTGGGCCGGGAGCACCACGCTCACGGGGACGACCCTCTTCTCTTCGGGCTCGATTGCTGCGTGGAGCTGCACGAATGCCGCAAGGAGCGCCTGTGCATTCAATACGCGCCCCTCCTGCACCACTCCAGGCTGGAGCCGCACGCCCGCGGTTTTTGCCTTACCGCCAGGCTCAACATAGAGAATAGCGGAGTCGGTAATATGAAGACCGCCAAGTTTCGGCCTGGAACTCAGCTGCTCAAGGAAAAAATTGATGCGTTCTCGGAATTTCATGTTCATAGATGTTATTGCACCGCTACTTCGGTAACCGACTGCAATTCGACAAATCCGGTGGTCTGGTCCGCGGCGATAATGGCTACGAATTTTCTCTGCCGGGTCCCCGCAACGCCGGTCGAGGTCGCGGTATAAATATAACTGGTACCTTGTGATGCGCGGGTAACGCTCACCGACGCAGTATCGCTGTCGATAGAAAGCGCGTAGGTGCCGGTAAATCCCTTGTCGCGCGCAATGCGCATCTCCGCATCGCGTATCCCGGAATTCGCGGCGGTGAACGCGCGTGCATAGAGCCGCTCGCCCAAACCTGCGCTGCTCAAGAGATACGTAACAAAGGTTCCTGCTATCGCTATCTCAAGAATGAGTCCGCTAATGAGCAAAATGAATGAAAGCGTGGCCTGTCCTGCGCGAAGTTCGGAAACCCGCCCGCACGCCGTGTGATAATTGCCCATCGACTTAATCATACCAAAAACCCGATGCGCACATGCATCGGGTTTTTCGGTTCTTCTCCTGGATTACTGCTTCGGTGCGGGCTGCGTCGGCTGCGGCGCGGGTTGCTGCACCGGCTGCTGGACCTGCTGCTGCGGCGCAGCGAGATTCGGATTTTCCGTGAACACCTTCGCAAGCTGGCTATCGTCGCTCAAGTCGGTGTACCAGACCACCTCGTCACGGTTTATCTTCATGACATCCTCCGGGCCCCAGAACACGTTCTTGAAGCGCTGAATGTTCGGCTGGCCATCCTTCGTTATCTGGATAAGGTACGGCTGCTCAAGACCGAAGTACGGGAAACGGACCAGCTTTCCAAAATAGAGGTCGCCCGTCTTCAGGAACACCGCCGTGTACTTCTCCTTCTCGCCGAACTGCTTCCATGCCACGACGCCCAAAAAAGCGACGACAAGCACGATGACCGCAACCAGTAACCATTTATTCGTCTTCATATGATATCTATTGTAGCATCACGACCTTTGGAATCAACGGGATTGTGGATAATTCATTTCCTACCCTTCACGTGCAGCTCGTCGTAAATATTGAGGACCGCCTTAATAGCATCGCCTGCGGAAATATTGTTCTGCCGGTAGGGCGCGTCAGTCACGTCGCCCGCCGCCCAAATGCCCCCGTCCGAACTCCGCTGTGTGCGCGGGTCAACGATGATGGACCCCTGCGGCGTGAGCTTCACGAGGTCTTTCACGAGCTCGCTATTCGGCTGTACACCCACCTCGACGAACACGCCCTGCACCTCAAGCGTTCTCTTCGCGCCCGACTTCTTGTCCTCATACACGAGACCGTGGACCATCTTTTTCTCGTCCACGACTATCTCCTTCGTGTCCGCGTTCAAAATAATCTCCACGTTCTTTTCTTTCGCTATCTTCTCTTGGGTCGAGGCGTCGCCCTTCAATGCATCGCCGCGGTGGAGAAGATAGATTTTTTTCGCATATTTGAGAAGGTCGACGACCGCCTCAAGGCCCGAGTTGCCACCGCCCACGACGACCACATCCCTATCTTTGAAGAGCGGCGCGTCACAAATCGCGCAGTACACGACCCCGTGCCCCTCGCCCTCTTTTTCTCCGGGAACCTCGAGCCGCTTGTGCCGGCTCCCTATCGTGAGGAGGAGCGTCTTCGTTTCGAATGTCTTCCCTGACTTCGTGGTCACGAGATATGTCCCATCGGCACGCTTCGTAACGCTTGCCGCGCGTTCGCCCTCAACAATATCGATGTCGGTCTGCGCACGAAGGTGCTTCTCAAGCATTTCCGCAAGCTCGAGACCGGAAACCGACACAGTGCCTATCCAATTCTGTATCTCAACCGATGCGACCGATTGCCCGCTCAGCGTGTCGGTGATAAGCGCTACCTTCATTTTTTTGCGCGCCGCATACACGCCGGCCGCTATGCCGCCGGGACCGCCGCCAATGATAATAACGTCGTACATAATTGTGAGTTGATATCCGCTACTCTTCGGGGGGCACGAAATTCCACAGAGCCATCACGATGACGAGTCCGCCCGCAAGAATGTTATTCCAGACCGCCAAGTTGAGCATCGAGAAGCCGAGAAGCCACGGCGAGATGATGAGCCAAACCGCTATCGCAATGATGACCCAGTGGTTCCACGGCATGTGAATAATGTGCGTTGTTATTTCGCCTTCAGCACCTCGTCGATAATGGCCTTCACGTACTCGTACGGCTGCGCGCCATTAATGGGAAGGACCTGCCCGTTCGGCGCGATAGCGACCGAGTACGGAGTCCCCTCAAGCCCTGCCGCGCGGCCATCGTTCGACTGGTCGGCGATCTTCTTATCGAACTTGCCGCTGGTAAGACACACATTGAACTTCGCCACATCAAGGCCGATGAAACGCGCAATATTGGGGAGCTCGGCGGGGTCAAGCCCGTTGTTCGAAGGAGTGACTTCAAAAATGCGGTTCACGAACTTCCAGAACGCGTCGTTGCCGCCCTGTTCCGCGGCGCATTCAGAGGCGACCGCCTCCGATTTTGCTTTCGAATGTATTGGCAGCGGGAAGTGGCGGAATACCCAGGCGATCTGGCCCTTATACTCCTGCGCGGTCTTCGTTACCGTTGCGTGGAACTCTTTGCAGAACGGGCACTCGAAATCCGAGAAAAGCACGATTTTCACCGGCGCATTCGCATCGCCAAGAATGTGGTCGTCCGCGGTGACCTTCTTTACGTTCTCCGGCGCAGCGGTCTTCACCTGCCCCGCAAGATTCGCCGCTTGCTTTGCGTTCTCATCGCCTTTGCCCACATTGTAGATGAGCGCGCCCGAGATAAGGAGCGCCGCGATCAAAATACTCGCCGGCAACAGCTTATCCTTGCCCACAATTTTCTGCATATTTTGTTCATCCATGCCCTTAATGATAGTCGACCCGCGCGACCCGTCAAATGCTTGAGAAACGCCCCCCAAACGGAGTAGTATGGTCTTAAGGGAATATTGTTATGAGTAAGGTAAAAAAGCTTATATTGCTCATCGGGGACATCGTAGTCCTCTACGTTTCGCTCGCGATAGCGCTTCTTATCCGTTACCAAAATATCGCAGTGGCGCAGGAAAGCTTCGGGAACCATGTCGGCCCCTTTTCCGCCATCTTCGCGCTCTGGATACTCTCCTTCTATTGGAACGACCTCTATCGCCCGAAAGCGTTCGGCGGCACGCTCTGGCTTATGAAGGCATTCGCCCGCGCGGTCTTTATCGCCACGCTTACCTCCATCGCCGCCCTCTACCTCTTCCCCGGCTTCTTTGTGCTTACGCCGCGCGCGAATCTCTTTATCCTTTCTGCCGTCTTTTTCTTCCTCGCCTATTTCTGGAGAGCGGCCGCAAGCCGCGCTATGGCGACGGGTGCATTGAACGTGGTCATACTCGGCGATTCGCCGCTCATCGAAGAAGCGGTCCGTTTTATAGAGCACAACCCCCATGCCGACTATCGCGTCGCACGCCGCATCGCGCGCCCGAACGAGCGCGACATCGAAGCGCTCCCTGAACTCATCCGTGCCGCGCGTGCGGAAGTGGTCGTGGTGCCGCGGCACCTCGTAAACAACGTGTCGCTCCTCCATGCTATCTACCGCCTCCTCCCCCTCGAGGTGTCAGTCATCCCTTTCTCCGATTTTTATGAGACGCTGTTCGAAAAAGAACCGCTTAAAGAACTCGAGGAAAACTGGTTCATTGAAAATATTTCAACGCGCCGCCCCGTGTATGAATCCGTAAAGCGCGGCATGGATATCGCGATTGCCCTTGCGGTAAGCGCCGTGCTCGCGCTCCCCGCGCTCCTTATCGCGCTTCTCGTAAAACTCACTTCGCACGGGCCGATGGTCTACGCGCAAAAGCGCGTGGGAAAGAACGGCGCCCCCTTCACCCTCTACAAGTTCCGCACAATGCATCACAATGCGCAGGGCGCGCTCTGGACCGAAACAAACGACATCCGCGTGACCCGCCTCGGTAATATCCTCCGCTTCACCCACCTCGACGAAATACCGCAGCTCTGGAACATCATAAAAGGAGATATTGCGCTCGTGGGGCCACGCCCCGAACGCGTCGAGCTCGCCGCACAATATGAGCGGTTCCCCTACTATGAGATACGGCACGTGGTAAAGCCGGGCCTCACCGGCTGGGCGCAAGTGAGCTTCAGGCCCAGTGCCTCGTTCGAAGAGGCATACGAAAAACTCTGTTACGACATCTACTATGTGAAGAATCGCTCGCTCTTCCTCGACCTCGTCATCTTCCTCCGCACGGTAAAATACCTCTTCACCTCTTACACGAAATAACCCATGCTCCGCCGTCTCAAATCGCTTTTGCTTGAGAACAAAAGCGCGCGCCAGACCATCGTGAAAAATGCCTTCTGGCTCTCAATGAGTCAGCTTGGCGGCCGCGGCATACGCGCCGCTGCCATTATTTATGCCGCGCGCCTTTTGGGCACCGCCGAGTACGGCGTCTTCTCTTATGCGCTCGGCCTCGCGGGCTTCTTCACGCTCTTTGCGGATATCGGCATCAACTCGGTGCTCACGCGAAACGTTGCGCAACGCCCGAGCGAGGCACGCGAGTTCTTCGCGACCGCATTCTGGATGAAAGTGATACTCCTTACGCTCACCGCGCTCGCCATCGTATTCGTAGCCCCCTCGTTCTCGAACGTCGAAGGCGCAGCGGCCATTATTCCGCTTGTGGCGCTCATCGTCATCTTTGATAACCTGAAGGACTTCTGGAACGCCTACTTCCGCGCGCATGAAAAAATGGAGCGTGAGGCGTTCGTGACGCTCTTCACGAACGTAGCAATAGCGGTGCTCTGCGTCGCGGCACTCACCTATGCGCCGACCGCGCGCTCCGTCACCTACGCCTATGTGGGAAGCGTACTCCTCGGTACGCTTGCGGGCATCGCGCTCCTGCGCGACGAATTCGTGCGTGTCATAACGCACTTTAAAAAAGAATTCGTGAGAGAAATCGCAGCGGCGGCCTGGGCGACTGCCATCATCGGACTTTTAGGCTCCTTCATGCTAAGCCTCGATATCGTTATCTTGGGCTGGCTCACGAACGCTTCCGCGGTCGGCCTCTACGCAGCGGCACAGCGTATCATCCAGGTGCTCTACCTCATCCCCTCGGTTATCGCCTCGTCCATCTTCCCCGCGCTCTCCCGTGCGGCCGCAGTGCACGACCATGACGCAGAAAAAAACCTTATGGAACGGAGCCTCGCGGTCCTCTTTGCAGTCGCGCTTCCGCTCACCGTGGGGGGCGTGGTGCTTGGCGCGCAGGGCATGCAATTCATCTTCGGCACCGATTATGTACCCGCGACACTCACCTTCCAGATACTCATGGCGACCCTCCTCTTCGTATTCCCGGGGACGCTCGTGGGGAACTTCATTCTCGCGCACCACAAACAAAAAGAGGTGGCAGTCTGGGTGGGCCTTGCGGCGCTCATGAACGCCGTCCTCGATTACGCGCTCATCATCCCCTTCGGCATCGCGGGCTGTGCGGCGGCGACGCTCATCGTTGCGGTCGGCTTCAACTACATCATGACGCACTTCGCGCAGCGTGAGGTACCCTTCCGCGTACTCGCGCACATAAAAACCCCGCTCGTGGCCGCGCTTGTTATGGGCGCCATCGCGTACGGCCTTTCAGCGCTCGGCCTCCATGTCGCCACGGTCGTAGCGCTTGCGGGCATCGCCTACGTTTGCATGCTCGTAGTATTAAAAGACCCCGTTGTGAACGAGGCCCGCACACTGCTCCGCAGAGTGAGCGCGTAGCTACTTTGAGAGAAGTATCTCGAGCCGCTTCACGCTTGCATCGAGAGAAAGGTGCGCTGTTGCATAGCGGAATCCCCGCTCACCCATTACGGCGAGCGTATTTTTTTCTGTATACAATTTCCGCACAAGCGCAGCAGCACGTGCCACATCGCCCGCAACGGTCGCGTAGCCGCACTGCGCCTCTTCTATCACATGGAAACCATCGCTTTCTTTATTGAGGAACGCGAGCACGGGTTTCCCCGATGCCATATAGCCAAGGAGCTTCCCCGGCACGAACGAGGTTTTGTTCTGTGGGCTCAAACACACGAGCCCTACATTGCACTCCGCGGCAAGCGATGCGTATTCCTGCTGGGGAATGAAAGGCTTGATAACCACATTGGCGAGCCCTCGCGCGCGCACGTCTTGCACGATTGCCTCCTTCTCCATCCCATCGCCCACGAAAAGGAAGTGCACATCCTTGAGGTCTTTCACTGCTGCGGCAACATCAACAAGGAAGCGCAGGCCCTGTGCGGGGCCAAAAATGCCCGCAAATAAGAAGATAAACTTGTCTTCCAATTCCCACTCTTTACGGAACGAGGTCGCGCGCGCATGTGTGCGGTACGCCTCGAGGTCTACCCAATTCGGGAACATCACTATCTTCTCCGGCGGCACCCCTTTCTTTTCCATCAAGAATCTCTTCCCGCCCTCGGAATGGAAAGTGATGAGGTCCGCCGCCGCATACACACGCCCCTCTATCCACTCGAAAAACCATATCGCGGGCTTAAATTTCAAAATACCGAGGTCGATAGCATTCTGCGGAAAAATGTCCTGAATATTCAACAAAAACTTCGCCCCGAAGGCACGCTTTATCATGCCGCCCAGGAGCCCCAGGGGGAGCGGTGGGCTGTATACCACAACCGCATCGATGTCAGTAACATACTGCGTTACCTTCCTGAAAAAAATGTACGGGAGAATGAGCTGCGAGATGCCGCGTATAAAAAAATTCACCTTGTGGTGCGGGAGTACCTTCGCGCGGATGACCGCGACACCGCCCTCATGCGTGAATTCGGGGAACGCCTTCCTTTTCGCCTCCTCGCTCAGATAGTGGCGAGGATATGAAGTTATTACCGTCACTTCATGCCCGCGTGCCACAAACCCGCGTGCGAGCTCATGCATTAAATTCGCTGCGGAAGATACCTCCGGCGGATATACGTCAGCAACAACGAGGAGTTTCATTAGTTCGGCATTGCGCCGCGGCGCCGGCGCACGATGTCCGCACGCCCCACAATGTGGCGAAGCACCTTGCTCGAAACATTCGCATCGCGATAGTTCCGCGGTACGTTGAACTTCTCCCCCTTCTCGAACTGCTCCGTTACCACGCGTATCGCCTGGAGCACATTCTCCTTGTGGAGCCCGGAGAGTACTGCAATCCCCTCATCGAACGCCTCGGGGCGCTCGGAGCTCATGCGCGCCTGCACCGCGGGGAACCCGAGGAGCGAGGATTCTTCCAAAATAGTGCCACTGTCGCTCACCACACAGAACGCGTTCTTCTGAAGGTGCGTGTAGGCAAAATAGCCGAACGGCTTATGGAATTTCACGAGCGGTTCTATCTTTCCCTTGAAATGCTCGAGCCGCTTTGCGGTGCGCGGATGCGCGCTCACGATAATGGGATGGCCATACTCCTTCGCTATCGCATTCAGCGAATCAATGAGTGTCGCAAAGGCCTCATCGGAATCGACGTTCTCTTCCCTATGAATGCTCGCCACCACGTACGTGCGCGGAGCGAGTTTCAATTCCTTCAATACTGGCGATGCGTCTATCGCTTCTTCATAATGCGCGATAACCTCCGCGAACGGGGACCCTGTCACAAAAATACCTCCGGGGTGGATGCCTTCGCGCAAGAGATTCGCGCGTGCATTCTCGCTGTAAGGCAAATTGATGTCGCTTATGTGGTCTACTATCTTCCGATTCGTTTCTTCGGGCACATTCTCATCAAAACAGCGGTTTCCTGCTTCCATGTGGAAGATGGGTATCTTCAAGCGCTTCGCAACAATGGCGCCGAGTACGCTATTCGTATCACCGAGCACAAGGAGCGCATCGGGCATCTCCTTTGCGAGGACCTCTCCGCTCTTCTCGATGATGTTCGCGAGCTGTTTGGGGAGCGTATCCGCCTTCACGCCCAAAAAATAGTCTGGTTTGCGCACCTCAAGCTCCTCGAAGAATATCTGGTTCATCTCGTAGTCAAAGCTCTGCCCGGTGTGCACCATCACATGGCTCACGTATTCATCGAGTTTTGCGAATACGCGCGAGAGCCGAATTATCTCGGGGCGCGTACCGAATATGGTCATCACTTTCATCTTCTTCTTTGTGGTCATGGCGTTGATCGTTATACGGGGTCCGCGAATGTGTCGGTATTCGCGGGGTCAAAGAGCTCATTCGCCCACACAAGGAGCTTCATCTCGCCCTCCCCGATGTTCTCTATATTATGGGTCCAGTTCGGTATCATATCAACTGTCTGCGGCGCATCGCCCGAAACGATGTATTCCTTTATCTCCCCTGTCGCGCGGTTACGCATCCGTATCTTCGCCCGCCCCTCGACGACAAAGAAACGCTCTTTCTTGTGGGTGTGGTAGTGGTTGCCGCGGACCACGCCCGGTTTTGAGGTCGAGTAGAACACCTGCCCGTCATGGGGGAATTTAAACACCTCGATAAGCCCGCCCCGCGCATCGGTCTTCACCTCCAGATTTTTCGCTTCGTATTCCATAGTTATTGTGCGTACGACCGACAGGTCGCAAAAAGTTCTTTCTCAAATTTCGACTTCAACCCGCGCGCGTTCGGGAGCTTGGCGAACCTCGTGAGGAGCGCGGCAAGTTCGGTTATGGTGAGTGCCTGTTTCGGAACAATGCGTTTGAAAAAGAATGGCTTCGCGCGCTTCGCCCCGATTTCTTTTGCAACAAGCGCAGCAACGTCCTTCACATACACGAAACTGAACTTTTTGTCGCTTGGGTTCACCGCAAGCTTCTCGCCTCGCGCAAGGTTGTAGCAGAAGGTCGCGACAACCGAATTGTAGAACGGCCTGCACCCCTCACCGAATACGTTCGCAAGGCGGAACACGGCAACGGGCGCCTTATACGTCCGCGCATAATCCTCAAGCATCGCCTCGGAAAGAAGCTTTGCCTTGCCGTAAAGCGAATCGGTCTCCGCCTGCACCGAAGAAAGAAAGATTATCTTTGGCTTCTTCTTCAGTCTCAAAACTGCAGTAATGAGGTTGTGAGTGGCGACCACCGTTCCGGCGACGACCTCGGTATCGGTACCGCGGTTCACCGCAGCCGCATGCACGATGACGTCTTTGCCCTTCACGAATGCAGCGAGCTGTGCCGCATCAAGCATGTCCTGCCTCGGCCGGTCAAAAGAAAAGATTTGCACGCTCTTCTTTGTGCGCATAAGGTCCGCAATATGCGAACCGATAAATCCGCGGGAGCCGGTGATCCCGATCTTCATACTTCTATTTTTTGAACTCCTTGAGCGCCTCGCGTATCTCGGGAAGGGTGAGAAGAAGCTCCTCCATCTCTTTCACGGTAAGACGCTTCGTGTTCGCGGAGGTGTACCCCTCGGTCGTAGACACCGCTTCCCTGCCTTTGAAATAGTACTGCTTCATGTCCATGCCGGGCACCTCGGGATTTATCTTGAAGTACTTGCCCATATCTTCTGCGCGGGCCGCCTCTTCGGTCGATACGAGCGTTTCGTGCGACTTCTCGCCGGGGCGAATGCCTATTTCCTCAACGCCACCCTTGTAGCCGAAGAGCGACACCATCGCCTCCGCAAGCGTGCCCACGGTCGCCGCGGGCGCCTTGCGCACGTATATCTCCCCGTCCTTGCCATGCGCGAGCGCGTAGAGCACGAGGTCGACGGATTCCGTAAGCGACATCATGAAGCGCGTCATATTCTTGTTGGTTACCTTGAGCGGCTTCCCTTGGCGCATGAGGTCGACAAAATAGGGAATAACCGAGCCGCGCGTGTACATCACATTGCCGTAGCGCGTACCGCAGAGCACCGCATCGCTCCGCTTCTCGCGCGCGATCGCTATCATCACGCGTTCCATGAGTGCTTTGGTGATTCCCATCGCGTTGATGGGGTACACCGCCTTGTCCGTACTCAATATGACCACCCGCTCCACGCCGTGGTGCACCGCGGCGCTCATAACGTTATGTGCGCCTATCACGTTCGTAAGCGTTGCCTCCATGGGGAAAAACTCGCAATTGGGAACCTGCTTCAACGCCGCTGCGTGGAACACGAGGTCAATGCCCTGCATGATGTAGGTAACACGGCTCGCATCGCGCACATCACCGATAAGGAACCG
>JAKAID010000010.1 GCA_021814545.1 bacterium
CTCCGCAGCAAAAATATCCCCCACGGGGCTATTTTTTATTGTTGCAATTCCCCTGCTATCGGCGTAGGCTGACCGCAGTACCCCGCGGAGGTTAATATGCGTCGCAACGAAACGTACTGCGAACTCGCGGTGCTGATGCACCAGGCGCGCGAGACGGAGCGCATCGTGAAAAAGCTTCGCGAGAAGCTCGAGGCGCGCCAACAGGAACTGCGGCAATTCGTGAAACAGTACAACGAGAAGTGGGCGAAACTTTTCCTTGAAGAACTCGAGGCGCGCAAGCTTGCCTACTGCACGCGGTGCGGCACCGTCGGCTCCTCGCGCGAGGCGTCGCTTCTCTTCATCGAGGGGCGCGGTTCCGGCGAATCCCGCGCCTTTGCCGAATTGCACCGCATGTGTGGCACTTGTGCGGGCGCCGCACGAAGCAACAGCGCGGCGGAGGAGGCGCGCCACCCCGACCTGCCGCTCTTCCTCGCATTCGAAGTCGAGGTGCTCGACGGCGAACACTTCGCAAAGAAGCGCGGAACATTCGTGCGGCTTGCTCCACAGTACGCGGTGCCGCCTCCCAAGGCGGAACACGCAAAACGGTTCATGGCCGAGTGGCGATACCCGCAGATGCTCTCGCTCGACTTCGTGAGCGATAAACTTTCGTTCGTAGGCTAATACGATGTACGCCCGGCACTGGCCCCGGGCGTTTTTATTTACCCGCAAAAGATTTCGCCGTATAATCAACTGCGTTGGATATTTTCAAAAACCCCCGCCTCGCGGGCGCCATCGTTGCCTCGGGGAATGAGCTTTCCGAACTCATTACCGACCTCGCGGAGCTTCGCGACGCGCATACCATCGTTGAATTCGGGCCTGGCACCGGCGTATTTACGCGTGCTGCATTAAAAAAAATGCGCCCGGATGCGTTCTACCTTGCGCTCGAGAACGACCCCGCGCATCTCCCCAAGCTTCGTGCTGCGTTCCCTACCGTCCATATCCACGAAGATGCCGCCGCCTCTATCGGCGCACGGCTCCATGAGCACGGGAAAACTTCATGCGACCGCATCATCTCCGGCCTCCCCTGGGCGGTGTTCAATGAGCGCATACAGCGTGAAACGCTCGATGCCGCATATCGCGCGCTTCGACCGGGCGGCATTTTCGTGACCTTTGCCTACATCCACAGCCCCGTCCTACCTGCGGGGAAACGTTTCAGAAAGCTTTTGGAGGAGACGTTCGGGAGCGTACAGCGTTCCCGCATCGTGTGGAAGAATCTTCCGCCCGCGTTCGTGTATATTTGCCGCAAATAGTTGTTGACGAAGCAGTGTGCTTGTGGTTTACTTTCCAAGCTCGTTAACAACGTAACTCACTCACTTCCCATCGAGCAGAAGGGAACGGAATGCAGTCACTCCAGAGAAAGCGCCTGGAAAAGGAGGTTGTCGCGCGGCTCTATGCCGCGGGACTGGACGAGGAGCTTATGGTCCGTATCGCGCACGCGAAGGACAATGCGCTCGCGCGCAGCATCATCGAACATGCCGCGGGCGGCACGGGAAAACCGGTCGCGAACCAGCGCCTCGCGCGTGACATCATGAAGTCACACTTCCTCGGCACGGACGAGGTGATGCGCTACTTCGGCGTGAAGTACCACAACAAGGAGCTCCTGAAGCTTGCGACCATCCCCTGGAGCGCCGCTACGCTTCGCGAGTGCCGGTATACGCATGTCCTCGTTGCGGGATACCCGCTCGCCATCACCCGCATCCGCGCGTGCATGCCCGACGCGTTCCAAGCGCGCGACGGCGAAGCGTGGTACGACCAACACGACTTCGCCAACACGGCTACCGTTGGGCTACGCTGGTATCTCGTCCGCACCGGCATCGTGCTCAATTCGCTCGGCGAGTCTTTCAGGGACCAGGAGCGATTGCTCACGCCCGCGGACGAGCTGCCGCGCGCATGCGAAGTCGCCTATGCTGCAGCACTCTACTTCCGCGCGAACGGCGAACGCCTCTTCTCAGAGAATTACGTGCGCTGCCGCGATGAATTCTCGGAGGATGAGCAAATCATCATCGGGCAGTTCACCGTGGACGGCATGTGCGCGACGCATTGCGGCCGCGAGGCAATGAGCTTCGCCGGCATCACCTCCTCGCGTAGACCTGAGTTCAATTAGCGCCACGGGAGAGGCAGTGCCTCTCCCCGACGCGCCACCCCGCGTGCATATCGCACGCGGGTTTTTTATTCTCTTTTTTTGATACAATGAACTCAATGAAACGAGAGAACTCAAGAGTGGTAAAGACTGTGCGCGCGGTAATGCCCGCGGTCGTTTCCGTAGTGCTCACGAAAAAGCTTGAGGCGCTTGAAAAGGAGTACGAGGCGGCAAACAAGCGCAAATCAAAGCACGCCCATCTTAATATTCCGCCGGAAAAGATAGATGCGCGCGGCATGGTGGAGGTCGGTGGGGGCTCCGGTTTTGTGGTGGACAAGCGCGGTATCATTCTCACCAATCGGCACGTGATAGATGAGCCCGGCGTTTCCTATTCGGTCATCACAAGCGACGGCACCACCTACCCCGCGACCCTCCTTGCGCGCGATCCGGTGGACGATGTGGCGATTTTAAGCATCGCGCCCGCACGCCCCTTGCCGACAGTAGACCTCGGCGATTCGAACGAGATAGAACTCGGCGCGACCGTACTCGCCTTCGGCAATGCGCTCGGTATTTTTAAAGACACTGTTTCGATGGGCATCATTTCCGGCCTTTCCCGCGCGGTTTCCGCGCACGCGGACCCCAGGGCTCCCGCACAAGAGATGCGCGGCCTCATTCAGACGGACGCCGCCATTAACCCCGGCAACTCCGGCGGACCGCTTGTGAATATTTACGGCAAGGTCATCGGCATTAATGCCGCCGTTGTCGCAGGCGCCGAAAATATCAGCTTCGCCATCCCCATCAACGCCGCACGGCGCGACATCGCCGATGTAAAAAAATACGGCCGCATCAGGCGCCCGCTCTTTGGCGTGCGCTACCTCTCCATCAATCCGGATTTCAAAGAAAAATTGCAGCTCCCGGTAGACTACGGCGCGCTCGTGACCAAAGAACACCCCATGGATAGCGCCGTTGTCGCGCAGAGCCCCGCAGACCTTGCCGGTATCAGGGAAAACGACATCATCCTCGCGTGGAACGGTAAAAAAATAGTCCCGGAGCGCAGCATCCAGGACTACCTCGAAACAAGTGCGGTCGGAGAAGTGGTGACCCTCACCCTGCTCCGCGATGATGCGGAACAGCATGTGTTGGTAACGCTCGGCGAGAGAAAGTAAGTTAGTACACGTACTCGTTCACCATGAGCCCCTGCCTATCGTAGATAACGAGGCGGTCATGGAGCACATCGAACGGCAAATACTGGTTCAGCCACACGCGCCACTCGCGCGAAAAGAAATCAACGTCATTCCGGTGGTCCGCGTAACACCCGTCATAGGTGAGCCTGCCGACAAAGGCGCGGCATTCAACATCATTCGCATCGAGCGCGTTATTGATAGAATCCTGCGAGGGCGCATGGCAGGTATTTATCGAACGCAGATAATCTTGGCACTTTCCGGTGAAGTACACCGTGCGCGGACTCTCCGCGCGGGGGCACTCGTTCGGCAGCGTGGGAGAGAACGCATACGATTCGTTCAAATACCCCGTGCATTTGTTGAGCCGCAAGCTTACGCCATTCATGGGGCTCTGCCCGCTGTAGAACGTTACAGAATCCCCCGGGCGCAGCACAATGTCGTCCGTGCCGCGGAATGAGGGCGTGTACATAATGAGGAGCTTTCTAAAATCCGCGACCGCGGTCGGGATACTCACCCCATACGCACCGTTCCCTTTCACCGACCATCCGGTGATATCAACGGAGTTGGGAAGTGATGCATCCGCATAGAGAGTAAACTGGCCACGAGGGTCATTCGCGTAGTACGGGTGGCTCACCGCGCTCAAATATACCCGCTTGTAGTAAGGTGAGAGCTGTGCCCCCACGAACCCTTGCGGCGGAGTGGCCGCGGGGCGGTTCATTGCCGGCTCGGTCTTCGGGTATAACACATGGCTCCCCTTTGGCGCTTCCACATACTGGCCAAGCGTTGTGCTTGCTCCAAGATTCGGCAGCCTAATGAACTTCAGCACGCCCTCGCCGCGGAATGAACGTATCGCAAGATACGCGCCGAAAGCGACGAAAAAGAATATGAAGATGAGCCCTATTTTTTTCATGCGCCAACAACAAAGTTGATGAGCCTATTCTGCACAAAAATAACTTTGTGCACCTTCTTGCCATGAAGCGCCGCCGCAAGCGCTGCATCTTCCATAATTAATTTTTTCGCCCCGTCTTCGGTAATGTTCCGGGGGGCCTTCATGCGGCCCTTGAACTTGCCGTTCACCTGAACCACAAGGTCAAATGACTCTTCGGTGAGCATCTTTTTATCGAACTCCGGCCATGCGGCGTGGTGTATCGAGGTTTTATTCCCCAAGATATGCCACAGTTCCTCCGCTATGTGCGGTGCAAAGGGCGCCACAAGCTTCAGGAACGCCTCGAACTCTTTGCGCGCGATATTTCCCGCCTCCGCTTCATTCAAAAACATCATAAGTGCGCTCACGGTCGTGTTGTACTGCAGACTCTCGATGTCTTCGGTCGCTTTTTTTATCGTGCGGTGGAGCGCGCGCGCTATAGCCGCGTCCGTCTTTATACGCTTCTTCGCAATGCTATTGCCGAGCTTCCACACGCGCTCCAAGAAGCGCGTTACCCCTAAAATACCCGCATCACGGAAGTCGCCGCCCTGCTCGAATGGCGCGAGGAACATAAGGTAGGTACGGAGCGCATCCGCGCCGAACCTCTTCACGTATTCGTCCGGATTCACCACGTTCCCCTTCGACTTCGACATCTTCGCGCCCTCTTTGATGAGAAGGCCGTGCGCACGGAACTTCGTGAACGGCTCGTCAAAGTCGATATACCCAAGGTCGTTCATCACCATCGTGACGAACCGCGAGTAGAGGAGATGAAGCACGGAGTGTTCCGCGCCGCCGATGTACATGTTGACGGGAAGCCAGCGCTTTGTGATAGCGCTATCCCACGCCGCTTTTTTGTTCTTCACGCTCGGATAACGCAAGAAGTACCACGCCGAATCAAGGAAGGTATCAGACACGTCTGTTTCCCGGCGCGCGGTCTTGCCACAGTGCGGGCACTTCACTTTGTAGAAGGCTGCCACGGACGCGAGCGGTGATTCCCCCTTCCCTTCCGGGCGGAACTCTTTCACATAGGGCAGTTTCACCGGCAAGTCCTTTTCCGGTACCGCGTACCAGCCTGGCATCTCGCGCTGCTCACCGAGATTCCTGAACGCGCACGACTCACAGAAAATCATAGGGATAGGAGGGCTCCAGTAGCGCTGGCGCGACACGAGCCAGTCGCGGAGACGGAACTGCACCTTGCGCGTGCCGCCCACGAACTTCGTGATGGCCCATTTTGCGTCTTCGATGGTCATCCCGTCGAACTTATCAGCATTTACAAGGCGCCCGTCCCCCGTATATGCCTCGGTGAGATGCTCGTGGAGTTTAACCTGCTCGCCCCGCACCACGATCGTCATCGGCAGGTGGTGTTTCTTCGCGAACGCAAAATCGCGCTCATCGTGCGCGGGGACTGCCATAATAGCCCCCGTGCCGTAGGACGCGAGCACGTAATCCGCAACGAATACGGGGATTTTTGCGCCATTCGCAGGGTTCACCGCCTTCACTCCTTTCAATTCAACGCCGGTCTTTTCTTTGTTCTCGGCGATGCGCTCTTCTTCGGAACGAAGCGAGGCCGCCTGCGCATAGTCGGACACTTCTTTATAGTTCGTAATACTTGCGCGAAGCTCTTTCACGAGCGCGTGCTCGGGCGCCAATACCACATAGGTCGCGCCGAAAAGCGTATCGGGGCGCGTCGTGAACACGCGGATAGTGTGCGCGGCATGGTTCTCAATACGAAAATCAATGTGCGCCCCCTCGGAGCGGCCTATCCAATTCCGTTGCGCTATCTTCACGCGCTCTGACCAATCTATTTTTGAAAGGTTACCGAGTAGCCGCTCTGCGTAGTTCGTGATACGGAAGAACCACTGCTCAAGCTCCTTTTTTTCCGCCACGCTCGAACAGCGCTCGCACTTCCCGTCGATGACCTGCTCATCCGCAAGCACCGTCTTACAGCCCGGGCACCAGTTCACCCCCTGCTTCTTGCGGTATGCGAGCCCGTGCTTCCACATCTGCACGAAGAGCCACTGCGTCCAGCGGTAATAGTTGGGGTCGTAGGTCTCAAGGCGCTCGTTCCATGCGAATCCGTTGCCGATGACCTCCAGCTGCTTATAAAACCGCTTCTCTGAAACCTTTGACTGTTTCAGAGGATGCGTACCTATCTTCATCGCATAGTTCTCGGAATGGATGCCGAACCCATCAAGGCCAATAGGCTCGAACACGTCGAACCCCTGCATGCGCTTCGTGCGGCCGTAAATATCCGTGCCGGTAAATGCGTACATGTTCCCCACATGCAGCCCCTCGGCCGAAGGGTATGGGAACATCATAAGGTTATAAAAAGGCCGCTTCGCGGTCTTAAACTTCGGCTCGTAGGTCCCCTCCTTCTTCCAGACCCGTTGCCACTTCTTTTCGAGCTTCGCGAAATCGTACTTCTTCATGAGTTCAATTGTACTGCAAAGGCGCGCGGCGTGACAATTCCTACCCCAATTTCACCCCGAATACGCGTTCGGCATTCGCGACCACCTGCGCCGCAAGCGCATCGGCAGCAACACCCTTCATATCCGCAAGGCGGCACTCAATATCGAGTGCGAAAAGCGGTTCGTTGCGCTTCCCCCTATTGGGAACAGGTGTAACGTAGGGCGCATCGGTTTCCGTAAGAAGTCGGTCGAGCGGAATACGCGCAACAGCTCCGTCGTAATCGTGTGAGAACGTGATGACGCCACCGAAGGTGAAATAAAATCCGAGCCGCAAGAGCGCCTCGGCATCCTCTGGCGAGCCCGTGAAGAAATGCATCACCCCCGCAGACTCACGAAGGAGCGCGCGCTGTTCATTGAGGAGCGCAATAAGGTCGCTCATCGCGTTGCGGCAGTGTATCATGAGCGGCTTCCCAACCTCATGCGCGAGTCGTACCTGCGCGAGGAACGTTTCCTGCTGTTTTGCCCGCGCGGCCGCAGTGTCGCCCACAAGCCTGAAGTAGTCGAGCCCGCACTCGCCTATCGCCACCACCTTCTCGTCGCGGGCAAGCGTACGATATACATCTTCGTCGAATACTTCATTTTCGGTGGGATGAAGCCCCACCGTTGCGAATACTCCCTCAGGAAATTCGTGCGCCACGCGTACCGCCGCTTCGGATGAGGCTCGGTCGGCGCCCGCATTCACGAGCGCAATGCCCGCAGCGCGTGCGCGCTCGATAACCTCTTTTCTATCTTCATTGTACGCAGGGAATTGCACGTGGGTGTGAGCATCGATATGGACAAATTTCATAGATATTGCAATTTATGCCCCACCACTATACCATAGACATCAGTTCGTATCACATGCAGTTCACCAATTAAGGAGAACGGAATGGCTTGGAAGACCATGCTGTTCGACTGGAACGGAACGCTACTCGATGACTTCCCCGTCGTCTACGGAAGCATCGAGAAGATCTTCAGGACGTATGGTGTCGCGGTGCCTTCTCCCGATATCTATCGGGAGCAGATTACCTCGCACTACATGGAGAGCTTCTACTGGCGGAACGGCATCCCCCGCTCGGTCACCGCGGGCGAACTGAACCGCATCCGCCGGGAGCACTTCAGGACGTGCGGTGCGGCACCTGCGCTCTTCGATGGCGTGAAGGAGCTTCTCGACCTCCTCGCCGTTCGCGGCTCGGAGAACATCATCGTGACCGCGGAGGACGAGAACATCATGCAGGAGCGGAGCATCGAGTTCGACCTCGACCGCCACTTCACCATGATCATCGCGGAAGCGAGGGCGAAGGGCGAGGCCTTCCTCGAGCTCAAGAAGAGCTACGGACTCGACCCTGCCCAGTGCATCTACGTCGACGACAACGCCGACGACCTCGCCGCCGCGAAGCGGCTCGGCATGACGACGATTGGCGTGACCTACGGCTACCAGACCGTACGGCGCATCATGAGCACGGACCCCGACTACATCGCAAGCTCCGCGAGTGACATCACCCGCTTCCTCGTGAACGACCAGCGCCTCTCGGCGTAAGACACAAACCCCCGCACATCGGCGGGGGTTTTTCTATTTCCTCGGAAAGAGTGGCGCGAACGGTTCTTTCGGCGCCCGCAATATGTTCAATATCTTCTCGCTCGTTTCGGGAAGAAACGGCTGCAGCATGAAGCCGATAACCCAGAGCGCGCGTACTAATTCTTTGATTATCTTTTTTGCGGCTTCGGGGTCGGTCTTTACGAGCCTGAAGGGCTCGGTCTCCTGGATTTTTTTGTCGAGACTTGCCGCCAATCTCCACACCTCATCCGCCGCCTTCTTTATTTCGTACGCATCCAGGTGGGTGCGGAAGCTGGCGAACTCGCCGTCCGTTGCGAGGTTCATCTCGCGCTTCACCTCGACGCCGGTCGTCGCGGCCATCTTCATCACCCTGCTCACAAGGTTGCCCACGCCATTCGCAAGGCCGCCGTTGTAGCCCTCCACGAACTTTTCCCAAGTGAAATCGCCGTCTTCGAACGTATTCATTTCGCGGACAAGCCAGTAGCGGAGTGCGTCCGTGCCATATTTTTCTACGACCTCATACGGGTCTATCACATTCCCCGCGCTCTTCGACATCTTCTGCCCTCCGCTCGTTACGAACCCGTGGATAATTATCTGCTTTGAGGGCGGCAACCCCGCCGAGAGGAGCATCGCCTGCCACATCGCCGACTGCTGGCGCAGGTTATCCTTGCCCGCGACCTGAATGCCATTCGGCTCCCCTTTCGTGCCCCAGAACTTCTCAAATTGGTCAGCGTTTTCCGGCCAACCAAGCGTGGAAATATAGTTGATAAGCGCATCGAACCATACGTACATGACCTGCGTATCATCGCCCGGCACGGGAATACCCCAGGGCATTTTCGCCTTCACGCGCGAAATGCTGAAATCCGCGAGGCCTTTTTCTACGAAATTCTTTATCTCGTGGAAGCGGAAGCTGGGTACTACAAAATCCGGATGCGCTTCATAAAGCGCGAGGAGCGGCTTCCCGTATTTCGAGAAGCGAAAGAAGTAGTTCTCCTCCTCTATCTCCTGCAGGGTGAGGTTCTGGTGTATGGGGCACTTCCCGTCTACCAGTTCGGAATCCGTTTTCTCAAGCTCGCAACCCACGCAATACTTTACCTTATAGATTTTCTTATAAATGTCGCCGTTCTCATCGCACCGCTTCCAGAAGCGCTGCGCCGCCGCCACGTGGTGCGCGTCGGTCGTGCGAATGAAGTGGATGTTTTTTGTGATATCGAGTTTTTCGAGAATGACCTTGAACTTTGCCGCATACTCATCGCAATACGCCTGTGGCGTCTTTTTCTCCTCAAGCGCTTTCTCGTAGATTTTCTGCCCGTGCTCGTCGGTGCCCGTGTTGAAAAACACTTCTTTTCCGAGAAGCGTTTGGTAGCGCGCGATAACGTCCGCCTGCACGAATTCAAGCGCATGGCCCATGTGCGGCTTTGCGTTCACGTATGGGAGCGTTGTCGTTATGTAGAAGCGTTTTTTGTCCATTGCGTTAGAGCGAGAGGATTTTTTGGAACGCGCCCTTCTTAAAAGGACCCACCACCGCGAAGTTCAATGCTTTCGGCGTGAAGAGCTGCCGCGCCACATGGCGAATGTCTTCCGCGGTCACCGCCTTTATACTCGCCGCCACCTTCTTCGGGTCCTTGAGCTTCATGCGCATCACCTCCTGCCCTCCATAGAAATATCCGAGCTGGTCCGACGTTTCAAGCGAGAGGAAGAAGTTACCGATAAGGTGGTCCTTCGCGCGCGTGAGCTCATTCGGAGACACGAGCTCGGTCTTCAGCCGTGCGAATTCTTTGAGGCCCGCGGTAACCGCCGGCTTCGCCTTCTCATGGTGCACGCCCGCAGACATCGCCACAAGGCCGTGGTCCGAGTAGAGGTCGGGAGAGGCGCCCACGTAGTATGCGGCCCCCATCTCTTCGCGGATGACCTGCCAGAGGCGCGAGCTCATGCCGCCGCCCAAAATATCCGCGAGCACCTGGAGCGCGTACTTGCGCCCATCGAACACATCGAACGCGCGGAATCCCATCACAAGATGGGTCTGGTCCGATTTTTTGAACGATACGGTTTCCTGCGGCCGCGCCTGGCGCTCTTTCACCGCGAGTTTGGTTCCTTTTGGTGCGCGATGGAGCCCCGCAAAATACTTCTCTATCTTTTCCACAACGCCTTTTTCGTTGAACCCGCCCGCGACCACAAGCGTCGTCGCCTGCGCCACATAGTGCCGGCTGCGATAGTTCACAAAATCCTCGCGCGTGAACGCCTTCACGTTCTCCTTTGGTCCCGCGATGTTCCACCCTGCCGGCTGGTCGCCGTAGAGAAGTTCCATGAATACGTCCCATACTTTCCGCTGGGGCATGTCCTCGTACATATTTATCTCGCCCACGATAACCCCCTTCTCCTTCTCTATCTCCGGGGTCTGGAGTGTGGGGTTCAAGTAGAGGTCGGCGATTATTTCGAGCGACTCATCGAATACTTCGTTGCGCGCCTTCACGTAGTAGCTTGTGTACTCTTGAGAGGTGAATGCATTGTACTGCGCACCCAAACTGTCCAGGTCTTTCGCAATATCCATCGCGCCCGGGCGCTTCGCGGTCCCCTTAAAGCACATGTGCTCCAAAAAGTGCGAGATGCCGTTCTGCTTCTTTGACTCGTACTTCGAGCCCGCCTCAACAAGCACCGCGACAAGCGTTGCGAGGCTCTGTTTTTGAGGAACCAAAATAAGGCGCATCCCGCTCTTTAAGACAATCCGCTTGAAATCTTGCATACGTTCATCATAGCGGGATGCAAAAAAACGGCAACTTGTGCCGCTTTTTAGCGCACCCGGCGGAAAGACTTTGTGGAACCTCACCAACGAGACTCGCCCGACATTCTTGAGCTCGAGGGTGTCTCCGGGGCGACGCCCAAGTCTTACCCTCTCGCCAAGAGTGTCGGACGAGCCCCCTACCGGCTATGCCAGCTTTTTCTTCAGAAAATCGCGGAGGTCGGTGATTTTTACGCGCGTCTGTTCCATCGTGTCGCGGTCGCGCACCGTCACATCTTTCTTCTCCAAGCTGTCGAAATCTACCGTAAAACAGAAGGGCGTGCCCGCCTCATCCTGCGCGCGATAGCGCTTGCCGATATTGCCGCGCGCGTCCCACGCTATCATCCAGTCCTGCTTTAAGTCTTTATAAATAGACTGCGCAAGCGCTACAAGCTCGGGCTTGTTCTGGAGGAGGGGGAAGACCGCCGCCTTGAAGGGCGCGAGCTTCGGATGAAGCTTCAACACCACGCGCGTCTCGCCCGGCTTCGTTTCTTCTTCGCGATATGCGTCCATGAGGAAGAAGAGCGTCGCGCGATCCACGCCGCCCGAGGTTTCGATAATCCACGGGAGATAGCGCTCCTTCGTTTCCTCATCGAAATAGGTCATATCCTGCTTCGAATACTCCTGGTGGCGGCGCACGTCCCAGTCGCCGCGATGATGGATACCTTCCATCTCTTTCCATTCGCCATTTGCGTTATATTCGATGTCGCATGCCGCGCGCGCATAGTGCGCGAGCTGCTCGTGGTCCTTAAAGTGAAGATTCTCTTTGCGAAGCCCAAGCGAGAGATACCACTTCATTCTTTCGTTCTTCCAATACTCCATCCATTGCATTGAAGATTCGAGTTCCGGCTTCACATAAAACTGATTTTCCATCTGCTCAAACTCGCGCGAGCGGAACGTGAGTCCGCCGGGGGTTATTTCATTGCGGAATGCTTTTCCGATCTGCGCCACGCCGAACGGAAGTTTCACGCGCGTTGAATCGAGCACATTTTTGAAGTTCACATGCACGCCCTGCGTAATCTCACCGCGGAGATAGGTTTTCAGTTTTTCGCCTTCGATAACGCCGAGGTAAGTCTCCACCATGAGGTTGAAGGTCTTCGGTTCGGTGAACTCGCCGCCGCAGTCCGGGCACTTCTGGCCCACCTGGTCCGCGCGGAACCGGTGGTGGCACTTCTTGCACTCGACGAGCGGGTCAGAGAATGACTCAAGATGACCCGAGGCTTCCCAGACCTTCGGATTCATTATGATAGCCGCATCAAGCCCCACTACATCGTCACGGAGCTGCACCATCGAACGCCAATACTCATTCTTGAGATTGCGCTTCAATTCAACGCCGAGCGGTCCGTAATCCCACGTACCCGCAAGACCTCCGTAAATGTCAGAGCCGGGATAGATGAACCCTCTGCGTTTCGCGAGCGAGCCTATAGTCTCGAAAATATCCATTACTAATAAACCTACACTAAAGTGCCGAATTCTGACAAATGTTATTGGACGACGCGGCCGCCATCCTGGCCGACCGTAGGGTCGTCTGAAAGTACCGTCGAAAGGCTGCTCGCGCGCGCATCGAGCTCGAGCCCCGTAAAATCATCGCTCGAGACGAGGGTCGTCTCACCGATAATAGCCATGAATTGGCCCACGTCGGATGCGGAAGGCGTTGCGCGCACCTTGAAGACCGCCTCAAGCGGGTCGCTTACCACTCCCCTCGTTGCCGCGATTTTTCCCACGTTCCACACCACATCACCTGTGGTGCTTTCGAATGCGGGCGCGTTACTTGCGCCGCTCTTTATCGCGCTCACGAATTCGACACCCGCAGGAAGATGCGCGCGTACCACCGCATTGCTCAAGTCAGTCGCATAGTTCCTGATGCGCCAATGCACCGTGTACTCCGTCGCCTGCCCCACGCGCGGCGGGAAGGGGCCGAGGTTCACTACGCTCACATCGGCATCGCGGAAGAATAGTTTCGATTCAAGCGCTACGAGCCCCGCTATCTTCGTTTCGCTTTTTGCTGCCGCAACGGTCTTTCCCGCATTCATATAGTAGGGCACCGTGGGCGAGCTGAAATTCGCTGCCACCTTTACGGAATAATTCTTATTCCCGATGCGCTCGATGGGGAAAAGATTTTTGAGACGGACCGTTGCGGTTACGTCCCCCGCCGCACCCGCATCAAGCAGGTGGAAGGTCGGAAGCACTGACGCGTCCCACGTGAGCGTTTTTGTGAGGTCATTTACATTCGCGTTCGTTTCGAGCGTGCTCCAGTCAATCATGTCACTCGCAAGCGACGCGGTCATTGCCGCATCTGAAAGCGCCACGCCGCTCTTATTTTCATAATGGATAGTGAAGGTGAGCTTGTCCCCCACGCGCGCCACATAGCCATCTTGATTATTCACCGTGATAGTAAGAAACACGGGCGAGGGTGCGAGTGCGGAGGTCGAAGACGACTCGGCAATGGCATAATCGTTCCCCAGGTATTGCGCGTTCATTACGACCGGAATTTCAAGCGGCTCGTCGCTTCCACCCATATACGTTCCTTTGATAATGAGCTTCCCCGCGGAATTCGCGCGCAGTTCGCCCAGGCGCCAATAATTATCGTTCGTGTCGGGAGGGAAGGAGGCCGACTCGAACTTAAAGGAATCGGGATAGCTTGCCTTGAGCGCAAGGTCAGGAAAATCGAAATGAGAAATATTCTTGTAGTTCACCTCGAACTCAAACGTGGAGCCGCGCATTACGCGCTCGGGAAGCTTCGTTGAAACCGTTACCGCATCCGCGGTCACCGCCACCTCCTTCTTGTCCTCAAGATTAAAACGCCCGCTCCTCCCCGACGCGTACGACACGCTCGCGCGTATCACTTCTTTTGAGCCTACGGGGTCCACGGCAATGACTTTGTACGTACGCTTCGCGACGCTCCCCGCACCGATATCGCCGATAGCATCCGATACTGCGTTTCCCCGCTCGTCCGTTACGCCCAGATAGACCACGCCCTGCGGGAGATCGAGCCGTACCGTCGCATCATTCATCACCGTTTCCTGCCCGTTCGAAACCCCTACACTCACATCAAAAGGAACACCGCGCGCGGTCTCCGCGGGAACCGTGAGCGTAAAATCCACATTCTGCGCACCGCCGCCATACAGCACAAAAAAAAGCACTGCGGCGGCCCCCACAATGACAAGGCCAAAGAACGCAATCACGCCGACAATGGCCGCGCGCACCCGCTCCTCTCGATCTATGTGTTTCATCATTCTCCTATTAATAGTAGCGCATGTTCAGGAAGTGTGGCAGCACACCCCATGCACAGGAGCGCGTGGAGCGGCACCGCGAACTGCGGCGCCGGATTTGCCCCGCACCGTTCGCAGCTCGCGTGCGCGACATCATAGCCGAAATATGCGAGAAGCGACCGCAACACCAATGCATCGTCCGTGAGGGCGCGCACAAGTTCATGCCAAATACGAAGGTCAGGCTCCCCCTCCGCGCTCAAGGCAAGCACAAGCGCTGCAGCGCGAAGCGCGCGCCCGAAACGAGCGGAGTCCTTCCGCATCGCTGCGAAGCGCTCCTCGGTCAGCACGTCAGTCAGCGTGTACCCGTTCTTGTGGGCGAGGCGTACCCGCACAAGGTTTAACGGATCAAGATGGGGTGCAAATTTTGAAAGCAGCCTTGCGCCACTCGTCACCTTCACCCGCACGCGCCCCAAGTCTTTTGTGAACAAAGTCGCCACGCGGTCATATTCGCGCGAACGCTCAACGCGCAGCACCAGTGCATGCGTAACGAATTCCTTCATACGCTCTCAGTATAAAGCAAAATCGAACTCTCCTCCTACTCCTTGGTCGCTATTTGCTTTTTGCCTTACTTGCGCGCGGCGTATTCCAATACCCAAGCCGGAACCTCCCGCCAAACATCAGCCTGGTTTGCGCATCGAGCGCGGGAAGCGCGCCGAATGCGATGAGCGCCACAGGAACGAATATCCATTGGAGTGCGTAGGAGAGATAGTGGTACCAACGCGCGTGCGGAAAGGCTTCTTTGGGCGAGAGCAGCAGGATACTCAAGAATGCAGAAGTTACCACGCCGAACATACTCAAGTTCATCAGCAGGCTCGTGAGCATGGGAAGATTGTACGAAGCGACCGAGGTGCGGAACTCGGCGCCGCCCAGAAGGTTCGGCAAAAATCCCGCAAAGAAAATGGCAAGCGAGCTCACCGCCCACATGTGAAAAGTGGCGATAATGTCGTATGTCCAATACCACCTTTCACGCAGCGAGAATTTTTTATTCGCAAAAAGTTTTGTTACCACGAAGGGAATGTTCTCCGCGCCCCACGCCCAACGGCGCTGCTGCTTATATAAATTCTTCGCCGCCTCCCAAAGCGAACCACCCGAAACCGCCTCCATCGCCACCGGATAATTGAGCGGCGTCACGCGCCAGTTGCCCGCGTAGCGGTCGAGGCACTGGTAGAAGATGCGCGCATCTTCCGCGATGACATCCGTGCTCCAAAAGCCCACATCAACGAGCGCCGTAAGCGGAAGACTGTAGCAGGAGAAAGTAATGAGTTTCTCCGCGCGCGCCTGCTGGATGAGTGTCCAGAATGTGCAAGAGAACCCGAGGAGACGCGCAAAGAGCGGTACGGTGTATGCATTCGAAAAGACTGCGACCGGCTGATATCCGGAGTGGAGACGGTCAGGATTGCTCAAAAATGCGTGGGTTAGTATTCCGAAGAATTCTTTGCCCGCGTGCACATCCGCATCGAACACGGTCACAAGCACGTCTTCGGTGCGCGTGCCGGAATCCTTCACCACGTCTTCATAAAATCGGCGTACTGACCACGCCTCGTTCGATGCCTTGCCGGCGACCTCCCCCTCAATGTCTCCCGGATGCACGGTAATACGCGCACGCGCGAACATGTCGCCGAACTCGGCAATGATTTTTTCCGCGTTCACGCGGTCTCCCGCGCCGCCGCGCGCCTCAAGCGCGAGCACCAAATAGATGCGCTTCAGGGGAAAGTTCGCACGCGTGAGGTTCTCTACGCTCTCGCGCACCACTTCGTACGGCTCCTTATATATAGTGAAGACCGCGGCGTGCCGAACCTCGTCCCACTTCATGCCCGACGTTTCCAGTGTTTCCCGCCAGTTCGTGCGCTCATTCTTGCGCATGAGTACGAACGAGGCGCGCAGGTGGATGAAAAAGTAGACCGTGCGCAAAAGCCAGTAGAGATCGTAAATGACAATAAAGAGCGCTACCGCGAGCGGCAGCTTCCAAGACAACACGAGGAGCAACGCGAGGGTTCCCCAAGAGAGCGCGCCCGGCAGTATCTCCAACGCCCGTTTCATGCCGCTATCATAAAGCCTAAACCCCCGCCATACAAGGACGGGGGTTCGGGTGTGCGGTGCGGCCTTTTTAGTAGAGCGAAATGTTAAAAACCTGGTCTACGCCGTAAACACCGCTTCCTATAAATACGAGCGCCAGCGCCGCAGCGAGGATAAGGAGTTCAAATTCATACCCACCCACGAGCGGTTCGTTCGCTTTCACTGAAACAATGATGACCGCGAATTCCGCGACCACAAGTGCCGCGACGACCGGCGTCAAAAAACCCGCGATGAGCATAAGGCCCCCCACGAACTCCACGAGCGCGACAAGCGTGCCCCACAACTTGCCGGGCTTGAAGCCCATAACCTCCATATCATCTTCCGTGCGCCGCAAGTGCGCGAACTTCGGCCATCCGTGCACGACGAGGATGAGACCGAGGGCGAGGCGGAGGGCGAGGGGCCCGATGCCGCTCCACGTCATTAATGTTTGTATCATACAAAAATTATACACTATCTTTTGATTAATTATCGCGCGCACCCTATAATCCCGCTATATGAGGATACTCGCGATAGAAACCTCCTGCGATGAGACCGCAATGGCCCTTGTAGAAGCCAGGGGCGGCCTTTCCACGCCCGCGTTCACCATTATAAAGAGTGTGATTTCTTCGCAAATTGCCGTCCACCGCCCGTTCGGCGGGGTCGTGCCAAACCTCGCGAAACGCGAGCACCTTTTGGCACTCCCCCCAATGTTCGAGGAAATGCGCGGAATAATCGGTAAAAAGAAGATAGATGCGGTCGCGGTTACCGTGGGTCCGGGCCTTGAGCCTGCACTCTGGACGGGCATTGGCTTCGCAAAAGAAATACATAAAAAATATTATCCGAAAGCGCTCCTCCTCGGTGTAAACCACATGGAGGGACACCTTTTGAGCTTCCTCCTCGCCCGCGAAGCGGAGAAAAATGTGTACAAAGTCGCAAAGCTTCCTTCGCTCTTCCCCGCAATCGGTGTCGTGGTAAGCGGCGGCCACACTATGCTCCTCAAGATGGACTCGCTCACGCAATGGAAAAAACTCGGCGAAACACGCGATGATGCTATCGGCGAAGCATTCGACAAGGTGGCACGCGTCCTGAAACTCCCCTACCCGGGCGGCCCCGAAATAGAACGACTTGCAAAGACGGGCAACCGTACGGCTATCACCTTCCCGCGCCCCATGCTCGGCTCGCCTGATTATGACTTTAGCTTCTCCGGCATTAAAACCTCGGTACTCTATTATATGAGGGATAATCCACGGGCGAATACTGCGGACGTCGCCGCGAGTTTTGAGGCGGCGGTTGTTGATGTGATGGCGAAAAAGACCGAGCGCGCGGTGCGGCAATTCGATGCGCGCGCTATTCTCCTCTCTGGGGGTGTGGCCGCAAATACCGCGCTCCGCACGGCACTTGCTGTGAAGGCCGATGAGCTCCATGCGAAGTTCTTCGCTCCCTCGTTCGCCTTCAATACGGATAATGCAGCAATGATGGGGGTTGCGGCCTATATCCAGCATCTCTTGGGGAAGAATCGGCG
>JAKAID010000016.1 GCA_021814545.1 bacterium
CGATGCGGTGCAGGCGTTCAATTATTGTGCATGTAATGTTGAGGCACTTTCCGTGGATATGCTCACCCTCTCCGCGCATAAGATAGGAGGGCCAAAGGGAGTGGGCGCGCTCTTTGTGCGTGAAAGGGAAGAACGGGAGACGCTCGCCCCCATCATCACGGGCGGAGGCCAGGAGTTCGGGATGCGTTCTGGCACGGAGAATGTGGCGGGCATCGTGGGATTCGCGGCGGCGGTTACCGCAGTCGAGTACGAGCGCGTGAAGGAAGCGAAACGGCTTCTTAGCCTCAAAAAAATCCTTTGGGCCGGCATCAAAAAACGCATGCCTGAGGCGTGGGTGCATGGCATGGACGAGGCGCATTTCAGCGGCGCGGCGCCCCACATACTAAATGTGGCGTTCCCCAACATCCCCGTCGATGACCTTTTGGTGCGGCTTGATATGGCGGGCATCGCGGTTTCAACCGGCTCGGCATGCGCGGCGCGCGCGGCGAAAGGTTCACATGTGCTCGGCGCGCTCTGCGACAATCTCTCGCGCGGTATTCGGTTCTCGATGGGGAGGGCAACTACCGCGGGCGATATACAGGAAGCGTTGAGGCGCCTCACACGCGCGCTTCCGCACGGACGTATAGTATAATGAATAACATATGATGAATGAAAAAATAAGGAATTATGCGTGGGTGGCGTTCGCTGTCGCGGGCTTGCTTGCGGGGTACAGCGCATACGTCTATGCCGATGCGTATTCGAAATCTATTCAGCCGAGCTCGTTCCGCAGTTTCACCGTGAGTGCGGAAGGGAAGGCGGTTACCGTGCCGAATGTGGCGCAGTTCTCATTCTCCGTCTTTACTCAAGGCGGCACCTCTATTGCGCCCCTTGTAAAAGACAACACGGACAAAATGAATCGTGCTATCGCGTTCGTAAAGCAGAGCGGCGTGGATGACAAGGATGTGAAGACGGAGCAGTACACGCTCACGCCCCGTTACCAGTATTCGAACTGTCCAAAATATGGCGGCGCGTGCCCCCCTGCAGAGATAGTGGGGTATGAGGTGCGCCAGACGGTGCAGGTGAAGGTGCGTAATTTTGAAAAGGTAGGCGAAATACTTGCGGGTGTTGTGACGAACGGCGCGAACGAGGTGTCGAACCTCCAGTTCACCGTAGATGATCCGACCTCGGTACAGAATGAGGCGCGCACAGAAGCCATCGCAAAGGCAAAGGCAAAAGCGGAAGCTATCGCGAAAGCAGGCGGCTTCTCCGTGGGGAGACTTTTGAACATCAGCGAGGGGTATATGCCGCGCCCGATGTACGCGACCTTTGATATGAAGTCGGCAGGGCTGGGAGCAGGAGAGGCGGCCCCCTCGGTGGAAGCCGGTTCGGAAGAGGTGACCGTGAACGTTTCGCTCCAGTACGAAATAAAATAGCGCCTTTCGGCGTAGTAGAGGTAAACGAACACCTTCCTTATGAGCGCGAAGAAAAAAGTTCTCATTCTTTTTGCCGCTATCGTACTCCTCGCCGCGGGCGCGGGAGCGATACGCGCACAGTATTTTGCGCCCGTAACAAAATTCCTGCGCGATATCTTTGTACGGGTCGAGGCGCCTGGTGAAATTACCGAAGCGCCCAAGGAGCCGCTCTATAAACCCGCGCTCGATTACGAGCGGGCGGTCGTGGGTGCGGTAGAGAAAGGCGCACCTTCGGTCGTTTCCATCGTCATCTCGAAAGACGTTCCCCTCATCGAGAACTGTCCCTATGACCCCCTCGCAAACCTCCCTCCCGAATTCAAAGGTATGTTCGGGCAGGGTTTGCAGTTTACCCAGCCGTGCGACAAAGGCGTTACGCAGAAGCAGGACGTAGGCGGGGGGAGCGGGTTCGTGGTGTCCGCGGACGGGCTTATTTTTACGAATAAGCATGTTGTCGCCGATGAGAAGGCGGAGTATACGGTGTTCACGAACGACGGGAAAAAGTACGCAGCGAAAGTGCTCGCACGCGACCCCGTGAACGATATCGCTATTTTGAAAGTGACGGCATCGGGGCTTACCCCCGCGACGCTCGGAGACTCGGATGCGGTTAAGCTTGGGCAGACCGCCATCGCGATAGGGAACGCGCTCGGCGAATATCGCAATACGGTTTCGGTCGGCGTCATCTCCGGCCTCGCGCGCAACGTGACCGCGGGCGGCAGCCTGCTCGGTGAGGAAACTATCCAGGGCGTACTCCAGACAGATGCTGCCATCAACCCCGGCAACTCCGGCGGTCCGCTCCTCAATTTGCGCGGTGAGGTTATCGGCGTGAATACCGCCATTGCCTCGAATGCGCAGAATATCGGATTCGCGATTCCCATCAACCAGGCGAAGCGCGCCATCGATTCGGTGAAGCGCACGGGAAGCATTAAAACGCCCTACCTTGGCGTACGCTATGTGCAGGTGACGGAGGATATGGCGAAGAAGCAGAAGCTTTCCGCGACCGAGGGGGCGCTTGTGCGCGGCGCTGCGGACGGCCCCGCGGTCATTCCTGACTCGCCGGCGGCAAAGGCGGGCGTTATCGCGGAGGATATTATTACCGCCGTGAATGGCGAGGCGCTCACCGCGGACGTGACCCTGGCCCAGCTTATCCAAAAGTACAACATTGGCGACATAGTAACGCTCTCGGTAAAGAGGGGAGAGAAATCCCTTACCCTTACCGCGACGCTCGAGGAGCGGCCTGCGCAGTAAACGTAGAATTAGCACTGAAGTGTCAGGATTGCTAACAAAATAAAACCTGATATAATGGCCAGGTAAGAATTTTCAGTTATCTATTTTAATGCCAAACTTCAATCGTTTCACCATCAAAGCACAGGAAGCGCTGCAAATCGCGCAGGAGTACGTGGCAAAGCAGAACCATGGCGAACTGAAAGCGCTTCATTTGCTCTTGGCGCTCCTCGATGATGAGCAGACGCTCGTACGGCCCATGCTCGTGCGCGCGAACGTGAACGCAGCCGCGCTCGAAGAGAAAGTAGATGCGGCCCTCGTGCGCATGCCGCGCATTTTTGGCGCTACCGGCAACGCACCGCAGCAGCTCTATCTTTCGCAGGAGCTCATGAAAATCCTCGACCGTGCGGGCGAGGTCGCCATGAAACAGAAAGATGAGTTCATTTCCTGCGAGCATCTTCTTGTTGCGCTCACCGACATTCCCTCGGCTGCACAGGATATCCTCCAACAGGTAGGCGCGAAAAAGGACGTGCTCCTCCGCGTGCTTGCCGAGCTTCGTGGCGCGAACCGCGTGACGGATGAAACTCCGGAATCGAAGTTCCAGGTGCTCGAAAAATACGCTATTAACATGACGGAGAAGGCGCGCCTCGGGAAGCTTGACCCCGTTATCGGCCGCGAAGAAGAGCTTCGCCGTCTCATGCAGATACTCTCGCGCCGCACGAAGAACAACCCCATCCTCATCGGCGAACCTGGCGTGGGGAAGACCGCTATCGTTGAGGGGCTCGCTCAACGCATTATTTCTGGCGATGTGCCGGAACCCTTGAAGGGCAGGGAGGTTATTATGCTCGACCTCGGTTCCCTTATCGCGGGCACGAAGTTTAGGGGCGAGTTCGAAGACCGCCTCAAAGCATTTTTGAAAGAAATCCAGCGCTCGGAGGGAAAGCTTC
>JAKAID010000011.1 GCA_021814545.1 bacterium
GCTCCCCTGAGCCACTTCATTAACCCGACAGTCCAGGCAGTCTATGAGCCGGGTTCGGTCTTCAAGCCGCTCACAATGGCGGCAGGCATCGACTCGGGTTCCATTACGCCCGAGACGACCTACGTGGACACCGGGCACGTCACGCTGAACGGGAAAACTATCACGAACTGGGACCACAAGGCGCATGGGAAGATAACAATGACGAACGTGATAGAAGATTCGGTGAACACAGGCAGTATTTTCGCGCAGCAGAAGATGGGGCGGGAAATATTCTATTCGTATATAAAAAAATTTGGCTTTGGCGACCCGACGAACATCGACCTCCCCGACGAAGTGAGGGGTAGCCTCGTGAACCTCGAGCGCAAGAGGGCGCCCGACATTGATTACGCAACGGCGTCGTATGGGCAGGGCACGGCGGTCACGCCGGTGCAGCTTATTACCGCATTTTCGGCTATCGCGAACGGCGGGCTTCTTATGCGCCCCTATGTGCACGCGGAAGAAAAGCCGCTCGTGGTGCGGCGCGTGATGAGCGAAGATACGGCGCAGAAGGTTACGCGAATGATGGAGTCGGCGGTCGAGAAGAACAAAATCGCGGCTATTCCCGAATACCGCGTGGCGGGGAAGACGGGCACCGCATTCGTGCCGGAGAATGGGAAATATAACGAGAACCTCACCATTCACACGTTCATCGGGTTTGCGCCCGCCGAAGATGCGAAATTCGTCATTATGATAAAGCTCGAAAAGCCCGATAAGCCGCTCGCGGGGCAGACTATCGTGCCGAAATTCGGGGAGATTGCCCGATTCGTACTGAACTATTATGATATCCCTCCTGACCGGCTCACCTCCACAAACCCATGAAGAAACTCTTCCTCAAATTGCTGCAGTGGAAGCTGAAGATACTCGCGAGGGCGACCATTGCGCGGTACTCGCCCGGCGTGGTGGGGGTAACGGGAAGCGTGGGGAAGACTTCGACAAAAGAAGCGATCCGCACCGTGCTCGAGAAGGAGCGCCGCGTGCGCGCACCCTCGAAGAACTTCAATAACGAGCTCGGCCTTCCGCTCGTCATTTTGGGCGATTGGAAATCGACCGACGGGTTCTTCTTCTGGCCGCGGGTCATCCTTGCCGCCCTGTGGCAGCTCATGGTGAAAAATAAGAACTATCCGGAAATTCTGGTACTCGAGTATGCGGTTGACCGCCCCGGCGACATGAAATATCTCCTCGATATCGTGCGTCCGCATATCGGCATTTTTACCGCGATGGGCGAAATTCCTGTGCACGTGGAATATTTCACCGGCCCCGATGCGGTAATGCGTGAAAAAGCGCGCCTTATAAGCCAGCTCCCCGCGACGGGGTTCGCAATATTGAACGCGGACGACCCGCTCGTAATGGAGGCGAAGGCGCAGACGCGCGCGCAGGTCATCACGTTCGGCTTTGAGGACCGCGCCGATGTGCGGGTCTCGAACTTCACGAACCGCTTTGATGGAACCTCTGGCGGCGTGGGGTGCAAGCTCGGCTACAGCGGCAGTATGGTGCCGGTACGCATCGAGAATGCGCTCGGGAAGTCGCAGGCATATGCGGCAGCGGCCGCCGCGGCAACGGGCCTCATTTTCGGGATGAATCTTGTAAAAATCGCGGAAGCACTCGCGAGTTACGAGGCACCCGCCGGGCGCTTGAAGCTCATCCAAGGCATCAAAGATACTTTTATAATAGACGACACGTACAATGCGGCGCCCGCCTCAATGAGCGTGGCGCTTGATACATTGAAGTCGTTGAACGCGAAGCGGAAGGTCGCGGTGCTCGGCGATATGTTGGAGCTCGGGAAGTACACGCTCGAGGCACACGAGGGGTTGGGCAAGTCGCTCAAGAAGCGCGGCGTGGATTTGCTTATTACCGTAGGTATCCGCGGCAAGCTTATCGCGGAAGCAGCGATACGGGGCGGATTGTCGGAGAAAGCGGTGGCAACGTTCATGAACGTGGGCGAGGCGGGAAAGTTTTTGCAGTCAAAAATACAGAAAGGGGACCTCATTCTTGTGAAGGGTTCGCAGGGAGTGCGCCTTGAAAAGGTAGTAGAGGAGGTGATGGCGGAGCCCTCGCGTGCCCGCACGTTCCTCGCGCGGCAAAACGATGAGTGGCTGAAACGTCCAGGGTTGTACACGGAAGAATAATGTGTCATAATGCGTGCGCGTTTGGCCCTATCGTCTAGTGGTAGGACAATGCCCTCTCACGGCATAAACAGGGGTTCAATTCCCCTTGGGGCTACTAAATAAAATATCCCGCTTCCAGCGGGGTATTTATTTACCCAAGGGAAATTGAACATAGTGGAGGGGGTCGGGGAACCGCGCCCGGTTCCCCGTATCGGAAAATATTAAAAACCGAGGGTTTTTAAAAGCGAAGCCACGTTGCTGGGGCGTAGCGCGTGAAATTCCCCTTGGTCTGTTTCGGCTCGCGCAGGGGAATTGAATATAGGCCTGCATAGTTTGTGCAGTGCCTCAGTGCTTCGTGCACGGCATGGAGTACCTGAATCAAGAGGCAGCGTGGGATGCGTTCGAGTTCGTCCGTCTCACCGCGCTGCGGCTCACATGAGCCACCCAAAGCCCGCGTTCAATCTGACGCGGGCTTTTCATATATCTTGTGCACAATTGCGGGGCTAACTAATATCCTGTATTTTGTATAGAGAGAGCGAAAAATATCGCTATGTTCAACGACCTTATTGCACAAATCACTCCGGTTATTCAGCACTACGGCGCGTGGGGCGTATTTTTTGTCGCGTTCATCGAAGAAGTGCTGCCCGTGGTCCCCTCGTCCGTTTCATTTCTTGCCGCGGGGTTCTTTTTGCTCGCAGCCGGCGAAACATTCGCATTCGTGGCGCTTCAGTCCATCCCGAAAATTGTAATACCCGGCGCGCTTGGGCTTGCGGTGGGGTCGGTATTCATCTATGCGGTCGCGTACCTTGGCGGCGAACCGCTCATTCGGAAGTGGGGGAAGTGGTTTGGCGTAATGTGGCACGATGTGGAAAAAATGAACAAGTACTTCCGCGGCCATTGGACGGACGAATTATTCCTCTTCGGTCTTCGTGCACTCCCTATTATTCCGAGCGGCATTGTGACTGCGGTATGCGGCACGCTCAAATATCCGTTCAGGAAGCTTTTTGTCATCACGTTTTTGGGAAGCTGTGTGCGTGCGTTTGCGCTGGGCATACTCGGGTGGTCGCTTGGCGAGGCGTTCGTCATCTATTCTGACCAGTTCGCGGAATTCGGTGATTACGCGCTTTATGCATTTCTTGGTGTTTTCGTCGCCATCGCCGCGTTGCTCTTCGTGCGTCGGCAGCTGAAGAAGCGCCGCCTTGTTGACACCCATCTCGTTTAAGGGTTAGGTTTTGTTTTAGAACCTTGAAGCAAGGAGAGGCCGGTATGCATATCGTAGAAAAGGCAGTTTCTCGCGGTACCCCCCAGACGGTGAAGTACGTGCAGCAGATGCGCGATGGCGTTGCGATAGAGACCACGTACGTGGACCACGCACGCAAGCACATCATCTGCTTTTCTTCGCAGGCGGGGTGCGCGGTGGGGTGCCCGTTCTGCGTGATGGGTACCGGGCGCACCGCACGTTTTGTGCGTTCGCTCGCGCTCTGTGAGCTCATCGAACAGTGCGAGAACGTGATGCGTGACCGGAAGCTGCAGTACGCGGTAAAGCCGGTCCTTTTTTCCTGCATGGGAGTGGGCGAGCCACTTCTGAATTACGAGAATGTGATGCTCGCGCTCACGTACCTTGGGCACACGCGCCCGAATGCGCGTCTCGCGCTCTCCACGTCCGGCGTGCGGCCCGAGCGCATCAAGGAGCTCGCGAACGAGCGATTCCCTGTTCCGTTCAAGTTACAGATTTCGCTCCACGCGCCATTTGATGAGCTGCGGAAGAAGCTCATTCCTTCGGCAAGGTGCCTCGCCTCACTCGTGCGTGCCGCGCAGCAGTACCGCGAGGCATCGCGAGGAGAGATCGAGTGGAACTACGTGCTCTTGCGGGGCGTAAATGACTCAGAAGAGTGCGCGCACGCCCTTGTGCGGCTCCTCGGCCCCCGGTGGCACGTGAAGCTTAGCGCATACAATGCGGTTGCGGGAATCCCGTTCGGGCGTACGGCGGCCGCAGCCACGCGTACATTCAAGGAATGCCTCGAGGATGGGGGGCTTTCCGCCGAGTGCTACGAGACGGACGGCCAGGACATTAGCGCCGCGTGTGGGCAGCTCACCTACCGCAGATAAGCGCATTATGCCGCAGGGGGATTCCTCTGCGGCTTTTTCTTTGCGCAAAGCAGAAAAAGTTCAGGTTTTAAGCGATAAAATCGGCAGTTTTCCTGCTTGTTTATACGCCATTTCTGTGATATAATTTCGGGGTGAGAAACGGCTTCGTAATACAGAGAACACGCATGCCGTTTTATTTTTAAACCTATGGCTGAACCAGAAAAAAAGCAGGGCTCGTACAGCGCAAAAGACATTCAGGTCCTCGAGGGGCTTGAGCCGGTGCGCAAGCGCCCCGGCATGTATATCGGCTCGACCGGGCCGGACGGATTACACCACCTCGTGTGGGAAATCGTGAACAACTCCATCGACGAGGCGATGGCGGGGCATGCCAATTACGTGAAGGTGGAGCTGTTGAAAAAGAACGGCGTACGCATCACGGATAACGGCCGCGGCATTCCTGTCGATATCCACCCGAAGACGAAAAAATCTGCGCTCGAAACGGCGCTCTGCACGCTCCACGCGGGCGGCAAGTTCGCTGAAGGGTCCTACAAGGTTTCCGGCGGCCTCCACGGTGTGGGCGTGTCGGTAGTGAACGCGCTCTCGACCGACATGAAGGCGGAGGTGTGGCGCGACGGGGGTGCCTACGTGCAGGAGTATAAGCGTGGCGCACCGCAGTACAACGTGAAGAAGACCGGCAAGGCGGATAATACTGGCACGCGCATCACGTTCTACGCCGACCCCGAGATTTTCGCGAAGATAGAGTACGACCTCAAAAAAATCCTCGACTATTTGAGGAACCAGGCGTACCTCACAAAAGGCGTGCGCATCGACGTTATCGATGAGCGCGAGGAACTTGCGAACTATTACAGCTTCTACTTCGAGGGAGGCCTGCTTTCGTTTCTCACACACCTCATGGGAAGCCGCGTGCCGCTCCAGGCGAATCCG
This sequence comes from bacterium, assembly GCA_021814545.1. Classification (GTDB taxonomy): domain Bacteria; phylum Patescibacteriota; class Minisyncoccia; order UBA6257; family GWB1-50-10; genus CAIKKG01. The sequence continues at coordinate 5,178 of JAKAID010000011.1, forward strand.
TTCTACGCCCGCAAGGAAGTTGAAGGCATTGATGTGGAGGCGGCATTCATGTACACGAATGATGTGGAGGCGGAAGAATTGAGCTTTGCGAACAATATCTACACGCCCGACGGTGGCACACACCTTACCGGTCTCCGTTCGGCGCTCACGCGCACATTGAACGACTACGCGCGCCGCGAGGAATATTTGAAAGAATCGGAAGAGAACCTCACGGGTGACGACATGCGCGAAGGACTCGTGGCGGCAGTGTCAGTGAAGATTCGCGAGCCGCAGTTCGAAGGCCAGACGAAGGCGCGACTGGGAAACACCGAAGCGCGTTCCGCGGTGGAGTCCGCGGTTTCAGAAGCGCTCAAAGAATTTTTGGAGCGCTATTCTACGGATGCGCGCAAAATCATCGAGAAAAACCTGCTTGCGGCAAAAGCGCGCAAGGCGGCAAAAGCAGCGAAGGAGACCGTGCTCCGCAAGGGCGCCTTTGAAGGGCTCACCCTTCCCGGCAAGCTTGCCGATTGCAGTTCGCGCAGGGCGGAAGAATCAGAGATATTCATCGTGGAGGGAGATTCTGCAGGCGGTAGTGCAAAGCAGGGCCGCGACCGGCGCACACAGGCGATTTTGCCGCTCCGCGGAAAGATTTTGAACGTGGAAAAGGCGCGCATGGATAAGATGCTTATGAATAAGGAAATCCGCGCGCTCGTGGTGGCACTCGGTACCGCAATTTCGGAACAGTTCGACATCACGAAGCTCCGGTACCACAAAATCGTCATCATGACCGATGCTGATGTTGATGGTGCGCACATCCGCACGCTGCTCCTCACGCTTTTTTATCGCCACTTCCCGAAAGTGGTCGAGGGCGGCTTCCTCTATATCGCGCAGCCGCCGCTCTACCGCGCGCAAAAGGGAAAGGAGGTGAGGTACGTCTTTAATGATGCGGGGCTCCAGAAGCTTTACAAGGAGTATGGCAAAGACGGCGTGAATGTGCAGCGCTACAAAGGTCTCGGAGAGATGAACCCGGAGCAGCTTTGGGAGACGACGCTGAACCCCGCGAACCGCGTATTGAAGCAGGTGAAGGTGGAGGACGCGGTGCAGACCGACAAGATGTTCGACATTCTGATGGGCGAGGCGGTCGAGCCGCGCAAGAACTTCATCCAGGCGAACGCCGCCGCGGTGAAGAACCTGGACGTCTAAAAAGACTTGATTAAACCGCGAATAAAGTGGTATAGTTACTTTCGTTAATTGAAGACAATGGCAAACATCACCGAACAAATCAGGAGCTTTTTGCAGGAGTCACGCCAGGAGTTGAAGCGCGTGAATTGGCCGACGCGTGAAGAGGCGATTCGCTACACCGTATTCGTGGTGGGTTTTTCGCTTGTCTTGGCGCTCTTCCTCGGCATCCTTGATTTCGGATTCATGCAGGCGATAGAAAAAATAATCGCATAACACGCAATGAGCGACAAAAAGCAGAAGGTTATCGGTAACGGACGCCGCTGGTATGCGGTGCACACCTACGCAGGGTACGAGGACGCGGTCGCGCGTTACTTGAAGCAGCGCGTAGAATCCATGGTGATGAGCGATAAGATATTCAACGTAGTGGTGCCGAAGGAAACGAAGATAAAGGTAAAGAGCGGCAAGCGCTACACCATCGAGGAGAAGATTTACCCGGGCTATGTGCTGGTGGAAATGGTCCTCGACCATGATTCCTGGTCCGTGGTGCGCAACACGCCGCGCGTGACCGGGTTCGTAGGTTCGGACAGTACGACCCCCGCACCGCTCTCCGATGAGGAAGTAAAAGCACTCCTCTCGAAGATGGGCGGCGAGGAGACGAAGTACACGGTGGACCTGAAGAAGGACGATGTGGTGAAGATTACGGATGGTCCTTTCAAAGACCAGGAGGGTAAGGTAGCCGAAGTGGACGAGGAGCATGGCAAGGTAAAGGTACTCGTTCCCATTTTCGGGCGCGACACACTCCTCGAGCTCGACTCATTGCAAGTACAGAAGATTTAAGGTATAACATACGAACATTATGGCAAAGGCGATAAAAACGGTATTAAAGCTTCAGATCGAGGCGGGCAAGGCCAATCCGGCTCCTCCTATCGGTCCAGCGCTCGGTCAGCATGGTGTGAACATCCAGCAGTTCTGCCAGCAGTTCAATGCGGCAACGAAGGATATGACGGGCGATATCATCCCCGCAGAGATTACCATCTACGAGGACCGCTCATTCGACTTCATCCTGAAGACCTCACCTGCGTCAGCGCTGTTGAGGAAGGCGGCAGGAGTGCCGAAAGGCTCCGCAACGCCTCACTCAGTAAAGGTGGGCAAGGTAACGAAGGCCCAGGTGCGCGAAATCGCTGAAAAGAAAATGGTTGATTTGAACGCGACCACGGTGGAAGCGGCAATGAAAATCATCGAAGGCAGCGCCAGAAATATGGGGATTGAGGTGGTAGGCTAATAAAAAAGACCCGAAAGGGTCTTTTTTATTTTCGTTGACGTTCCATCGAATTCCTGGGATACTGCTCACAGCTGCTTTGGTATTATAAAAAAAGGAGAACTGCCATGGCAACACGCGGCAAACTCATTCTCCTCGAGGGCATCTCGGGGAGCGGGAAGACAACACTCGCGCACGAGCTCGTGGAGCACCTCAAGGCGCAGGGCATTCGCGTGCGCTTCGAGTCGGAGCCGACCAAGGGCGTGATCGGGAAGGGTATCAGAAAGCTCATCGAGGGCAAGAAGTTCACCGAGCTTCAAGTCTTCAACTTCTCGCGGTATATCGTTCAGGTCATGCTCCACATGCTGTTGCATGAGGACGCGTTGTCGAAGCCCTTGAAGAGGCGTGCGTACAGGTTCAAGGAGGCCCTCGAAGAGATTTTGAACAAGATGAGGGCAGGGGAAAAGCTCTCTGAGCTCGAGTACCAACTGCTCTACATCGCGGATCGCCTGCTCCACCTTACCAGGGTCATCATTCCCGCGCTTACGCGAGGGGAGTGGGTAGTACTCGACCGGTACGACCTCTCGACCTACGCGTATGGCGTGGCGCACGGCTTGAAGATGAAAGACCTCTACGAGTGGCATAAGGCGGCGCTCACGGAGCACTACCTCGCGCCTGATGTTACGTTCTACATCGATGTACCCGCGTCCGTGGCGGTCGAACGCCTGAAGCGGTCAGGAAAAGCCATCGACCGTTTCGAGACGCTCGCGAGTCTGAAGCGCGTGGGAATGGCGTACGAGCACGCTATCCTAATGCGGCGGAAGGAAGGCGACCGTGCATTCACGGAATGTGTGGATGGCGTGCGTGCGAAGCACGCGGTGCTGAAGGAACTCAAGCGCCTCATTGGTCGGTACCGCATGTTCTGGAAGTAAGTGCTATACCCCCGGCGAACGGGGGTTTTTGTTTATTGAGGAATTACGGAGCTTGGGGTACTATTTGGTAAGAAACACATTTATGTATATTCCGACGATCGGATTGGAAATTCACATGATAGCCAAGACGCGCACGAAAATGTTCTGCGCGTGCCCGAACAATTTTGAAGAGGGAAAACCGAATGCAAATACCTGCCCCATCTGTTTGGCGCACCCGGGTTCGCTCCCCGTGGTGAACGAAGAAGCCATCCGCGCAGCGGTGCGGCTGGGCCTGGCGCTTGGAAGCACAGTGGCGCTCCGTTCGCACTTCGACCGCAAGAGCTACTTTTACCCCGACCTTCCGAAGGGCTACCAAATCTCCCAGTATGACCACCCCATCGTTATCGGCGGCTCGTTGAATGGCATTCGTATCACGCGCGTTCACTTGGAGGAAGACGCAGCACGCTCGCTCCATGAACTCCCCGCGGGAGAAAAAGCAAAAGGAGAGGCGACTTATATCGACTACAACCGCGCGGGCGTGCCGCTCTTGGAGCTCGTGACGGAGCCCGACGTGAAGAACGCGGAGGAAGCGGTGGCGTTCGCAAAAGAGCTCCAGCTCATTTTGCGCTACCTTGGCATCTCGGATGCTGATATGGAAAAGGGCCACATGCGCGTTGAAGCGAACATTTCGATAAGCAAAGAGGCGGGCAAGTACGGCACGAAGGTGGAGGTAAAAAACATCAACTCATTCCGTGCGGTGCACGACGCCATCGAGTTCGAACTGAAGCGCCAGGAGGAAGCGCTCGAGAAAGGCGAGAAGATAAAGCAGGAAACGCGCGGTTGGAATGACGTGAAGAAAATCACCGAGAGCCAGCGCTCGAAGGAGTCCGCACACGACTACCGCTACTTCCCGGACCCTGACCTTCCCCCCATCGACCTCTCGCACTGGGATATCGAGCGGCTGAAGGGAGAGCTTCCGGAGCTTCCGGAAGCAAAGCGCCAGCGATTGGTCGCATCATTCGGCATGAATGCAGCACAGGCGGAAAACCTTGCCGAAGACATCAAGCTTGCGCAGTTCTTCGAAGAAGCGGCATCCGAACTCGCGGAGCGCGATGCGGAGCCTAACTACCAAACGCTCTACAACTATCTTGCGAGTGACCTGCGTGGCCTTATGAACACGAAGGGGCTCACGCTCCACGGCACTAATATTTCGCCCGAGCATTTTGCGCATCTTGTGTCGCTCGTTTCGTCGGGTAAGCTTTCAAGCCGCCTCGCGAAAGACCTACTCGCGAAAATGTCAGAAAAAGGCGAGGACCCGGAAACGCTTATGAAAGAATCGGGTGTGCGTGTTATCGGCAGTGCGGACGAACTTAGTGGTATCGTCGACGAGATAATTGCGAAGAACCCGAAGGCGGTTGAGGACTACAAGAAAGGAAAAGGGAACGCGCTTCAATTCCTCGTGGGTCAGGGCATGGCAAAGACCCGCGGCCAAGCGAGTCCCGACATGCTTCGCGAACTTTTCTCAAAAAAGCTTTTATAATAAAAACTCCTCGCTGCGCGAGGAGTTTTTATTTGGCAAGGAATTGCTTCGCAAGCCTCTCCGCCTCCTGCGATTTTTTTATCCAATGGATGCGGGTGTCGGGGCGGAACCAGGTCATTTGCCTCTTCGCGTAATCGACTATCTGCTTCGTAAGCTCTCGTATAAAGGTCTCCTTATCAATCTTCTTCTGTAACAATAGCGCTCCGTAGCGGTACTCAAGCCCGAATGATTCGAGGCGGCTCCACGATACGCCCTGCGCGTGAAGCTCTTTTATTTCGGAGAGCATGCCGAGCTTCATGCGTGCCTTAAGTCGTTTCTCGATAAGCGCCTTCAAAGTTTCTTTCTCCCGCGCAATGCCGATGAAAAGTGTTGGGTAGGGTAATGGATGCTTTTTTAATTCAGGAACCTTACCGAGCGCATCGATAATTTCGAGTGCGCGGATAAGCCGACGCGGATTTTTCGGGTCAATCGTCGCCGCGCGGTCGGGGTCTTTTGCCTTCAGCAGTTCAAAAAGTTTGTTCACGGGCATCTTTTCGAGTTTCGCACGAAGTTTCGGATTCGGTTTCGCGTCAGGTATTACAATCCCGTCGACAAGCGCGCGGATATAGAAACCGGTGCCGCCGCATACAATCGGCGTATGCCCGCGGGCAATAATGCCTGTAATTGCCTTGCGGCCGAGCCGAGCGAAGTGCGCTGCGGTGAAGGTTCGCTTGGGGTCCGCGACATCAAGTAAGTGGTGGGGAACGCCCGCCATTTCTTTCTTTGTTACCTTGCCCGAGCCGAGGTTCATTCCCTTGTAGACCTGGCGAGAGTCGGCGGAGACCACCTCGCCGTTAAATTGTAACCCGAGCAAAACCGCAAGCGAACTTTTGCCGCTTGCGGTGGGGCCCACAACTACAATGAGTCTGCCAGAGTTCACAGCGCACGTTCCTCGACCGCCTTCTTCACGTCCGCGATAAATGCCTGAAGCGGCTTCGTCTCGCTTGTCTTGCTCCCGTGCCTACGAACGGCGACCGCGTTGTCCGAAGCCTCCTTGTCGCCGATGACGACGATGAGCGGGATTTTATTTAATTCTGCGGCGCGGACACGTTTGCCGAGCGTTTCAGTCGAGGGGGAGAGCTCTGCGCGTATCGAGGCGGCGGCGAGTGCTGCCATTACCTTACTCGCATAGTCCGCATGTTTATCGTTAATGGGAACGACCGTGACTTGTACCGGTGCGAGCCAGACGGGGAAGAGGCCGGAAGTGTGTTCGATAAGAATGGAGAGGAAGCGCTCGATGGAGCCCATGATGGCGGCGTGTATCATCACGATTCCCTCTTTTTTGCCGTCTTCATTAATGCAGGTGAGGCCGAAGCGTTCCGGCATGTTCATATCGAGCTGGATGGTCGCCACCTGCCACTCGCGGCCAAGCGAATCCTTTGCGAGGAAGTCGAGTTTGGGGCCGTAGAACGCCGCTTCACCGAGGCCATCGATTGCCATAACGCCCTTTTCTTTCGCGATGGCCGCAAGCATTGACTCCGCCATTTCCCAGCGCTTTGCATCACCCAAGTACTTTTCGGGGTGCGCGGGGTCGTGGCGTGAGAGACGCACGTTAAGGTTGAAGCCGAACTTCGGATAGAACTCGTGGATAATGTCCCAAATCTTCAAAAATTCCTCCTTCACCTGGTCCATGCGGCAGAACACGTGCGCATCGTCCTGCGTAAAGGCGCGGACGCGGGAGAGACCGGAGAGCTCGCCGGACTGCTCGTCGCGGTAGCACATGGTGGTATTCGCGTAGCGCTGGGGCAATTCGCGATAGCTCCACTGCCGGCGCGCGTATATCTGCGTGTGGTGGGGGCAGTTCATCGGCTTCATCGCGAACTCGTGGCCCTCACGGGTTTTTACATGGAAGAGGTCGTCTTTGTACTTGTCCCAGTGGCCGCTCGTCACATAGAGGTCTTTCTTCGTGATGTGGGGGATTTCTACGCGCTCATAGCCGTGCTTTGCGCGGAGCTCCCACACATAGGCATCGAGAAGATTGCGCACAAGCGTTCCGCGCGGAGTCCACAAGGGGAGTCCGCTTCCCACGAGTTCGGAGAAGGTAAAGAGGTCGAGCTGGGGGCCGAGCACCTTGTGGTCGCGTTTTTCGGCTTCCGCAAGGCGCGTTTTGTATTCCTCAAGTTCCTTCGGGGTCGAGAATGCAAGGCCATAGATGCGGGTCAGCATCTTATTTTTTTCATCGCCGCGCCAGTAGGCGCCCGCAACGCGCGAGAGTGAGAAGCTCTTCGGGTCGATGTCAGCACTCGCGTTCTTTACATGGCCGCCGCGGCAGAGGTCAACGAACGTGCCTGATTGATAGAGGGTGATTCCCTCCTTTTTTGCTTCAAGCTCATTGATGAGCTCCACCTTGTAGGGGTTTGATATAAAACGCTTTTTTGCCTCGGCGGGGGCCACCTCGAGCTTTCTGAATTCGCTCCAGGTGGGGAGTATCGCGCGCATCCTCGCTTCAATGGCGCCAAGGTCGTCCGCGGTTATCGGCTTTGAAAAATCAAAATCATAATAAAACCCGTTCTCGATAACGGGACCGATGCCGAGCTTCGTGTCGGGGTAGAGCTCGAGTACGGCGGCGGCGAGCAGGTGGGCGAGCGAATGGCGCGCCTCTTCTATCGTGGGTTTCATACTTCCTGATTATAACGAGGTTATGTTTTGGGGGCAACCAAAACGCGTACGTCGTCGCAGATGAATTTTGTTTCGTCGTTTTTCCAGGAGATGCGGCCGACCGCGGCGATGGGCGTGCCCTCAACCCACGCTTGCGGCGTTTTCTTCATCGCCTCCTCGAACACGAGGAGCTCTAATTTTTCCGAGAGGTCCTCGATGGTCACAAAGAGCATCGGTGTTCCCTTCTTCGTAGTAAATTTCTCCATCGCGGAAATGATGCCG
>JAKAID010000001.1 GCA_021814545.1 bacterium
TAAACGGAGGAAGGCGAGGATGACGTCAAATCAGCATGGCCCTCTGATGTCTTGGGCTACACACATGCTACAATGGTCGGTACAGCGGGCTGCCAAATCGCAAGATGGAGCTAATCCCACAAAACCGACCTCAGTTCAGATTGAGGGCTGCAACTCGCCCTCATGAAGTTGGAATCGCTAGTAATCGCGGATCAGCACGCCGCGGTGAATACGTTCTCGAGTCCTGTACTCACTGCCCGTCACACCAAGGGAGCCGGTATTGCCTGAAGTTTCTTTTTAGGAATCAGGGTACGATCGGTGACACGGGTGAAGTCGTAACAAGGCACGGGTAGCGGAAGCTGCTCGTGGATCAATTACATTTATCTACTACATAGTCCTTCGGGGCGACCGTAGCGGGTGATTCGACATGTTTCTTTTGAAATATGGTGCTGCTATAGGCAGCGAAGGTGTTGGCCGATAAACCTTATATGTCTCGGCTTGGTATCCAAAAAATACCATGGGACAACTAAGAAAGTTCTGAATCTCAAACGTGGATAGCAAAAGAATCTCCTTTACCATGGAGATTTTTTTGTTTGTAGAGTATACTAAAAAACAATGGCAGACCGAAAACGCGTACTTATTGTCGAGGACGAACCGCTCCTTGGTAATCTCTTAAAACAGCGGTTCGAGAGTGAAGGAGTCGAGGTGCTTTTGGCGCGCGATGGCGAGGAGGCCATCAATGTGTTGCGCGGGACAAGGCCCGACCTTATTTTGCTCGACATTATTTTGCCGAAAATATCCGGTTTTGAACTCTTAGAAATGATGCAGGCGGACCCGCAGATAGAGAAGGCGCCCGTTATCATCACCTCGAACCTTGGGCAGGATACGGACGTGCAGCGCGGGCAGACGCTTGGCGCGATCGAATACTTCGTGAAAGCGAAAGTTTCTATCGAAGAGCTCGTGGAACACGTAAAATCGGTTCTTGCGGGGATGAATAGCGTATAATCGCGCAATGCGCATGGTGATTCATTGTGTTATCCACACCCTGCGTGGCAATGTTTTCGGCGGCGAGGTATACTAATATCAATAAAAATAAAGTCGTAAATCTAACACACACAATGGATTCATTTAAGAAGGGTTTCACGCTTATCGAATTGCTTGTCGTCATCGCGATTCTCGCAGTGCTCGCTACGGTCATCGTCGTTATCATTAACCCGGCAGAGCTCCTGAGGCAGGCGCGTGATGCGACCCGTGTATCGGATATGGCAGCATTGAACAGCGCAGTAGCACTTTATTTGTCAGATGTGGCGACTCCCGGTCTTGGCGGCGCGAGCAATGCTGCGTGTAGCGTGTTGGCTTGCAAGATGACTTCTGCCACCATGACGTCCTCGTCGCCATTTTCTACCACCCCCGCTTGTTCTTCGGTAACCACGACAACACCCGATGGAACTGGTTGGGTTACTGTTGACTTTACGAAAATCTCATCTGGTTCGCCGCTCTCAAGGCTTCCACTTGATCCCGCGAATACCGGAACCTACATGTATGTGTATGGCTGTAATGGGTTGGGTTATAAGCTTGCAACCGCAATGGAGAGCACCAAGTACAGCAATCCAAACACCGGCGTAATGAGGAACACGTATGACGGTGGCACACGAGCGGATTTCTACGAAGTAGGGAACAGCCTTTCGCTCTAATTTGAAGATAATCGTGACACGGCCCGCCTCTCCATCGAGAGGCGGTGTTTGTTATACTGGAACTATACTTCGCTCATGATTTCTTTTCCTCCGGAAAAACTGAAAGAGATACTGCTCCGCGCGGGGATAGTGCCCGCTGATACCTTCAATGCGTTTCTCGCCGAGGCCCAGCGCAAGCAGCAGAATTTGAGCGATGTGCTTATCGCGCAGGGTGTCGTGAATAAAGAGTACCTCATGTCGCTCTTTGCACAGTATTTGGGCGTAGAGCGCGTGAATCTTGGCGTGACAAGGATTGATGAGGCGCTCCTGAAGCTCGTGCCCGAAGATGTGGCGCGCCGCAAGAAGGTGGTGGTGTTCGGCAAAGAAGCCGATGGGCGGTTTAAGGTGGCGATGGATGACCCAAGCGACCTTGAGACCATAGATTTTTTGATGCTGAAGCTCGGCGGCTCCGTGAAGCCCTACCTTGCGACCGAGGATGACTTGAACCGCGGGTACATGCTCTACGGCAAGCAGCTCACGCAAGACTTTAAGACTATCATCGAGGAGAGCGTGCGCGAGTCGCTGCGCGCCCGAGCACGGGGAGGGGGAAGTGAAACCGAGGGGGAGGACCTTCCCATTGTTGCTATCGTTGACAACCTTGTTTCGTACGCCATCTCGTCCCGCGCATCCGATGTACATTTTGAAGTACTCGACGACGGCATTCTGGTGCGGTACCGCATCGACGGTATTTTGCACGAGATAATCAGGATGCCTAAGGAAATCCACCCCGCGATAGTCGCGCGCGTGAAGATACTCTCGAGTCTTCGCGTTGACGAGCACACCCACCCGCAAGATGGCCGCTTCCGCTACAAGGTGGGCGGCGGAGTGGTCGACGTACGCGTTTCCGTCATCCCTACGTTTTATGGCGAGAAGATAGTGATGCGCCTTTTGACCGGCGCACAAAAACCGCTTTCGCTCGCCGACCTCGGATTTTACGAGGGAGACATTAAGGTGGTGGAGGCGGCGGTCAAAAAGACCTACGGTATGGTGCTCGCAACGGGTCCTACCGGTTCTGGTAAAACGACGACGCTCTATTCGCTACTCAATATGTTGAATAGGCCCGATGTGAATATCGTGACCATCGAGGATCCTATCGAATACGACATGCGGTATGTGAACCAAATGCAGGTGAATGTTGCTGCGGGCATTACGTTCGCCGCAGGGTTGCGCTCCATTCTTCGCCAAGATCCGAATATTGTTATGGTCGGTGAAATCCGCGATGAGGAGACCGCGAACATCGCGGTGCAGGCGGCGCTCACCGGCCATCTCGTGCTTTCAAGCTTGCACACGAACGATGCGCCGACCGCGGTGCCGCGTTTTATCGATATGGGAGTGCCTCCGTTTCTCGTGTCCGCGGTATTGAACACCATTATTGCGCAGCGTCTGGTGCGCCGCATCCACATCGACTGCATTGAGTCCTACAAACCGGACCCTGCATATTTTTCCGCAATCCAGCGCGAACTTGAAGTGAGTGGCGCCGCCGCGGGCGCGGTGAAAATCCCCAAGACTTTCTATCGCGGGAAGGGGTGCAACGTGTGCGGTGGTACCGGCTTCTTGGGTCGTCTCGGCATCTATGAGGTGTTGAATGTTACCGAGGCAGTGCGCAAACTCATCATCAGCGAGAATTTCAGCCTCGATAACCTGCGCCGCATCGCGCGTGAGGAAGGGATGAGTACCATGTTCGAGGACGGTCTTCGCAAGGTGGAGCGCGGCGTGACCACTATCGAGGAATTGCTGCGCGTGGTGCGCGAGTAGGGAGGAAGGAAGAAATACGGTACAATTAATTCACACGCATGAAATTTCGTTTTATCGCATCGCAGGCAGATGGCCGCATCGTTGAGGGGGATATCGAGGCGCGGAGCGTTCAGGATGTGCTCTCCTACCTCGCGAAGAACGGGTTAAAACCCGTGAGCGTAAAGCCCATCGAAGAAAAGGGGAAGGCATCGCTTTTCGCGCCGAGTATTAGCATTACCGACCAGATATTCCTCACGAAGTATCTCGCGCTCATGCTCCGCATCGGCACGGGGCTCCTTGAGGCGGTCAATATCCTTATTGCTGATTTTGATAAGCAGGCCATTCGCGACATTCTTTTTGAGGTGCGTGCCGCGCTTGAGGCGGGCCAGCCGTTCTACACGACGTTCGCGAAATATCCGAAGATATTCAGCAACGTGTACATCAATCTCGTGAAGGCGGGCGAGGCGTCCGGTAATTTGGAGAAAATTTTCGCTGATCTTACTGAAACTCTTACGAAACAAAAAGACCTCCGTGACCAATTGCGCGGGGCGCTTGTGTACCCCGTCCTTCTCCTCATCGGCTCCGTTCTTATCCTCGTGTTCCTCATTATGTTCGCCTTGCCGAAGATAGCGAACGTGTTCATGGAGGGCGGCTTCAACCCGCCCGCGTTCACGAAGGTGGTGTTCGCGGTCGGCTTTTTCTTCAACTCGTACGGCCTCTACATTCTTGGATTCTTCGCCGTGCTTGCGTTCATCGCGCTCTGGCTCAATTCCACTTCGGCCACATTCCATAAGTTCCTTTCGAACATGGTTTCGGGGTTGCCGCTCGTGAAAACCGTGCTGAAGAAGATGGCGCTCCAGCGCTTTGCCTCAACGCTCGCCTCGCTCATCAAGGCGGGCATGCCGCTTACCGAAGCGCTTGAGATAACCGCGGGCGCGGTGGCGAACGAGGAGGCGCGTGCGGCCTTAGTGCGTATCTCGCGCGAGGGCCTTGCGAAGGGTCTCACGATAGGCGAAGCGTTCCGCAGGGAACCATTCTTTCCGCAGACGGTGACGAACCTTGTCGCCATCTCGGAGCGAGCGGGGCACCTTGATGAGGTGCTTACGACGCTTAGCGAATTTTATACGAAAGAAATCGACTCGTCCGTCAAAGAGCTCGTCTCATTCCTTGAGCCGGCGCTCCTCCTGTTTATCGGCGTGGTCATCGGCGTCATCGCGCTCGCTATTATCGTCCCTATCTATCAGCTCACCACGCAGTTCTAACGGGATGAGGCGCATGTCCAACAATCGTTCCGGATTCACCCTTATCGAAATGCTCGTGGTCGTTGCGATGACCGCCATTTTCGCGACGATGGGTTTTGTGTTCCTGGGCTCGTATCGCGGCAGCCAGAACCTTAAGAAGACGCTTGATGAAGTTTCCTCTCTCGTTCAAGCGACGCAGAAGCGCTCGATTACGCAGGATAACGGAAGCCAGTGGAACGTGCGCTTTTCAAATACCACAAGCTCGGGCAGTCAGTATCTCAGCTTTTCAGGCGCGAGTTTTAGCACTTCAAGCGTTGATCGCACCTATGGTCTTGCGCGCGGCATCATTTTCTCGAACCCGTTTTCGGGCTCAACATACGATGCGCTATTTACTCCCATTACGGGGGCGCTTCCTGAAAAAAAGATTATTTCGATGGTTGATGGAAGGGGCGACGGTCTCGTAGGCGATCTCATTTTGACCACGACGGGGCGCACGACCAAACGCAACGAGAATGGGTTGGTGGGATATTGGCACCTTGATGAGGGAACGAGCACCGTTATCCATGATGCATCGGGAAGTGGCAACGATGGAAATCTTGCGATTGGCGCGGGCGGCACCCAAACCGTTCCTGCACAGGCATGGGCTAACGGAATTTCAGGCAGGGCGGGAGGCGCGCTCAGTTTTGATGGAACCGACGATTACATGCTGGGACCAAACTCGAGTTCGGTGCAGCTCGCCAAAGGAACGGTAACCGCATGGATAAAAACTTCGAATGCGGGAGTGTCATACCGTGGCATTGTCGTGAAGCAGAACGCGTACGGAATGTTCCTGAAGGATAATATTTTCATCATTTACGATTGGGGTGGAGGCGACAGAACCACCGGTATCAATCTCGGCGACGGTGCGTGGCATCAGGTCGGCATGGTGTTCAACGTGGGCGTCACAGGCGGTACCACGCTTTACATCGACGGCGCGGCCGTTGCCACGACCACCATCACTTCCGCCTCGCAGAACGTTGCCGTCGTGCTCGCTTCGGGGACGGCAGGCGTGTCGCAGAGCTTTTCCGGTCTTATTGACGAGGTTCGTATCTATAATCGCATGCTTTCCGCGGGCGAGATAGCGAGCGAATACAATGACCTTAAATAGGAATGTCCAATATCAAATGACTAATGACAAAAAGGGGAGGGGGCGCTTTCTTATTGGAAATTTGTCATTTGAAATTTGTCATTCGCGCAGCGGTCAGTCTCTTATCGAGGTGGTAATAGGCCTTGCGATAGGCTCTATTCTTATCGGTGCTGCTGCATTCGCGATTTCCACGATGCTTCAGACGAATCTTGCGGCGCAGAAGGGCCAGGCAGCCGCAGCCCTTGCGCAGGAACTTCTCAATAAGGCAAAAGCATACGGTTCTGCGAACTGGCAGAACCTGTACGGACTCTCAAAATCCTCGAGTACGCAGTATTTTTTGAATGCCTCAGGGACCGCCTACTTCGTGGTGCAGGGGAAAGAGGGAGTACTTGATAATGATGTAACGAGTGGTATTTTCGGACAATGGAAGTTTGATGAGGATGCGGCAAGCACGAGTACTATCACCTACGACGCATCGGGAAACGGGAACTATGGCACACTTATCAGTAATCCCGTGCGCGCGACATCGACATGCAAATTGAGCAATTGCTTATCGTTTGATGGTACTAATTATGTTCAGATAGGGGGGCAGACCACGCTTGGTACCACGAATCAGCCTTACAGTATTTCTCTATGGTTTAAGGCGAATAGCGTTGCTGGTGGCGTTTTGTTGCATATGGCGGGCGCGGCAAACGGTCTTGGATGGTGTCTTCCTACCATGGGGTTCACTTCGACGGGCCAACTTTCGGTTCAAAATTGGAATAATGGTTCAGTGAGCGCTACCGCGGTTAATGTGACACCCACGGGACAGTGGATTAATGCGGTCGAGACATGGGATGCAACGGGTGGTTTGCAGCTTTATGCGAATGGCGCGCTTGCGGCAGCAACCCCCATGGCCGGGTATACAGCCTCGGGCGCGTCTAATTACATTTGGCCCGCGTGGGGCGCGACGGCGCTCTGGTGCAGCACCGGACAGATAACGAAAGTAAATTTCAACGGCTCGATAGATGATGTGCGCGTCTATAATCGTGCGCTTTCTGCGGATGAGGTGCGGCAGCTCTGGAACAGTAATGTATTCACCCGCTATTTTTACGTAGAAAATGTGTGCCGCACGAGCGATGCGTCGAGTTCTATTTCCGGTGTCGCGCCCTGCGGCGGCGGGTCGGGCGATGACCCTTCGACCCAAAAGGTGACATCAGTCGTGCAGTGGGTAACGGGGGCGGGGGCCGGCATCACGACGCTCTCCGACTATCTTACGCGCTGGAAGAACGTGATATTTTTACAGAACGATTGGTCGGGCGGTCCGGGAGCGTCCGGCCCCGTGACAACGCCGGGGAATACCTTCGCTTCGTCCTCGGACGTGAATTATAGCAAGGGCATTCGTATCCAAGGGCTCTAAAATTTCGTATACTAAAACAGATATGGTGCAGATAAAGAATTTCAGCGAATCGCTTGAAAAGGACCTCCAGCGCCTGAATGTCGAGATAGAGGCGCGCAAGCGTGAGGGGTCGCCCGTGCTGCTCACCGAGCGCGATATCGTGAAGCGTTCCTTTGAGCACATTTCCGAACGTACGTCCGCACCCGCGGGGATCGCCGCGCCGCACGCCGCCTCTCCCGTCCCTCCCGCGCGACAGAGCCCGTTGCCAAGCTATCTTCAAAAAGGGGACTACGCCGACGAGGTGCGCCGCGAGGTTACCCGGCTCGTCGAGTACGCATTCTCGGGAGGGCTCGCGGGCGCCATCAAAGAATCAAAGCGTCATTCTGCATTCGTGCAGGACGCATTCCACGATGCGCTTGTCGACAAACTCCTGCCGGAACTTAAGCGCCGCGGCATGCTCTAACACTCATGACCCTGCTCATTATTTTCATCTCGATATTCTTTGCAGTGCTCCTCGGCATTATTTCTTTTTTTGCCGCACGCGCGAATCTTCGTAAGCAACTCGCCGAGAGCCTGGATACTCGGCTGTTCCTTGTGCGTTTGCCGCTCGGTTCAAAGGAGGGGCGCGATCTCAAAAAAGAGATAGGAGCATCCGAGCAGCTTATGAGCGCGCTCGCGTCTTTCGGTAAGCCATTCTCGTTCGAGATAGCGGTACCCAATGTCGGCGAGGAGATTCATTTTTTCGTGTCGGTTCCCGGGAAGGCTGCGGGTGCCGTCGTGCGCCAGATACAGGCGCTTTGGAAAGATGCGAGCGTGAGCGAGGCGGAGGAATATAACATTTTCAATTATACCGGGACGACGGTGGGCGCGCTGTTGCGGCTTAAGGACCACTACTCGATTCCCGTGCGGACGTACCAAAGCTTTGAGTCGGATACGCTCCTCCCCGTACTCGGAGGACTTACTCAGATAAATGCGGTGGGCGAGGGCTGCGCCATCCAATATGTGATACGGTCGGCGGAACAAGAGAAGCGTTCCATACGGACCGCTATTTCCAATTTAAAAAAAGGAAAGAGCCTCAAGGAGGTTTTCCCCGGGAGTGACTCGACGTGGTCAGCGATAGAGAGGGCCATCGCACCGGGTGCGCCCAAGAAGGAGGGCGAGAAAATAATAGATGAGGAAGCGGTGCGGGCGCTCGAGGCGAAACTCGCGAAACCGCTTTTCCGGGTTAATGTGCGCGTTGTGGCGTCGGCGCCGAGCCAGTTCCAGGCAGAGGCTATCGCGGACGGTATTACGGCAGGCTTTTCGCAATTCGCGGCGCCTGAGCGCAATGAGTTCCGCGTGGTGAAGCCGCGGCGACTTGCAGAGTTCGTACACGATTTTTCATACCGAGAGTTCCGTGAAGAAGACGCGATGGTGCTGAACGCTGAGGAGCTTGCGAGCGTCTTCCACTTCCCTACGCCTTTCACTGAGGTGCCGAAACTCAAATACCTTAAATCGAAAGAATCGCCGGCGCCCGTAGGCATGCCGAGCGCGGGGGTCCTTCTCGGATACAATCGCTACCGCAACGCGGAAACGCCGGTCCGGCTCTCGCGCGATGACCGTCGCCGCCATGTGTACGTCATCGGGCAGACCGGCACGGGGAAATCGGTGTTCATCAACAATCTTGCGGGACAGGACGTTATCGGCAAAGAGGGCGTGTGCGTCATTGACCCGAACGGCGACCTCTTCGAGGATATTGCGAAGCGTATTCCGCGTGAGCGCATACATGACGTGGTCATCTTTGACCCGAGCGACATCACGCAGCCTCTTGGGCTCAATATGCTCGAATATGACCCGCGCTATCCCGAGCAGAAAACACTCATCGTAAATGAGCTCCTTCAGATATTCGATACGCTCTACGATATGAAGGCGGCGGGCGGGCCCATGTTCGAGCAGTACGCGAGGAATGCGCTCCTCCTCCTTATGGACGACCCGTCGAACGGGTTTACCATTCTTGAAATTCCAAGGGTGCTCACCGATGCGTCATTCCGCAGGAAGTTGCTTGAGAAGTGCACCAACCTTCTCACCAAAGAGTTCTGGGAAAAGGAGGCGGAAAAGGCGGGGGGCGAGGCGGCGCTCGCAAACATTGCGCCCTACATCACTTCAAAGTTCAACACCTTCATCGCGAATGACTACACGCGCCCCATTCTCGCGCAGTCAAAGAATTCCATCGATTTTCGGCAAATACTCGACGAAGGGAAAATTCTTCTCGTTAACCTGTCGAAGGGGCGCATTGGCGAGCTGAACGCCGGTTTGCTCGGTATGATAATCGTAGGGAGACTCACCATCGCCGCGTTCTCGCGTGCAGATATTCCTGTGGAGAAGCGCCGCGATTTCTACCTCTATATCGATGAGTTCCAGAATTTTTCCACTCCGTCCATCTCGACCATTCTTGCCGAGGCGCGCAAGTACCGCCTGTGCCTTACCGTCGCGCACCAGTTCATTGCTCAGCTCAAAGAGCCGATTAAGAATGCGGTGTTCGGTAACGTGGGCAACATGGTCGCATTCCGCGTAGGGCCGGATGATGCAAAATTCCTTGTTTCGCAATTCGCGCCCGTGTTCAACGAGAATGACATTATGAACATCGACAACTTGAACGCGCACGCAAAGATTCTTATCAATAATCAGGTTTCGCCGCCGTTCAACCTGTTCGTGCCGTTCCCCGAAAAAGGCGATGAGGCGATGCTCGAGGCGGTTCGCACAACCTCGCGCACGAAGTATGGGCGGCCGCTTGCGGAAGTCGAAGCGGAGATATATGCGCGCGTGAAACGCATCGGGTGAACCCCGTGGAGTATGGCGAAACCTTACCTCTCACTCGTAGTTCCTGTACGCAATGAGGCGGCTTCGCTGTTGCAGTCGCTCATTGCGATGGATTACGCGCTCTCGCTTGCGGAATATTCTTCGGAGCTCATTGTGGTCGATGACGGCTCGACTGATGCGACTCCGGAGATAAGCGAGCATTTTGAGAAAGTCATGAAGACGCTCCGTACGGTGCGGAAGAAGCGTGCCGAGGGGAGCGGGGCTGCCATCAAAACGGGAATGGCCGCCGCACGGGGGAATGTGCGTATGGTGCTCCCCACCCGGTGCCTTGGGTTTTTGGAGTCCCGGGGCGAAGTTATGGCGGCTCTCCGCGGCGGGGCGGGTTTTGTGGTCGGCACGCGGAACAGACCGTACTCACGCGAGCCTTTCGGCGCGGTGATGCGGAGGGTGTTCCGGAGCGCGGGCAACAGGCTCCTTTGTGGTAAGGAGCTCACAAAATTTTCCGATGTGTGTTTTGGCGCTTTTGCGATGCGCGAAGAGATAGCCGAATGGCTCTTTTCCTTCCCCGAGCTCTCGAACGGCCGCGAAGGCGCACTCGAACTTTTTGCGCTCGCTGAAGGTAATGGCGTTTCTATCACCGAACTTTCCTGCGAGCGCTGCGGGCTGTGTTCTTTTTGCGGGAGTATGGGGGAATGGCTCATGCTCTTTTTCCGCTCATTCCGCATCCGTTCGCGGCTGCGCGCCAAGCATTACTATCGCCTTCCGCAGAGTGGCTCGAACGCTGAAGTCGAGGTATGATTCAAAGTAATGGATAAGCTTATCATCGGCAATTGGAAGATGCGTCCCACGACGCGGGGCGAGGCGGAAGCGCTTGCTCGCGCGAGCGACGCAGCGGGCGTGGTTGTGGCGCCTCCCTTTCCTTTTCTCGATGTGGCGAGCCGTATCATTACGCGCGCCGCACTCGCCGTGCAAAATGTATTTTCTGAAGACCCTGAGGGCGGGGGCGCGTATACCGGCGAGGTGTCATGCGCCATGGCGCGTGCGATGGGTGCACGGTATGCGATAATCGGGCACTCGGAGCGGAGGGAATATCTGCGTGAGAGTGATGCGATGATAGCGAAAAAGGTTTCCGCCGCGATCGCGGCAGGACTTACCCCGGTGCTCTGCGTGGGGGAGAAAAAAGAAGTCCGCGACAAGGGGAGCGACGCCGCGCGCGTATTCGTGGAAACCCAGCTTCTTGCCGACCTCACCCTCATTCGAGGGTCCGCGGAAGTCATCGTTGCCTATGAGCCCGTATGGGCCATCGGCACCGGCGACAATGCCACCCCCGAGGTTGCTTCCGCGATGAGCGAGATGATACGCACGACGGTCGCCAAAAATTTTCCCGCGCTCAACATACGTGTGCTCTATGGAGGTTCGGTGAGCGAGGAGAATATCGCCAGTTTCGCCGCGGAGCGCCGCATCGACGGTTTTCTCGTGGGGGGGGCGAGCGCGAAGGCGGCGGAATTCGCGAAAATGATAACGACTGTGCGAGAACTTCAATAGCCATGCCGCGAGGACTCAAGCAATTTTTGTATGGGTTGCTCTACGTCGCTCTTGCGGCGCTTCTTGGTATTCTTGCGTGGCGCACGTTCTTTTTTGCGCCCGCGACGTGTACCGACAATATTCAAAACCAGGGCGAAGCGGGCGTTGATTGCGGCGGTCCCTGTACGCCCTGCGAGATAAAAGCGCTCGCGCCGCTTCAGGTATTCACGCCTTACACGCTTTCGCTTTCCACGGGGCAGGCAATCGCGCTGTTTGCGGTCGCAAATCCGAATAGCACCTATCATGCGGCGCGTTTTGCATATCACGTTGATGTGTTCGACCGGGGCGGCACGCGTATTGAGGCGTTTGACGGTACTGATTCGCTTTTTGCGGGAGAACGGAAATACATCATTGAGTCGCGCATCACTGCGCGAAGAAGCAATATCGGACGCATTGAAATTTCTTTGTCCAATCCGCAGTGGGAATCCGTTGCGCAGTTCTCGGCGCCCACACTTTCGCTCTCGGGCGTTATGACCGAGATGTTGCCGCGCGGGAGTATCCGCGTGGCCGGCTCGGTCGCGAATACGGGCGGGATTGCCGCGAGCAATGTACACGTGCTTGCTGTCGCATTCGATAAATATGGCGGGCGCATATTCGCCGCACAGAATGTTCTCACTTCGCTTGTGGGGTTTGAGAATGCATCGTTTACCATTCCCTTTCCCACCGACACTGTTTTCCAGAACATAGACACGGCAAGAACACAGGTATTTGTGAGCGGACAATGATGCGAAGTTTGAGAAATTTTGATTGGGGCATCATCGCGGGTTTGTGCGTCCTCGCGGCGGCAAGCCTTGTTTCGCTCGCGAGCTCGAATATCGCGTTTTTTTGGCGCCAGATAGTCTGGTATGTCATAGGTTTTTTTATCATCATTGTTGGCAGCAGATTTGATTGGCGGTGGCTCGGGAGCCAGGGGTGGTTCCGCCAGGGCCTCTACTGGGTGAGCGTAGGACTGGTGCTGTTCTCCAATCTGCAGTCGGGGACCATTCGCGGAACGAAAAGCTGGATAAGTATTGCGGGCATTCAATTCGAGCCGGGCGAGCTTACGAAGCTCGCGCTTATCCTTATTTTTGCGGATTTTTTTGCGCGGCGGCACATCCACGCGTGGCGTGCGAAGAACATCATCACCTCATTTCTCTATGCCGCGCTTCCTGCAGGTCTCATTGCTATCCACCCCGACCTTGGGTCGGCGACCATCGTAATGTCGCTTTGGTTTGGATATATGCTCATGAGCGGCGTTCATGTGAAGCGTTTTTTGCTCGGCGTGGGCGTTGTGGTCCTGGCGGCGGCGCTTATGTGGTCATTTTTCTTGAAACCCTACCAGCGTGACCGCATAACGAGCTTCCTTTCTCCTGAGCGCGACCCGCTTGGCGTGAGTTATAACGTTATTCAGGCAAAAATCGCTATCGGTTCTGCAGGTTTTTGGGGCAAGGGGTTCATGATGGGCACCCAGACCCAGTTCAAATTTTTGCCTGAGTCCCAGACCGACTTTCTCTTTGCCGCGTTCGTAGAGGAGTGGGGATTTGTAGGGGGCATTCTTGTTCTCTTGACATTTCTTTTCATAGTGTATAGGCTCATATCAATTGGACTCAGAGCCCGCGATAATTATTTCAGACTAATAAGTTTGGGAGGGGGTCTGTTTTTTGTAGTCCATTTATTTATCAATGTAGGTGCGAATCTTGGTCTGCTGCCGGTGGCGGGCGTCACCCTCCCCTTTTTCAGCTACGGGGGATCGAACATCCTGACGTCCTCGATAATTTTAAGCATAATCCAACACATTAAACTTGAATCCTCAGCTTGAACAAAGAGGCAATTTAAGCACCGGGCTCCTCACTGCGTTAGGAGGAGCGTTGCTGCTCATCATTGTTACCGCATACTTTTTTTATGGTCTGCAACCCGCGGACCTGAACGGCCACCCCGCTGCGGGCGTGGCTGGTCCTGTTTTTGCGACGACCACATTTACCATCGCGAAGGGGGATGGCGTGCGCGATATCGGTGAACGCCTTCTTCAGGATTCGCTTATCAAGTCTCTTACCGTGTTTAAACTCTATTCGCTTGTGAGCGGCAAGGCGCAGAAGTTCCTCCCGGGTGCGTACGAGCTTTCACCCGCAATGAGCACGCCCGAGATAATAACCGCGCTCACCACTCCGGGGAACAATGAGGTGCAGGTGACCATTCCCGAGGGCTCTACCGTGAAGGACATCGAGGCGATACTTACCGGTGCGGGCGTATGGAAGAAGGGCGCATCGTTCGGCGCTCCTACGAAAGAACTGCAGGCCGAGTATCCGTTCCTTGCGAGCGCAACCTCATTTGAAGGATTCTTGTTCCCGGATACCTATCGCATCGCGCTTGATGCGCCGCCTGAACGGCTCATAAGAATGTTCCTCGATAATTTTCAAATAAAAGCGTGGTCATTGCTCGAGGGCAAGCAGGGCTGGTACCAATCGCTTACGCTCGCCTCGCTTCTCGAACGTGAGATACCCGCATTTCCTGATAGGCAAATGGTCGCCGCGATACTCTTAAGGCGAATGCGGATACGGATGCCCCTGCAGGTCGATGCGACAGTGAGCTACGCAAAGTGCGCGGGAGAGCTAAGGGATTGCGATGTGCTGAAGATAACGAAGACCGATACGGCGATGAGTTCTCCTTACAATACCTATCAGCGGCTCGGATGGCCGCCCACGCCGATAGCGAACCCTGGACAAGCGGCGATACGCGCGGCGCTTGCTCCGAAAGATAATCCTTACCTCTACTATCTTTCAGCGAAGACTGGAGAGACCATGTTCTCGAAGACCTTGGAAGAACACAACAGCAAGCGAGCAAAGTACTTATAACCAACGCCCCATGCATCAAAAAACAAAAATATTCACCAAATACAACGGTCCGAAGTTCGCCCAGCCGAACCTTATTGAGATTCAGCGTAATTCGTTCGACTGGTTCTTAAAGAAAGGCTTGCGTGAGCTTTTTGACGAGATATCTCCCATCCGCGACCACACGGGCAAGGAGCTTGAACTGAGCTTCCAGGATTATAAATTCGATGCGCCTAAGTACACGGAGGAACAGGCCAAAGAAAAGGACCTTTCTTATGAGGCGTCGCTTCGCGTGAATTTAAAATTGGTGAACAAGGTTACGAAGGAGGCGAACGTGCAGGAGGTGTATCTCGGCGATTTCCCGATGATGACGAAGCGGGGCACGTTCATTATCAGCGGCGTAGAGCGCGTGGTTATCTCGCAGCTCGTGCGTTCGCCTGGTGCGTATTTCACCGAGAACATTGCACGCGGAAGGAAACTTTTCGGCGCGAAGGTTATCCCGAACCGTGGCGTATGGCTTGAGTTCGAGACCGAGGCCGACGGCTTCATCGGCGTGCGTATTGACCGCAAGAGGAAAGCGCCCGTGACGCAGCTCCTGCGCATATTTGGCTTCGCTTCGACCGAAGAGATGCAGAAGGAATTCGCCGATGTGGATACTGGTGAAATTAAATTCATCCAGGCAACGCTCAAAAAAGATGATGCGGAGAGCGCCGACGATGCGTTTGTGAGCATTCACCACAGGCTTCGCCCGGGCGACCTTACGACCGCAGAAAATGCGAAGTCGCTCATTGAGGGCATGTTTTTCCGTTTTGACCGTTATGATTTGAGCCCCGTGGGCCGGTTCAAGATGAATCAGCGCCTCGGCATTACGAAGAAAGAAGGCGGTCTTCTTGATAAAGATGACGTTATCGCCATTTTGAAGGAGATTATCCGTTTGAATAATAGTCTCAATGCGGAGGCTGATGATATCGACCATCTTGGCAACCGCCGCGTGCGCGCGGTGGGTGAGCTTATTCAGTTGCGCCTGCGCGTGGGATTTGCGCGTTTGCGCCGTGGCGTACAGGACAGGATGTCGACGCTCGAGCGCCGTTCGCTCCAGCCGGTGCAGCTTGTGAACTACAAATTGTTGACCGCAGTGGTGCGCGACTTCTTCCAGGCATCGCAGCTCTCGCAGTTCATGGACCAGGTGAATCCGCTCGCAGAACTCGAGCACAAGCGCCGTCTCTCGGCGATGGGCCCGGGCGGCTTGACCCGCGAACGCGCCGGCTTCGAGGTGCGTGACGTGCACTCCTCGTTCTATGGACGCATCTGTCCTATTCAGACGCCGGAAGGCGCGAACATCGGTCTTGTGAGCTATCTCTCGAACTATGCTCGTTTGAACGAACTTGGATTCATCGAGACCCCGTACTTCAAGGTGAAGAACGGCGTCGTGACCTCAAGCGTGGTGTGGCTCGATGCGATAGAGGAAGAAAAATACACTATCGCACAGGCCGACCTTAAAACCGATGAGAAGGGCTACATCGTTGATGATGTGGTGGCGGCGCGCGTAAAAGGCGAGCCGGGCACCTGCAAGCGCGAGGACGTTGATTGCATCGACGTGTCCGCGAACCAGTTCACTTCGGTCGCGACTTCGCTCATTCCGTTCCTCGAGCACGATGATGCAAGCCGCGCGCTCATGGGTTCGAACATGCAGAGGCAGGGCACTCCCTCCATCGTTCCGGATGCGCCGCTTGTCGGCACCGGCCAGGAGGACCGTGCCGCGCATGATTCCGAGCAGGTCATCCTCGCAGAGGAGGACGGCGCGGTAGTTGAGGCGGACAGCGAGGCGGTTTCAGTGAAGGGCGCTTCGGGCGTGAAAAAATATCCGATTTTGAAATTCGTGCGCTCGAACCAGTCAACCTGTCTCTCGCAACGCCCTATTGTTGCGGTAGGCGACAAGGTAAAGAAAGGTGACATTTTAGCCGATGGTCCCGCGACCCAGAACGGCGTGCTGAGCTTGGGGCAGAACCTCCTCGTTGCCTTCATCCCGTGGCGCGGCGGTAACTTCGAAGACGCCATCATTCTCTCGGAGCGCGTGGCGCGTGATGACCGGTTCACCTCTATCCACATCGAGACCTTCGTGTGTTCGGTGCGTGATACGAAGCTTGGTCCCGAGATAACGACCCCTGATATCCCGAACGTTTCGGAAGATAAATTGAGGAACCTCGACGAGGAGGGTATCGTGCGCATCGGTGCGGAAGTCCGCCCCGGCGACATTTTGGTGGGTAAAATCTCTCCGAAAGGCGAGTCAGAATTAAGCTCCGAGGAGCGCCTCCTTCGCGCCATCTTCGGCGAGAAGGCGCGCGACGTGAAGGATACTTCGCTTACGCTCCCGCACGGCAAGAACGGCCGCATCATTGGCATCAAGATATTCTCGCGCGAGAAAGGCGATAAGCTTGAGCCCGGCATCATTAAGAAAATCCAGGTTGAGGTGGCGCAGCTCCGCAAGGTGCGCGCGGGCGATAAGCTCGCCGGCCGCCACGGCAACAAGGGTGTTATTTCATCCATTCGCCCTATGGCAGATATGCCGTATCTCGCGGATGGCCGCCCGGTGGATATCGTCTTGAACCCGCTCGGCGTCGTGTCTCGTATGAACATCGGTCAGATACTTGAGACGCACCTTGGTTTTGCTGCGGAGAAGCTTGGTTATCGCGCTATCGTTCCGAACTTCGTCGGCGGTGACGAGGACGTTATTCGCGAAGAGTTGAAGAAGGCGGACCTTCCAGAATCAGGCAAGGTAACGCTCCACGACGGCATCACGGGCGAGCCGTTCCGGGCCCCCATCACGGTTGGTTACATCTACATGATGAAGCTGAACCATCTCGTGGAAGATAAAATTCACATGCGTTCTACGGGCCCATACTCGCTTATCACCCAGCAGCCGCTTGGCGGTAAAGCGCAGCTCGGCGGCCAGCGCTTCGGTGAAATGGAGGTGTGGGCGCTCGAGGGGTATGGTTCCGCACATACGCTTCAGGAAATGCTCACTATCAAATCTGACGATGTGCTTGGTCGTTCGGCAGCGTTCGAGGCCATCATTCGCGGTACCGAGATAAAGAAGCCGAACGTACCCGCATCATTTAACGTGCTCGTGAGCGAGTTGAAATCATTGGGTTTGAATGTTGCGCACGATGGCGTGACTGATGGCGGCGGCGGCGGTGGGAAGCGCAAGGCAACGGTCGAGGCAGCGGGAGAAACCGAAGAATAACGAACATGGATAAAAATTTAGACATAACGAATATCTCGGTACGCCTCGCTTCTCCTGACGAGATATTGAACTGGTCCTATGGCGAGGTTACAAAGCCGGAAACATTGAACTACCGGACGCAGCGCCCCGAAAAGGACGGCTTGTTCTCCGAGCGCATTTTCGGTCCCACGAAGGATTACGAATGCTATTGCGGAAAGTACAAGAAGGTCCGCTATAAGGATGTTGTCTGCGAAAAATGTGGCGTTGAAGTGACACGTGCCATTGTGCGCCGTGAGCGCATGGGCCACATCACGCTCGCGGCCCCCGTCGCGCACATTTGGTTCCTCCGCACGGTGCCCTCAAAGCTCGGACTTCTCCTCGATATTGCCGTGTCGAAACTCGAGAAAGTCGTTTACTACGCGGCATTCATCGTAACGGCGGTGCACGACGAGAACAGAAAGCGTGCTTTAGAGACGCTCCAGAAGGAATTCAAGACCTTAAAGAGCGAGAAAGGGCAGGACCTCAAATCGATCGAAGAGAGCGCAGAGAACCTGAAGCAGATATTGATGACGCTCCGTCCTGGTCTCATTTTGACCGAGAGCGAGTATTTCAGTTTGGCAGAGAGGTTCGGCGATGTGTTCGAGGCGGACCGCGGCGCGGGTGCGTTGCGGAAAATCCTCGAGCAGCTTGACCTTAAAGTGCTCGTGCGCCGCTTGAAGAAAGAGCTCGAGGAGGTGCGTGATGAAAATCGTTTGAAGCGCGCGCTTCGCCGCTTGAAGCTTGCGCAGTCGTTCCTTGATGCGGGCATTCGTCCAGAGTGGATGATTATGACCATTCTTCCGGTGCTCCCCCCCGAGTTGCGCCCCATGGTGCCGCTCGAGGGCGGCCGCTACGCGACCGCGGACTTGAATGACCTCTATCGTCGTGTCATCAACCGCAACAACCGTCTGAAGAAGCTCATGGAGCTTCGCAGCCCCGAAGTCATTATTACGAACGAGAAGCGTATGCTCCAGGAAGCGGTGGATGCGCTCATCGACAACACCGCACGCGCAGGGAGCCAGCTACTCTCGACGCGGCGCAGGCCGCTCCGCTCGCTCGCGGACATGTTGAAGGGCAAGCAGGGGCGTTTCCGCCAGAACCTTCTCGGCAAGCGCGTGGACTACTCCGCACGCTCTGTGATCGTGGTGGGTCCGGACCTCAAGCTCGACGAGTGCGGTCTTCCGAAAAACATGGCGCTCGAGCTTTTCCGGCATTTCGTTATCAATAAAATCATCGAACGTGGTTTAGCGTTCAACATTAAGCAGGCGAACCGGTTCATCGAGCAAGGCTCTCCCGAAGTATGGGCCATCCTCGAAGAAGTCATTAAGAACAAGCGCGTGCTCTTGAACCGTGCGCCGACGTTGCACCGCCTTGGCATCCAGGCGTTCAAGCCGTTGCTTACCGAGGACCTTGCTATCCGCATTCCGCCGCTCGTGTGTACCGCCTTTAACGCGGACTTCGACGGCGACCAGATGGCAGTCCACTTGCCGCTCACTGCCGAAGCGCAGTATGAGGCGAGCGAAATAATGAATGCTTCGAGGAACTTGTTGAAGCCCTCGAGCGGCGACCCTATCGTTTCTCCGACGCAGGACATGGTGCTTGGCGCCTACTTCTTGACGCACCTTGTTGAAGGCACAAAGGGTGAGGGGAAGGTGTTCGCGCACATGGCAGAGGCGATGTTCGCCTACGAGACTGGCCACATCGACATCAATGCGAAGATAAAAGCACCGGTCAATGGCGTGCTTACCGAAACTTCGCTCGGCCGTCTTATCTTCAACAGCGTACTGCCGGCAGATTTCGAGTTCGTGAACGCGCAACTTGGCAAAAAGGAGCTTCCGAAGCTTGTCGCAAAGATCGTGGAGAAATACGGTCTTGAGGAGGCAGGCGCGTACATCAACGCTATTAAGGACCTCGGTTACGCCTATGCGACTGTTTCTGCGATAACGTGGAGCGTCAACGACATGGTGGCGCCCCCTGAAAAGAAAGCGGTGATAAAAGAAGCGGAGGCGCGTGTGGCGGAGATAGAAAGCCAGTATAATGACGGCTTGCTCACCGCAAAGGAGCGCCGCGCAAAGATCATCGAGATATGGGATGAGACCCGCGAGAAAGTTACGAAGCTTATTCCTGCCTCGTTCAAGGAAGGGAATCCGGTGTACACCATCATTGATTCGGGTGCGCGCGGCAGCTGGCAACAGCCTGCACAGATGATGGGCATGAAAGGCTTGGTCATCAATCCGCAGGGCGAGACGATCGAGCTTCCGGTGAAGTCTTCCTTCAAAGAAGGGTTCAGCGTTATCGAATATTTCAGCTCGACGCACGGTGCGCGTAAAGGTACGACCGATACCGCATTGAAGACCGCGACCGCAGGTTACCTCACCCGCCGCTTGGTGGATGTGGCGCAGGACCTTATTATCCGCGAGGACGATTGCGGCGCCGAGGAGGGAATTACCCTGGTGCGTACGGAAGGCGATGCATATGGATATGCGTTCGGCGACAGGCTCTTTTCGCGTGTGAGCCTCGAGAACATTCGCATCGACCGCAAGCTTGTTGTGGAGGCGGGCGAGGTCATCTCGCGCGATGCCGCAAAGGCTATCCAGGATTCGAAGATAGAAAAGGTAGTCGTGCGCTCGCCCATTTCTTGCCGTTCGACGACCGGAATTTGCGCGAAGTGTTATGGCCTCGACCTTACGAAGAACAAGCTTGTCGAGTCGGGCACTGCGGTCGGTATTATTGCCGCGCAGTCCATCGGCGAGCCGGGCACGCAGCTTACCATGAAAACCTTCCACGTCGGAGGTATCACCGGCGTCGATATCACGCACGGTCTTCCCCGCGTAGAGGAGGTGTTCGAGGCGCGTCCGCCGAAAGGCAAGGCGCCGCTCGCGAAAGCTGATGGCATCGTTGATGCCATCACGGAGAAGGGCCTTGCGCGCGTTATTACTGTGAAGAAGTCCGGCCCCAAGAAATCAAAGAAGGGCAAGGCGCACGATGTCGATGAGTATCTCGTCCCGGGCTCCATCAACATTTTGGTGAAAGAAGGCGATGAGGTGAAGAAGGGCGACCCCCTCACCGAGGGTCCGCTCGACCTTCGCGAGCTCCTCGCGTTCCGCGGCCTTGAGGCAGTGGAGCACTACATCATTAATGAAGTGCAAAAAATTTATGTGCCGCAGGGTTCCTCCATCAACGATAAGCACATTGAGATAATCGTGAGGCAAATGCTCTCGCGCATTACGGTCATGGAGGCGGGCGATTCCGACTATATGCCCGGCGATGTTGCTGAAAAGGGGCAGTTCATCATGGCGAACCGCACTATCCGCGAAAAGAAGGGTTCTATTGCGAAGGGTTTGCTGAAGGTCCTTGGTATTACCCGTGTAGCGCTCAGCTCTTCAAGCTTCCTCTCCGCCGCGTCCTTCCAGGAGACGAGCCGCGTGCTCGTGAGCGCTGCCGTCGAGGGGAAAATCGATCCTCTGCGCGGCTTGAAGGAGAACGTCATCATCGGCAAGCTTGTTCCCGCGGGAACGGGACTTCACGGTATTGCGCAAGATCTTTTGAAGCCGTGGAAGCTTGAGGCGGTGAAGCCGGTCGAAGCATCCGATATTGCGGAGGCAAAGGAAGAAATGACGCCGAAGTCGGTCGTCGCCGAACTTCCCGCAGAAGGAACAGGGCCGGCAAAAGAAGAAAAAGAGGGCGAAGAATAAGTTGACGCAAGACCCCATTCTTGCTACTGTATACACACTTCAATGACCACTATGGAATTAGAAATGAGTGAACCGAAGACGCAGTACGAGCTTTCGTCGGTGACGATAAGCGAAGACGCGGCATCAGTAAAAGCGCTTCTTGCGAAACACAATGCGCAGGTACTCAATGAGCGCCCGATGACGAAGGTCCAACTTGCGTACAAAATCGCAAAGCAGGGATACGGCTTCATGGGGACGGTCGAGTTTTTGGCCGATGCGTCCTCGGTCGCCGCACTTCGCGCCGACCTCGAGAGCGATGCTGATGTTATTCGTGCGATTGTCGTAAAAAAGGAAGAGTCTAAGAGAGACGGAGAGAGGGGCACAAAGGAAGAGGCGAAGGGCCCGACCGGACCGCAGAAGCTTCGCAATATGCTCGGTTCCATGCTCACGAACGAGGCGCTTGAGAAGAAAATAGAGGAGATATTACAATAACTCTATATGAACCTGAACAAGGTATTCCTCATCGGCCGTCTTACGAGCGATCCTCAATTGAGGAGCACTCCCGGCGGTCAATCGGTGGCCTCATTTTCCATCGCGACTAACCGGACGTGGATGAACAAGTCAGGCCAGAAGCAGGAGGAAGTTCAGTTTCACAATATCGTGGCATGGGGTAGGCTCGCAGAGATCATGAATCAGTACATGAAAAAAGGAGGCATGGTGATGGTGGAGGGCAGGCTCCAGACAAGGAACTGGCAGGACAAGCAGGGCCAGAACCGCTCGACCACTGAGATTATTGCTGAGCAGATACAGATGGGTCCACGCGCGGCGGGCGGAAGTTTCGGAGGAGGGCAGTCTGCGCCAAGCGCCTCCAAGGAACACTTCTCGCAGGAAACGAAAGAAGAGTTGCCGGAGATTAATATCGAAGAAGAGTTGAAGTCAGAGGATATACCATTTTAATTCGTATGAACAAGAAACAGTGCTCGTTCTGTTCGCAGAACACCAAAGAGATCGACTATAAAAATCCCGACCTTTTGAAGAGGTATATTTCGAGCCAGGCGAAAATCGTCGACCCTCGTCATACGGGGGTATGTGCAAAACATCAGCGCCAGTTGGCGCGCGCCATTAAGCGTGCCCGCGTGATGGGCCTTTTGCCGTTCACTCGCAAATAATCTGCCCTATGCCCGCGCTCGATCTTCCGCTTTTTCAGCTCGTGCATAGTTTCGTCGGGATTTCCTCGATCGTGGATTGGTCCGCGGTCGTAGTGGCACAATACCTACCCTATGCAGTAGCATGTTTTGTTTTATACATTATCTTGCAGGAGAAGGAGTGGAAGCGGAAAGTGTGGGCGTTCCTCGTACTCGCGTTCTCCCTTCTCGTTTCACGCGGATTCATCGTCGGCATTATCCACTATTTTTATGCCCGTCCGCGCCCTTTCCTCGCGCTCGGATTTGACCCGCTCTTTATTCATGAGAGCTCAAGCGCATTCCCTTCGACGCATGCACTCGTGCTTACTACGCTCGCTTACGTGACCTTTATGTTCGACCGGCGTGCTGGTTGGTGGCTCTTCGGTTTCGCCCTCTTGAATGGGCTTGCAAGAGTATACGCGGGCGTGCACTGGCCGCTTGATATCGTGGGTGGTATGGTGCTTGCGTTCGTATGCACTTGGGCTACGCTCAAACTTTTCCCCGAAGCCGCGTATCACACGAAGCATGAGGAGGCGTCTTCCTCGATTGACTAAGCGCCCCTCTCGCCTATAGTTAATTTGTGGTTAATTGGGACGAATTGCGCACATTCTTGGTAGAGCAAGGCATCACGAACGCTCGCATCGAGTTTTTCGGCGATTTTTTGCGCACCCTCTCGTTCGAAGAGCGGCAGATGATGATGCGCATCATGGCAACCTATCCCGAAAAACTTCCATTCATGGCAGAAATTTTGGAAAAGAAACGTTCACTTGCGAAGCGGTTCGATCCGTCCCTCGCAAAGGAGGTCGCCGCGCGTGAGTTTCAGGAGCTCAAGAGGGCAGCAGAGGCGGATTAATGCACTATGGAATTTTTTAAGAAAAATCATGAAGAGGCTCCGTCGGAACCGCATGAGGCGATACGCGCTCCCGCGCAATTTGATGCGCTTGCGCATGAGGAGGAGGGGGTGATACGCGCAATGGCGCGCAAGGCTGGAAAGAGGCTTGCGCCGGTCGCCGCAGCACTTTCGCTTTTTGTTGGCGCATCGACTGCGTATGGCGCCGAAACGGTGGCGGCGCAAGCGGAAGAAGCGCCGACCGCAGAAACACCCGCGCTCGTTGAGGAAGGCGTGAAGCCAAAGGAGGAGTCAAAATGGTTCGAGCGCATCTCGGTCGCGGTGAGCGCCCCCCTCGAACATCTGCCGAAATTACCAGGCAGTGATAGAGGACGATACGATCTTACCAGTGCGGAGACCCTTGCGGCAGAGACCGGATTTAAGAACGCTATTTACGCTTCGGCGAGCGCGAGCGAATATTTTACGAATCTTTCAAAAATCGATTACCTTAGCCCGCAGCAAAAGACGGATGTGTTAAAACGCATCGGGGATGTGCTTTACGAAACCTACAACGAAGACATGGCTACGAAGAATGAGGCGGTTGCCGTTTCTGATGATGTTATGTTCAAATCGATAAAGACTCTTGTAGAAACGGGGAAGCGCATACCCTCCGGCATTTGCGGGAACATATCCGTATTCGTGGCGAAAGCGGCGCGCAGTATGGGGTTCGAGTCTTGGGTTCAGGATGTTTCCGCGAGCGGCGGAGGTGGGCACGTCATTGCCGGTCTTGTAGTTGATGGCGATAGCGGCAAAGAAATAGATTTTGTGAATGGGGGGAATCTCGTGCGGGCGGGGACGCTCAATTATCGGGATGCACTCGGCGTTTTTGAGCGAGATGAGGGGCGCGTGAATATGTTCGACTCGTTCGTCGCCAACGAGGAAAGGGTTCTCACCAAGGTGGAAAGCAAAGCGCAGTCGGTTGCTGAATCGTTCGTGGGTATTATGCCCACCCAGCGTGCCGCCGAAGAACTTTTGCGCGCCGGCGCCGTCGTAAAGAATTTCAATGGCCTTGAGGTCGGTCTTAGTCCTGAGGTGCACACCTTGAAACTCACTAAGGACCATATTGCGCTTCAATTCGCTAATTTTGAGAATGTCCGAAACGACCCCTATCAATCATTGCGGAGCCTCAATTCGTTCAGCGGAACGCTCAATTTTCAGGGCGAGCAGTACAAGGTTGACCTTGATACCACGTTCCTCCATTTCTCGCTCGACGGGCTTCACAACAACCGCGTCGATTTTTCTACCCTCGTGTCGCGGCTTTTTGCGGAGTATGTCGACAGCCGCACCCTCACCAAGGGAGCGTGGGGAGAATTAAAGGCGGGTCTTGGCGCGACATTCCAAGGGGCGATGAATGTGCCGCTTGGCGAGCAAAACACATTTCTTGGTCTTAGATATCTCGGCGAGGCCGCGCTCGGCGCACAGCTTGTGTATCTTGACCCGCATCGCGTCGGTCAGTTCCATTTTGGCGCATCTGACCTTGCGCGCAGGCAAGACAGCGATGCCCAACGGCAAAAATTAACGATCGCGCGGCCCTCCACACGATTCAATGTCGGTGGAGACGTGAAGGTGGCGGACGGTCTTGTGCTCGGGTTTGATGCCACAAAGCAAAGAACGGATTGGGGGGGAGCGTTTGAGGCGGAGGTGCGTGCGAAGACAAAGTTTGGCGCGGCGGAATTCTCGTACCAAAAGGAGCATTCCGCGATGGAACGATTCATCCCTTCGACCGAAACGCTCGGCGGGCAGCTTTCGTATACCGGTGACCCAAGGTTCGAGGTGCGCGTACTCGGCTTCAAAAAGACCGAGCAGTATAAAGACGCGACACCCCATACGGAGTATGAGGCGAAGGTGGTGGCGGTTCTGAGGTTCTATTAAAAGAACGAGATAAATACTTTGCGGAGGGCGGCTATTTCGTCCGAGTTCATTTCGTTCACGAGGTGCACTTCGAGTTCTTTGAATGCGTGCTCTATCTCGTGCGCGGCCACTTTTCCTTTCACTTTTCCGCGCATCATCTTTGTTATCACTGCTTTCTCGTGTTCGGAGAGTTTTTCCATTTTCACGAGGAACTCTCGCAACATTTTTGCGGTTTCTTTTGCGGGTTGCTTTTTGAAAAATGATATCGGGTCGAACATAACAGTTGCGGTTTTGGTGCCTAAGGTGGGACTCGAACCCACAAGACCGTAAGGTCATAGCATTTTGAGTGCTACGCGTATGCCAGTTCCGCCACTTAGGCAGTTTTTCTTTTTATGAACACATTGAGGATGCCACAGAAATACGCTACAGTAAAGCAGAATCCACATCAATAATTCTTCCGACCGCGATATGAACAAAATTATGCACAATCAAGGAATGACGACGATGGCGTACCTATTGCGGTACGGTGAGGAGGAGATGACGCAGATGGTGCATAATTTTGCCATATCCCTTCGGGTTGCGGCGGTTTTTTCACCCTTCTTCGTTACGCCTCCTCGGAGTAGTCTCCGACTACACCATCGTCGGCAAGCCTCGCAGGTCGAAAAAACTGCCAGCAACGCGGGCAGGAAGAATTATTGATGTGGATTCTATGACGAGGGTTATCGCCATTTGTAACCAGAAGGGGGGCGTGGGGAAGACCACGACCGCGATGAATTTAGCGGCGTATTTGGCGATGAGCGGATATCGCACGCTTCTTATCGATTTTGACCCGCAGTTCAATGCGACCGTGGGGCTCGGTGTGCGGCATGGCGAGGACGAAACTATCTATCATGCGCTTCTTGCGGGCACCCCGCCCGAGCGCGCGATAAAGCCGACGCATCTTTCGGGGCTCCATATGGCGCCCGCGTCCGCGCATCTTGCGGGGGCGCTCATCGAGCTCGTGAACCAGCCGGGGCGCGAGTGGTATTTGCGGAACTTCGTCGACCAGGTGAGCCATTGGTATGATTTTATTCTCATTGATTTGCCGCCGAGCCTGAATCTTCTTACAGTGAACGGACTCCTTGCTGCGGGTGAGGTCATCATTCCCGTGCAATGCGAGTATTACAGTCTGGAGGGGTTGAGCCAGCTTTTACAAACCATCGACCTTATTCGCAACAACCTCGAGCACCCGCTCCAGGTCGGGGGCGCACTGCTCACCATGTACGACAAGCGCGAGAAGCTCTCCCGCGAAGTCGCACGCGAGGTACGGCGCCGGTTTCCGCACCACGTATACGACGTAGAAATTCCCCGCTCGGTGAGCCTCGCCGAAGCGCCGAGTTTTCAAAAGCCAGTGGCGCTTCACGCTCCTTTGAGCACGGGCGCGCAAGCATATGAACGGCTTGCGCGCGAGGTGGCGGCGCAATTCAACGGCGTCGCGGTAATTGCGCAAGAAGTGCCCGGAGTGGCTTCGGACGCGCATCTTGCGGCGGAATCCGTTGTTCCTGAAGCATCTGTTCCCCATGGAACGGTCGTGATAGAGGGCAATGACGACCTTCCTCCTCTCGTTCTTTTTTCTCGGGATGAGTGACACGAGGAATTGTTGACACCTCCCGATTGCGATAATACTATTTTCAGTAGTTCGCAGTGCGCATCGAGCTTGGCAAGCGGCCGCACGGGCATCCGGCCGGAACTCGTTGCTCCAGCAAGCCGGGGGAGATGAGACTTGCGGACTAACGTATACGTTTTGCTAAAGCAGAGGTAGTGGGCGGTCCTTGGTATATTGGCGCAGCGTTCAAATCTCGAGTTGTTCTTTCTTTATTTATTTACACTCGAAATTTTTTGAATCGCATGCGCCGCCAACGGTCCGTTCGCCCTCTGTTTTAGTTTTTACACACTTTTGCTTTTTGCGATTTCATAATAGAATTGAATTACTATGTTAGGCCGTGGACTTGAATCGCTCATACCGAACAGCAGAGGCGAGAATGGCGCACCCCGGGTGCCGCCCGCGCACCAGGGGCAACCCTCGACGTCTCATCCCCAGGCGCCCCAGCACAATCCGCACATTCCCCATGGCGTGCGGCCTGTTGAGTCGGTACGATCTTCGGCACCCATGCGCCCGCCCGAAGCTTCGATACATTTTTCGCATTTGCAGGAGCAGCCCGTCCAGCGCGAGGTTGCGCACGTGGCGAAACCAGAGCCTGAGCCGCAACATTCGGTTTTCCATATTGAGCTTGATAAGATAGCGCCCAACCCGTATCAACCGCGTCGTGAGTTCGACCAAACCGAACTTGAGGAGCTTGCGCAGTCCATTCGGGAATTCGGCGTGCTCCAGCCCATCATCGTTTCAAAAATAATCAAAGAGGCAGAATCTGGAGCCGAGGTGGAGTATCACATTATTGCCGGCGAACGCCGGTGGCGCGCTTCGAAGCTCGCGCGTCTTGAGCGCATTCCTGCAATCGTCAAAAAAGTGGACACGGGCCGCGCGAAGCTCGAGCTCGCGCTTTTGGAGAACATTCAGCGAAGCAATCTGAATCCGCTCGAAGCGGCGCGCGCGTATGCGCGGCTTCAAGATGAGTTCGGACTTACCCAGCGTGAGATCGCGACACGCATCGGCAAGAGCCGCGAAGCGGTCGCGAACGCGATGCGATTGCTGAATCTCCCTTCGCAGATCCAGGATGCACTGGCGCTTGGGAAGCTTTCTGAATCGCAGGGGCGCGCACTTCTTTCGGTGCATGACCCCGCAGAACAGCTGCGCATGTTCGATGACCTGTTGAATAAAAAAACCACCGTGCGAGTGATGAAAGATATGGCAACCGCAACCGCGGAGGACCCGCAGCGGAAGTATTGGGAGGGTCAGCTTGAAGAGCGAATCGGCGCGCCGGTGAAGATAAAGCGGCAGGGTGGCGGGGGTACTATCGGTATTCAGTATTACTCGAGCGAGGAGCTTCAGGGCATCCTTCAGCGCCTTATAGGTGACGGCATGTAGCGCACTACTCCTTTCCCGTCTTATAGGTTACTTCGCGGGTTCCCGCGATTTTTTTTAATGCAACGAGTACTTTAGTGAGCTTGGCATCGGGGAGCGAATCGCAGCGCACGAACGCGGTCGTGAACGCTTTGCGGGGGTCGGTATGGCCCTGGAGCGACATGATGGTAAGCCGCATATCCGCGAATACTCCCGCAATGTCTTTCAGATATCCCTCGCGTGTTTTACCGACAATCTTGAGTTCCACAAAAAGCGCAGCGTTTTTCGCTTGGAGCTTTTTCGTTTTTGTACGCATCGCGCTCTTGATGTGCTGCCGTGCCTGCTCGGTCTTTACGAAGCGGAGCCAGTCCTCGGTCGGCTTCTTTCCTTTGTGAATGATGATTTCCACGACATCGGCCGAATGGAGTTCTTGGTCGAGCGGTACTATCTTTTCGTTTACCTTTGCACCCACGCATTGGTCGCCGATATCCGAGTGGATACGGTAGGCGAAGTCGACCGGGGTGGCGCCCTTCGGGAGGTCAATGACATCGTTGTCGGGTGTAATGACGAAGATACGGTCTTTGAAGAAATCCACCTTGAGCGACTGAACGAATTTTTCCTGATCGGTGAAATTTTCCTGCCAGTTGCGTAATTGTTCCACCCAGAGGAGCTCATCGCGGTTTTTAACGCCCTTCCAGCTTCGCGCGGTGTAACCCGTACGGGTGCGCACCTGCTGATACGCCCAGTGCGCGGCGATACCCATCTCCGCCTCCTCGTGCATTTTTTCCGTGCGTATCTGTATTTCGATAACTTTGTTGTCGACGCAGAACACGGTCGTGTGAATACTGCGGTACCCGTTCGGTTTTGGCCGCGCGATATAATCTTTGAATTTCCCCGGGAGCGGCTGCCAGAGCTGGTGTACGACGCCTAATGTCGCGTAGCACTCTTCGGGTGTTTTCACGATGATGCGGATAGCCACGAGGTCATAGATTTTCTCGAGGTTCATATCGTAGCGGCGGAGCTTTCGGTAGAGGCTGTAGTAGCGTTTTGCGCGAGAATCAACCTTGAGTGGGCGGATATTGTGCTCGCCGAGCGCGCGCAAAAGGATAGGCTCCACTTTTTTTACGTACTTTATGCGGCTGTTGTAGGAGTCTTTGACCGTTTCGTGGAGCCACTTGTATTCGTCGGGGTGGATGTGGGGGAAGGCAAGGTCCTCAAGTTCGCCGGAGAGTTTCTGCATACCGAGGCGGTAGGCGAGCGGTGCATATATTTCCGCGGTTTCCCACGCGATACGCTCCTGGCGCTCCTTTGTTTTAAATTTGAGCGTCCGCATGTTATGGAGGCGGTCTGCAAGCTTTACGATGACTACGCGGAGGTCGCGGGTGAACGAGATGACGAACTTGCGGAGGTTTTCCACCTCGGCGTCTTTGTTGTGCTCTTGATATTCGAGCGTTTTGAGTTTGGTAAGGCCGTCCACGAGGAAGGCGATCTCGGAACCGAACGTTTTTTCGATGTCGGCGCGCGTTACCGGCGTATCTTCGACTACGTCGTGAAGGAGGGCGGCGGCGACCGAGGCTTCGTCGAGTTGCCAATCCGCCACCGTGTTCGCTACCTCTTCACAGTGCGTGAAATACGGGTCGCCGCTTTCCCGGAGCGCGTCTTTGTGCGCGTTTTTTGCGAACGCGTAGGCCTTTGCTACTACACTCTCATTGCCATATTTTTTCAGTAACGCGGACATAGAAGAAAGGTTTTTTTATCATACTCCTCCCGGGGTATGGGCTCAAATTGCCCCAGAAAATATTGACAGGGGTGGTCGCACGAATATACTTAAATCATTAAAATTAGCAATCGAAAGTCGAGATTGCTACTATCAAACAAAACATATGAAATTAACACCATTATCGAATCGGGTGCTCATTGAGGCAGAGGTCGAAGAGGCAAAGGCAACGAAGTCGGGTATCGTGCTTCCGGACTCGGCGGAGAAGAAAAAGCAGAGCCGCGGCACGGTCATCGCGGTGGG
This sequence comes from bacterium, assembly GCA_021814545.1. Taxonomy (GTDB): domain Bacteria; phylum Patescibacteriota; class Minisyncoccia; order UBA6257; family GWB1-50-10; genus CAIKKG01. The sequence goes on from JAKAID010000001.1 coordinate 30,263, forward strand.
TCCCGGCAGAATGAACGACAAGGGCGAGCGCATGCTGGTCGCCGTGAACGTGGGCGACAAGGTACTCTTCAAGGAACCGTGGTCCGAGGAGGGCAAGCTCGAGCAGAACGGCAAGAAGTTTTTCTTAGTCGACGAGGATGACATTTTGGCGACAATAACGGAATAACACTATGGCAAAACAGATATTATTCAACGAAGACGCGCGTGTCGCGATGAAGCGCGGCATCGACAAGCTCGCGGCGGCAGTACGCATGACGCTTGGGCCCCGGGGCAGAGCGGTTGTTATTGAAAAGGGATATGGCGCTCCGCAGGTTACATTCGACGGCGTGACGGTCGCGAAAGAAATCGAGCTCGAGGACAAGTATGAGAATCTCGGCGCGGAATTCATTAAGCAGGCTGCAGACAAAACGAACGACAACGTGGGCGATGGCACCACGACCTCGGTCGTGCTCGCGCACGCAATGATAGAAGAGGGCGAGACGGCTATTCGCGAGAAAGGGTTGAACGTCATCCAGCTCGCGGAGGAATTGAAGAAGGGCGCGGAGACCATCGTAAAGGCGCTTGAGCGCCAGAAGGAGGAGACGAATGATAATCAGAAGATAAAAGAAGTCGCCTCGCTTTCAGCGAAGGATACGCACATTGGCGCGCTTATTGCGGAGGTATTCGCGAAAGTCGGCCGCGAGGGCGTCGTGACGACCGATGACTCGAATACCATCGGCAATTCGTATGAGCTTGTCGAGGGCATGCAGTTCGACCGCGGCTACATCTCGCAGTACATGGTGACGAACCAGGAGAAGATGGATGCTGCGCTCGAGGACCCGTATATCTTGGTGACCGACAAAAAAATATCTTCCATTCAGGAAATTCTTCCCGTGCTTGAAAAGGTGGTGCAGAGTGGCAAGAAGGAACTCGTGATAATCGCGGAAGATATTGAGGGGGAGGCACTCGCAACTCTGGTGCTCAATAAAATTCGCGGCATCTTCAGCGTGCTTGGCGTGAAGGCCCCCGGCTTCGGCGACCGGAAAAAGGAGATGCTTCAGGACATCGCCATCGTAACTGGCGCTTCCTTCATTTCGGAAGATTTGGGCAAGAAGTTCGATGGCGTTGAGCTCGCTGACCTCGGGCATGCCCATCGCGTCGTGGCGAGCAAGGAAAAGACGACTATCGTGGGCGGCAAGGGCGACAAGAAGGCAATCGATGAGCGCGTGAAACAGCTGAAGGCGCTCGTGAAGGCGGCCGACTCCGATTTCGACAAAGAAAAATTGCAGGAGCGCCTTGGGAAGCTTTCGGGAGGCGTGGCGGTCATTAAGATCGGCGCCCCCACTGAATCGGCACAGAAGGAGCTGAAGCAGCGCGTTGATGACGCGATATATGCCACGCGCGCCGCGATGGAAGAGGGCATTATCCCCGGCGGCGGCATTGCGCTCTTCAATGCGCAGGTGCGCGCGGGGAAGGGCGATGAGGGCAAGGAGGGTTCGGCGGAAAAGGCGGCGCTCGCCATTTTGAGAAAAGCGATGGAAGCGCCCATTGCTGCCATCATTGCGAATAGCGGTGCGGATGCGAATAGGGTTATGGAGAAACTCCGCGCGCGCAGCGAGCAAGATACATGGAAGGGGTTCAATGCGTTCAAGAACGAAATGGAAGATTTGAAGGCGGCGGGCATTATCGACCCGCTCAAGGTTACGAAGACCGCATTCATGAACGCGGTTTCTGTTGCGGCTAATTACCTTATGATAGGCGCTGCGGTAACCGAGCTTCCTGAGAAAAAAGAAAAAATGCCGGGCGGTATGCCGGGCATGGGGGAATATTAAATTGCCGAAACGAAACGCGAACCGCCCTTGAACAAGGGGCGGTTTTGCGTATATGCTGACCGTAGCCGTTTCACATCAGACCCTGAAAGGAAAGGGCCACTATGCCGCATACCAAGCTTCCACCCCGCATCGTGGACGATGAGGGGGTTCGTACGCTCCGGCCAGTGAGCCAGGGCGCCGAGAAGTGGTTGTTCCGCCCCATCCCATGCCTCGACCGCGGGTTCGTGTACCTCGTGGATTATATGGGCAGCGACCGTGCCATCGCAGAAGCCGCCCGGGTTTCCTACGGCCGCGGCACGAAGAAGGTGAGCGAGGACGAGGCGCTCATTCGTTACTTGCGCCGTGCGATGCACACCTCACCATCGGAGATGGTCGAGTTCAAGTTCCACTGCAAGATGCCCATTTTCGTGGCACGCCAGTGGATACGCCACCGCACCGCGAACGTGAACGAGTACTCAGGCCGCTACTCGGAGATGTCGGACGAGTTCTATATGCCCGCACTCGACCAGGTGCGCGCGCAGGCGACGGACAACAAGCAGGGCAGAGGCGAGGCGCTCACGCCCGAGCAGCAACGGCACGTGCAAGGAATTCTCGCGCGCACGTACGAGAAAGCGCACGGCGGCTACCAGGAGCTTCTCGGCATGAACCTCGCGAAGGAGCTCGCACGCATCGGGCTCTCCGTTGCGAACTATACCGAGTGGTACTGGAAGATCGACGCGCACAATCTCTTCCACTTCCTCCGGCTCCGCCTCGACCCGCACGCGCAGTACGAGATACGCGTGTACGCGGAGGCGATGGCGCGCATTGTTCGCGACGCCATCCCGAAGTCCTATCGCGCGTTCGAGAACTACGTGCTCCACTCGATACAGCTCTCCGAGATGGAGATTGCCTTCATCGCCGCTCACCCCGAGCGCGGTGATGAGTGGAAGCTCTTCGAAGAGTTTTTCAAGGTGGTCGGGAACAAGCGCGAGGCGCGCGAGTTCGTCGGAAAAATGAAGCGTCTTGGCTTCGTGCGTTCGTAGGCAGCATCCCCGCCGTTATGGCGGGGTTTTTATTTGCGGGGCAGGCGGTGGTATACTGATACCAAGAATTATGAAAAACAAAACGTTATGGATAGTGCTTGCGGTCGCGGTCGTCGTCGGGCTCTATGTATGGTCCGGGTACAACGGTTTTGTAGGGAAAAACGAGGCGGTAAATAACCAATGGGCGCAGGTGGAGGCGCAATATCAGCGCCGCTTTGACCTCATTCCGAACCTGGTGGAATCGGTGAAGGGTGCGATGAAACAAGAGCAGGCTGTTTTCGGTGCGATTGCGGACGCGCGCACGAAGTATGGCGGCGCCGTTGGCGTGGATGCAAAGGTAGCGGCGGCGAACCAGATGGAGGGCGCGCTCTCGCGGCTCCTTGTGGTGATGGAAAACTACCCGCAGCTTACGTCATCAGAAAATGTAAAAACGCTTATGGTACAGCTTGAGGGCACGGAGAATCGCGTGAGCGTGGAGCGCCAGCGGTTCAATGACCTTGTGCGCGACCTGAATACTGCGATAAAGCGTTTCCCGAGTAATCTAATTGCGGGCGCGTTCGGATTCAATGAACGCGCGTATTTTGAGGCGGTAAAAGGTGCGGAGAACGCGCCGAAAGTGAATTTCTAACGCTGCGATGTTCAAGAGGGCGGCGATATTCTTTTTGATAGCGGCACTCCCGCTCTTTGCGCACGCGTACACGAGTCCCGGGAAGCCCACAGGGTTCGTGAACGACTTCGCGGGAATGCTCACGGGCGAGGAGCGCGTCATGCTCGAGAGCAAGCTTGCGGCATTCGAGAAAGAAACCTCGAACGAGCTTGCGGTCGTTACCATTCCGAACCTTGGCGGCGACACGGTCGAGAATTATGCGGTTAAACTTTTTGAGGAGTGGAAAATAGGCAAGGCGAAGAAAGACAACGGTGTGCTGCTGCTTGTATCGCGTGATGACAGAAAAGTACGCATCGAGGTTGGCTATGGCCTTGAGGGGGCGCTCACCGATGCGCAGAGCTATTGGATAATCCACGATGTTATCACACCGAATTTTAAAGAGGGGAAGTATTACGCGGGGCTCGATGGCGCGGCAACGAATATAATTGCGGCAACGAGGGGCGAGTATGTGCCCTCGTCTTCTCCGCAAAAGGAGGCAACCACCTCGCTCTTTCTTGAGTACTGGTACTTTATTCCGCTCGCATTCATGTGGCTTGCGAGCATCCTTGGGCGCTCAAAGTCGTGGTGGATGGGCGGCGTGGCGGGCGGCATTGCCGGCATCGTTGTGGGGGTTATTTACGGGTTTTTATTCTCTGGCATTGTTGCCATCGCCGCACTCATCCCACTCGGTCTTCTTTTCGACTTTGTGGTCTCTCGCTCCTACAACCGCTATGCAACGGGGGGCGGGCCTATCCCATGGTGGATAGGCGGCGGGAGGAATGGACCAGGGAGCGGGGGCAGCTTCGGGGGCTTCGGAGGATTCGGCGGCGGCCGATCGGGCGGGGGCGGTTCAAGCGGAAATTGGTAATAACATACGCATGACGTACACATTCGGGAAAACCATCGTTATTAATTTGGGCGGTTCGGTCATCGTCCCCGACGATATTAATATCAAACTCCTTACGCGGTGGCGCGAGTTCGTGCAGAAGTATGCCAAAAAACATCGGTTCATTATTGTGGTGGGCGGCGGAAGGCTCGCGCGCAAGTATCAGGAATCGGCTCGCGCGGTGCGCGCCATTGCGAACAGAGAGAGTGACAGTCTTGGTATTTATGCAACGAAGCTTAATGCAAAGCTCGTCCAGACCGTGTTCGGCAAGCGTGCGGGCGGCGAACTCATTGATGGGCCGGAGAAGATGAAGCCGCTTTCCGCGCCGGTTACTGTCGCGTGCGGCTGGGTGCCCGGTGCTTCGACCGACTACATCAGCGCGCAAATCGCCGCGCACTACGGCGCCCCCGAAGTCGTAATGGCGGGGAAACCAGCGTATGTTTTTAGCAAGAACCCCGACCAGTTCGTGGATGCGCGGCCCTACCTCACGCTTACCTGGGGCGAGTATTGGAACCTTATTCCCCACAAGTGGGAGCCCGGTGTCAACGTTCCCATTGACCCCGTTTGCGCGAAATACAGCCGCGCGAACAAGCTTGCAGCGATCGTGGTGGATGGCCGCAATATCAACAATTTGCAGTATTTATTGAGCGGCGAGGAATTCGAGGGGACGATTGTAAGATAAGGCTTGTTAAAAGCGTCTTACAGATAGCGGAGTTGTGCACCGCGGTACAAAAAGTCGTTTGGTATACTAATAATATAAATACGCGAGTATGAACACATCAATTAAAAAAGCCGCGACGGTAGCAATGGTTGCGGTTTTCGGTTTGCTGGGGAGGGGAGGAAGTTTTGTATCGAGCGCGCATGCACAGACCGCCACGGGGACGGTTACGAGCACGGCGACCGATACGGCGGTGACTGAGGCAACCATTTCGGATTTTATCCGAGAGCTTCAGGCGCTGCTTGCCAAGTACAACACCGATATCACCGCGCAGAAGATATCAAAAGAGATATTGGGCGAAGAGAACAAGCACGCGGGTGACCAGTTTGGTACGAACACCGTCATCGACGGTGAGAAGCCCGAAAACGAGATAGAGCAGGAAATCGACCATGAGGTTGATACGGAAAGCCCTGAGAGCGAGAAACGCGATGAGTCCGAGCATGCGCAGATCCGCGAGGGTGAGGGCGAGGGGCGGGATAACGCTTCCTCGACCGAACAGCTCCGCAGCGGGGGCGGTGATCGCGGTGAGCAGGGTGGCGAGCGTAATGGCGAAAACGGGGGTCAGTCTGAAGGCGAGTCTAATAACTAACAATTATGCGCAATTATCTTACCGCAATCGTTACTGTAGTCGTTGTTGCAGCGTTCGTGTTCATCGTGTACATGCAGTGGAACGCGACTCCCGCGCCCGTCGCGCAGGTTCCGGAGGGAGTTACCACCACCGCACCCGTGCCCGCGGCTCCCGCGCGGCCGGCTGCGGCCATCACGTCCATAACGCTTGGCAAGCGTGTAGGGGCTGATGGTGTAGTGTCGCTTCCTGCGACCACATTCGGCACGAAGGACAGCATCTATGCAGGACTCACGTTGCAGAACGCGCTCGCGCGCACCGCGATTTCCTACATCCGCACGTACAATGGACAGTACGTTGATTCGAAAGTTTCGCACCCCACGAAAGACGGCGTAACGAACTTTTACTTCAGCTGGGTGCTGAATGCCGGGGCAGTGCGAAAGGCGGGCAATTACTCGCTTACGTTCTACGTTGATGGTGTGAAGGCACAGACAGTGAACTACACGGTTCGATAAAAAGAAACCCGCCTCAAGAGGCGGGTTTTTATTATTTTGGTGCGGGGTAATCTTCGCCGTACGAGGGACAGCCCCTCTTCTTCAAGCCAGCGTTCAGTCGCCGGAGCACGTGCACGTTTGGTGCTTCTTTGACTCTCATGAAGAGTGAGCGAGGGATTCGCTTCCCCTTCATGTAGAGGATGGTGCCTTCAACGTATGCGACCCAGCTTACGCCCTCGCCGCATCGCGCATGCATGAGCGACCGCTCGAAGTGAGCGAGCGCTTCCGGCGAGTCTTTCATCGCGTGGCGCTGGCCCACGTGGAACTCGGTGAAGCTTGCGAACCAGTGGTACCACTTTTCGCCGATGGGGAGCTGGGTGAGGCAACGCACGATGTTCGCGTCGCGCAGAAACACGAGATTCTCCTCAGAAGCATCTCGGTCAGGCGTTGCCTGGTCGAGCCCCATCAACGTGTCGTGGAGTTCTTGAAGGGAGAGTCTGCCGCCCGTGAGGCGCTTTTTCAGCGTTACGTAGGTGCCCTTTGTCCGTGCGGGGTTCCTTGCTTTCGCCATAAGGCCTCCGTACCGCGAGCAGGTGGAGAGAACTAATTACTTAATAACACAAAAATTTGCGTGTGTCAAAACGTTTCTCTACGCGGCCCGCCATTGCGAACGCGCAAGGTCGACACGGATGCCGATGAATATCACCCCCTCTTTAAGAAGCGCATTCTTTTTTGTGGCGATACCCTTGCCGAATGAGTAGCCGGTCAATGAGCCATCGGACGCTACCACGCGATGGCAAGGGACGACGCGTCTGTCAGGGTTCCGTTTCATGGCGTTGCCCACGGCGCGAGCAGCATTCGTGTTACCCGCAAGCCGTGCTACCTGGCCGTAGGTCGCCACCTTGCCTTTTGGTATACGCGCCGCCACCGCATATATTTTTTGAGTGAATGGGGAAGACGCGCTCATGTGCTTTATCCGATTGAGAGGAGCACGATAGAAATGAACGCGGTTACCACGCCGATGACTCCGAGCACGCTCAGTTTCTCGCTGAAGATAAAAACGCCGATGAGTACAGTCGCGAGGAGGCTCAGCACCGACCAGATAACTCCCACGATCGAGAGCTGATTCTTTTGTAATATTGCCGGCAGCCAGCTGAGTATCCCGAGCATGTAGGCGATGAGTACGAATGCAACCGATGTCCATTTGGGCTCAAGTGCGAATTTTTTTGAGAGAAACTCACCCGCAGCAAAAAAGAGAGCCGAAATAATAAGCCAATAGAAGTAGTTGATGGATAAGATGAATTTCATGGTGATTCTATTTTTTTTGCCTAACCTTTTTCTTTTTGTCAAAATCTCCGAGATATCTATTGACGCGCTCATTCGAGTAATTGGCAAGTTTTTGTAAAAAATCCATATGCGTTTCAACGGCGCCCTTGTGTACGGGTTTTTTAGATTTTACTTTATGTGCGATGGTTCCGCGCAGTTTAATAAATTTTTGTAGCCGTCTCCGTGCATTGGTGGGAGTAATTGTATACCAGGACCAAGATTTTGATAGATTGTCTAATCCTATGAGATCTGAAAACAAATCGTCGATATTTTTTGGCGATGGGGTATTAAACTCACCAAGAAATTTTTTTGATTTTGTAATTTTGTATTCTTTTAAAATACTTTTCCATCCGTTGCCGGCGAGTTCCAGTACTTTTAGGTCATTCTTGTCTTCTTTTACGTGCTTCGACAAACGTTTTTGGACCTCTTTCGGGAAATGGTCGGGGCTTGAGGCTTTTGTTAGCAATGAAGAAAACGCCTTGTCCGCCAAATCTTCAATAAAGGCCTCCCAACATGCAACGAGTAAGACAACACTGCTTTTGTTTAAAACTTGAATCAAACTATCCCTGCGGCCGCGTTTTTCTCCAGTTAAAGCCTCGTGCATAAGGAGGAGCGCCTTAACCTCTCCGAGATTTTCTTGAAAATTTTGAATGGGCTTTTTGATCATAAGTTTTCTGGAGAAAGCGTTGAGGGAATCGAACGTCGCTCGTTCGCCACCCGCTCCTTAGAAACCCTCGGTTTCTAAACGCTCCTACAGGGCTATTTTCTACACGGGAGACCAGGTGTTCTCCCGACCCCCCGTTCGAATCCTTCCCAGTATAGAACAAGCGCGAGATGGCATAAAGTCATCTCATGCTTGGTTTGTGCGGAGGGGGAGGGATTCGAACCCTCGATACCTTGCGGTATACAGTCTTTCCAGGACTGCGCACTAGACCACTATGCGACCCCTCCAAGCCTGATTGTGATTGTAGGGGAATCGGATGCGATTTTCAAATAAATCCCGAAGAGGTATCATCTTTCTATGACACGCTTACCGTATCTTCTTGTACTCGCGCTCGTGCTTACTATCGCGGCGATCGTCGGCGTCTATTATCTCGCCTCGCCCAATTTTTTTAATGGCACGGGGCGAGGATGTACGTTAGAGGCCAAGCAGTGCCCGAATGGTACGTACGTGGGGCGCACGGGGCCGAATTGTGAGTTCACGCCTTGCCCGGAAAAGCAGATGTCGACTGATTCGTGGAAGAGCTACACCGATGCGGCGCAGCACCTTGAGGTGTTCTATCCGGAAACATTGCCTGCGACCTACATTCAAACCGTTCCTATTGGCTGGCCGCCCAAGGTGACCATCGAACCGAGGGCGTATTCTTGCGAGCAAAAAGGCGGTGGCGATGGGTTGCCCCAGGAGGTCGTTGAGCGAACAGCGAACGGGCGCTCGTATTGCGTGTCGGTCGTAAAGCAGGGGGCGGCAGGTTCCGTGTACGCAGATTACGTGTATTCAAAAAAGAAGGGGCTTGACCTTGTGAGCATCTCATTCGCGTTGCGCTATCCGCAATGTGGAAATTATGATGAAATGGAGCGGGCGAAATGCACCAAGGAGCAGACCACGTTTGACCTCGATGGTATTGCCTTGCAGATTTTGAAGAGTATTCGCAGGGAATAGTAGTATTTATCGCGTGTGTGTATTTTGACAAAACATACAAAAAACGTTATTATGTGCGCAGTTCGTTAGTATTCACACACCTGAACAAGGAGGGTGGGCATGACGGAAAATCCGATCACGTCCGGACAGAAGAGAACGGTGGAAGGAATCATTCACGCCGCGCTCGAGGGCATGCTGAAAGGTGACGACCTCGACAAGGTGCGCATGCAGCGGCTCATCGACCGCGGCGAGAAGCTCACAGCTGGCATGCAGGAGCTTTTCCTCGACCTTTCGCGCGAGAATGCGTGGGAGAAGGAGGAGATAGAGGCCGCCGAGCGGAACTACCTTTATCCGGCGCAGTACGGCGTGAAGCCGATTGCCGAGCAGGTAGCCATCCTCACGCGGTACTTTCCCGAGCTCGAGACGTACGACAAGCACGGGGATGAGTGGCCGCTCCCGCGGCGCGCAGAGGGGCCGTACGCCATTCCGAAGTGGACCAAGGTCGCGGGCACGTACCGCGACGCGGTCATTCGTGTGGCGCGTCTCATTGAGAAAACCGAGCGGTCCACGTTCGAGGAGTGCGACGTGCAGCTTGCGCGCACGGTGCACACCGCAGAGGTCCTTGACCAGAATTTCGATGGGCAGCGCGACCACGACATCCGCATCGTCCCCGCGCAATTCGGGCGGGTGCATGCCGGACGTTCGGCGCGCCGTACGCGTGAGGTTTACTCCACGCGCGAGTTCGGCCTCGGCGCTTTCGAGGTGGGGTGCATGTTCCTCACGCATCCCGGACGGCTTGGCCACGTGGATTGGCACTGGATCGGCTGCCCGGGCGACGACGCGACTCTCGGCGAGCCTCTCGCAGAGATGAAGCAGGAACAGCTCGTTCCGTGCCTCATCTTCTCCGACGGCAAGATGCGGTTTGCCATGTCGGGAATGGGAAAGACCGCGGTGAATCTCGGTTATGCGACCGGGTTCGTCATCGGCATGTAGTGATTCTTGCCACCTGCGCTGCGCGCGCAGGTGGTTTTTGTTTTGCTCTTTCGCAGAATCATGTTCTGTGGTTCTATAGGTACATACTATGGAAGTTTCGCGCACACGCTTATTCTTTCGTTATGCCGGCCTCGCCGCGCTTCTTAGTCTTTTGTTCGCCTTTACCGTGTTCGTTACGGGGGACACCCGCAAACATCTTTTGGGCGCATCGCTTTTGGAATCGATACCGCGCGCAGAACCCATGCCTGCTCCTCAGGAAGTGCGGGCGATATACGCGACTGCGCGGACGGTGGCGAACAAGCATCGTGTCGACGAGCTTATTGCGTTTGCGCATGCAACAGATATGAATGCGATGGTGGTGAACGTGAAGGACGGTGACGGCCTTTATCTCGATGGGGAAATGTCCGACCTTGCACACCGCTTGCGCGCAGAGGGGATATACCCCATCGCGCGCGTAGTGGTGTTCCAGGATAACTACTTGGCGCGCATGTGGCCCGAGGAGGCGCTCAAAACTGCGAGCGGTACTCTGTGGCGGGGGAATGGCGCACTCTGGATGGATCCCGCGAGCCGACCGGTATGGGACTACACGGTAGAGGCGGCGATAGAGGCGCTTGATGAGGGGTTCGCCGAAGTGAATTTCGATTACGTGCGATTCCCCGCGGATGGCGACCTTCACGCAATCGTGTACCCCGCGTGGAATGGCACTTCGACGAAGGCTGCGGTCATCGATGCGTTCTCGAAATATCTTACCGAGAACGTGAAGAGGGCATATCCAAAGGCGACGCTTTCGCTCGATATTTTCGCACACAGTCTGCTTGATGCGGGCGATGTCGGTATTGGCCAGCATTTCGTTGACCTCGTACAGTATTTTGATGTTATTTGTCCGATGACATACCCCTCGCATTACGCACCGGGGAATTTTGGTTTCCAGAATCCGGCGGAAGCGCCCTATGAGGTAGTGAAGGGAACGCTTGACGAAGGGACGCGGAAGCTCGAGGCGGTGGGGAAGACCGCGATTATTCGACCGTGGCTTCAGGATTTCAATATGGGCGCGGAGTATACGCGCGCACGCGTGCAAGATGAGATACGCGCCGTGAGCGATGCGGGGTACAAGAGCGGGTATATGATGTGGAACCCTTCGAACCGGTATGACAAGGTGAAGTACATCGCGGGGAGTGAAACGCAGGCGGCACGATAGAATATTGACATTACTCTATAAATAGTGTATAGTGTTTGTATTCGGTTTTGCTCGTTCCCATAACCCATGAAGGAGAGCCACGTGGCCAATACCCAGGTCGCGAAGTCCAGAATTTCCGAGTATCACAAATGGTACGTCGAGCCCTTCGACGCGCACACGAACGAAGTTGTTGCGCGCATGCTCGGCCGCGAGGAATGTGCGATGTCGTTCCGCGACGTCGACGGCGTTTCCCGCGATGTCTGGAAGGTGGTTCCAGAGGAGCTCGTGAAGCTCAATCGAAGCTCTCGCCAGCTCGGGCTGAAGTTCGCGACGTTCATGTCCTACATGGATGGTCCGCTTCACCCCGTCACCCGGAGGCGTTAGCCTCCATCTTTTGCCCCCGCGCTCATGCGGGGGTTTCGTTTTCTTCTCGTTGCGGGCGGGTAGGAAGACGGGTACACTACAGGTGATATGGCGAAGGAAGTCGACCTCATTAAGCAAAAACTACCCGTACTTGAGATGGTGCGTTCGTATGTGACGCTCACCCCCGCGGGGAGGAGCTTTAAGGGGTTGTGTCCATTTCACCAGGAGAAGACGCCCTCGTTTATCGTGTCGCCGGACCGTGGAAGCTGGCACTGTTTTGGTTGCGGGGAGGGCGGGGATATTTTCACGTTCGTGATGAAGTATGAGAACATGGAGTTCCCTGAGGCGCTAAGGTTCCTTGCCGAAAAGGCGGGGGTTCAGATACGCGCGCTGAACCCGCAACATCAGCGGGAGTTCGGCGTGCTCTACGACATTAACGAGGCGGCGAAGGATTTCTATGCGGCGGCACTCGCGAAGCACGCACCCGCGGTTGAATATGTGCGCTCGCGCGGGCTTGCCGATGCGACCGTAAAAGAATTCGCGCTTGGGTTCTCGCCGGGCGGCGAGGCGCTCACCCTCCACCTTATTAAGCAGGGCTTTGATGTGAACGATGCGGTGCGCGCGGGCCTTATTTATAAGACGGCGCGCAATCTCTACCGCGACCGATTTGAGGGGCGCATTATGTTCCCCATTTTCAACCAGGTGGGGAAGGTAGTCGCGTTCACCGGTCGCATTTTTGCTGCGCCAGGAGTGACGCCTCCGGACGATGCGCCAAAGTATGTGAACAGCCCCGAAACGCCGGTGTTCAACAAGTCGCGTGTGCTCTACGGATTGCACGCCTCGAAGCTCAACATCGCGCATGAGAAAACGGTCGTGGTCGTGGAGGGCCAGATGGATTTTTTGATGGCATATCAGAGCGGCGTGAAGAATGCGGTCGCGGTTTCCGGTACCGGATTCACCGAGCACCATTTGGAAAAATTGCGCCGCGTGGCGGATACGGTCGTTGCGAGTTTTGATAACGACGATGCGGGGCGGAAGGCGATGGAGCGGATGCTCGACATGTTGAACCGCTACGATTTCCATACGAAGGTCGTGAGCTTCGGGGAGTTCAAAGACCCTGCGGAGGCGCTCCAGCATGACCCTGATTATCTGCGGCGAGTTCTCGCCGAAGCGAAGCCGGCGTTCGCGTTTTTGTTCGATAAATATTTCAGTGCTGAAAAGGTGCGTTCTGATGTGGCGCTCAAAAAGCGCGTGGTGGTGCACCTCCTCACGCTCCTCAGCCACCTCAAGAGTCCGGTAGAGCGTGGAGAGTGGCTGCGTGCGCTCTCGGCCGCTTCCGGTGTGTCAGAGGCAGCGCTTCAGGAGCAGCTTGAGGCGCTCGTGGTACCGCAGGAGAAAAAAGAGGAGGCGGAGCATGGGCCGGGCCCATTCGAGGAGAGCAGAGTGAGCCGTATCGCGAAACGGCTTCTTTCCGTCGCCTTTACAAACGATGAACTTAAAGGTATTATTTTGAGCAATAAAGAATATATGCCTCGCGGGTTCGTGGATATCCTCGAACACCCCGAGGCGGAATCCGCAGGGATGCTCCAAATGCAATCTACCTATTTATTTGGGACCGCGGATATAAAAGAGGTGCGCGAAGAATGCGCGGAACTTCTCAAGCAACTCCAGCTTGAATATTTCAAGCGCGCGCAGGAAGGCGCCCGGGGCGAGATAAAAGAAGCGGAGCAGGCGGATGATGAGGAGAAACTTCGTGCGGCGATCGCGAAGTTCCAAGAATTTTCAAAAAAGATAAACGAACTCAAACTTCAATGAAGAAAAAGAACCAGGCGAAGAAGGCGGCAAAGCCGAAGGCGGGCGCGGCTAACGCAAAGAAAATAAAGAAGGTACGGAAGCTTATCGAGGTGCCGGAAGAGTACCGCGAGCGGCTTGAGGAGCTTGTGAAGCGCGGTCGCGCGCGCGGTTTTGTGAACGATGCGGAAATTTTGAACTACTTCCCCGACATCGAGAAGAACCTCTCATTCCTTGAAGAGGTGTATGGCCGTTTGGAACAGGAGGGCATCAAGGTGCACGAAACGACCGCGCTTATTAAGACCGTCGATACGGAGCGCGAGGAGGTTTCGGCAAAAGAATTGCAGGACGCTACGCGCATTGAGCACGACCTTCCCGATGCGGTGCAGATGTACCTGAAAGAAATCGGCAGGACGCCGCTTTTGACTTCAAAGGAAGAGAAGGAGCTTGCGCGCCGCATTGAGGCGGGCGATGAGATAGCACGCCAGAAGCTTATCCAGGCGAACCTTCGCCTTGTGGTTTCTATCGCAAAACGGTATGTGAACCGCAGTCCGCACCTTTCCATCCTTGACCTTATTCAGGAGGGGAACATCGGCCTCTCGCGTGCGGTCGACAAATTCGACTATCGCCGCGGGTTCAAATTTTCGACGTACGCGACCTGGTGGATACGCCAGGCAGTGACCCGTGCGCTCGCGGACTATTCGCGCACCATTCGCATTCCGGTCCACATGGTGGAGACGATTACCAAGTACACGCAGACGAAGCGCCGCCTGATGCAGGAGCTTGGGCGTGAACCACTGCCCGAGGAGATAGCGACCGAAATGAACCTCGATGTCGAGAAGGTGCATTATATCCAGAAGATATCGCAGGAAGTCATTTCGCTTGAGACACCCATCGGCGATGATGACGAAGATTCGACGCTTTCCGATTTCATTAAAGACGAGACGAGCATGAGCCCGGACCAGCTCGCGAACGCGGCGCTGCTCCGCGACCAGATACGCGAAGTGCTGACGGACCTTACCGAGCGCGAGCGGAAAATTCTCTCGATGCGCTTCGGACTCGAAGACAACATCCCCCACACGCTTGAGGAGGTGGGTAAGGTGTTTGGCGTTACGCGTGAACGCATCCGCCAGATCGAAGCGAAGGCACTCGATAAGATACGCAACCATAAAGACATCAAAAAGCTCGAGGGGTATTAAGCGGTTGACGCGGATGGAGATAAAAAGTATGGTAGGGCAAGTTCCCTGCCATATTTTTTATCCAAGAAAGGAAGGAATCCATGCGTTCCCTCTGGGGCAGATGGGCTGAACTCGAGAGCAGGGCGGTCGCGGCAGAAAAAGAGCAGATGGGGCTTGTTGTCGAGTTCATCGAGAAGCATCGGAAGCAGTTTCCCACCGTCGTGGTGACATGGGAGATAGAATCGGGCGGCATCAAGGCCGAACCCATGCTCATCCTCGCACGCCTCTCGAAGAATATCGGTTTTACTGACCGCGCATTCTTCCGCATCGTGAGGCCGGCTATCGCGAAGGCGCCCGCGCATGCGGTGAAGCTCGACAACCGCGAGGTGCGCGCGCTCATGCGCAACACCGATTTCGTGTCGGAGGTCGCGAGCCTCCAGGGCAGACTTCCCCTCACCGGATAACCCGTTCGTTCAATAACCGCCGTATACCCCGGCGGTTTTTTTCTGGAAAAAAGGCAGCGGGTGCGCTACAATGCACAATACTATGGTTCGCGTGACCACGAACGAAATGCGCGAGAAGTTCCTTGCCTTTTTCAGGTCAAAAGGACATACGATAATCCCGTCCGCTTCTCTTATTCCCGAAAATGACCCAACGGTGCTTTTCACGACCGCGGGCATGCACCCCCTGGTTCCGTATCTCCTTGGCGAAACACACCCGGGCGGCAAGCGCTTGGCGGACGTGCAAAAGTGCATCCGCACGGGCGATATTGACGAGGTGGGAGACGCAACACACCTCACTTTTTTTGAAATGCTTGGCAACTGGTCGCTCGGCGACTATTTCAAAAAAGAGGCTATCGAGTGGAGCTATGAATTTCTGACCTCGCCCGAGTGGCTGAACCTCGATAAGAACCGCCTCGCGGTATCGGTGTTCGCAGGCGACAGCGATGCGCCTTTTGATGATGAGGCGTTCGCGATATGGAGGCGGCTTGGTATTCCAGAACCGCGCATCGCAAAACTGCCGAAAAAAAATAACTGGTGGGGGCCGGCAGGTGAGACGGGGCCGTGCGGTCCGGACACGGAGATTTTCTATTGGACAGGGGACCCGAATCAGGTGCCCACGGGCTTTAACGACGACCACCCGCTCTGGGTGGAGATTTGGAACAATGTTTTTATGCAGTACTTCAAGGATAAGGAGGGTAAGTTCACTCCCTTGAAGCAGAAAAATGTGGATACGGGGATGGGCCTTGAGCGCGTGACGGCGATTTTGAATAACACCGAGGTGTATTCGATTGATGTGTTCCAGCCCATCATTGCACTCATCGAGAAGTTGTCAGGAAAGAAGTATGGCGAGAGCGATGAAGTAACGCGGGCGATGCGCATTATTGCCGACCACATTCGCGCGGCGACGTTTATCATCGGCGACCCGCGCGGCATCGTGCCCTCAAATGTTGGTCAGGGGTATGTATTGCGCCGGCTCATCCGTCGTGCGGTGCGCTACGGCAAGCAGCTTGGCATTGCTGACTATTTCGCGGCACGCGTTGCTGAACAGGTTGTTGCGCAGTTCAAGACAGCGTATCCCGAGCTTGTGGCGAACCAGGGAAAAATAACGAGCGAGCTTGCGAATGAGGAAAAGAAGTTCAGCGTAGCGCTTGAGAAGGGCCTGCGTGAATTTTCAAAGCTGAAACAGATAGATGGCAAGGTTGCATTTGACCTCTACCAGTCGTACGGCTTTCCCATCGAGCTCACGGTTGAGCTTGCACGCGAGCACGGCTTTTCGGTTGATATGAAGATGTTCGAAGAGGAGTTCAAAAAGCATCAGGAACTCTCGCGCACGGCGTCCGCGGGCACTTTCAAAGGCGGCCTCGCGGATAATTCCGAGGTGGTGGTGAAATATCATACCGCCACACACCTGCTCCATGAGGCGCTTCGTGAAGTGCTTGGAACTCATGTAGAACAAAAAGGGAGTAATATCACTGCCGAGCGCATGCGGTTCGATTTTTCGCACCCTGCGAAGCTCACATCCGACGAGGTAAAACGGGTTGAGGAAAAGGTGAATGAGGTTATCAAGCGCGACCTGCCTGCGCATTTTGAAATGCTTACGGTAGAAGAGGCAAAGGCGCGGGGCGCTATCGGGCTCTTTGAAGACAAGTACGCAAAACTCGGTAACAAGGTAAAAGTATATTTTATCGGCGACTATTCAAAAGAAATTTGCGGAGGGCCCCATGTGGGACATACGGGCGCTATTGGCACATTCAAAATTCAAAAAGAGGAGGCGGTTTCCGCAGGTGTGCGCAGGATTCGCGCAGTTATTTCATAAGTGAATAGCTCGGTTAAGGTATAATAAATTAAATGGCTGACGAGCGTCGCGATATCGTATATTTTGGCCGTACCAATTTCCGCAATCAGGACCGGCTTTTTGGTATTCGCCGCCGTGATAGGAGGCAGCACATGTACGTGATAGGGCAGACCGGCACCGGCAAGTCCAACATGATACACAACATGATCATGCAGGACATCGCGAACGGCGAGGGGGTATGCCTCGTGGACCCGCACGGCGAGAACGTGGAGGGTATTTTGCAAAAAATCCCCGAGGAGCGTCTGAACGACGTTGTCTATTTCAATCCCGCCGATACGGAGTTCAATATCGGTTTCAACGTACTCGAAATTCCCGACCCGAAGTACAAGCACCTTGTCGCTTCGGGCCTTATGGGTATTTTTACAAAGATTTGGTCGGGGGTGTGGTCGGCGCGCATGGAGTACATCATGAACAATGCGATTTTGGCGCTCCTCGAAACCCCCGGCACCACACTCCTTGGCATCACCCGCCTTCTTGTCGACAAGGAGTACCGCAGGGAGATAGTGGCGAATATTAAAGACCCGGTCGTGAAGGCATTTTGGGTGAACGAGTACGAGGAGTGGAAGGAGCAGTTCAGGAATGAGGCTATCGCGCCCATCCAGAACAAGGTGGGCCAGTTCCTTTCGACACCGCTCGTACGCAATATCGTGGGTCAGTCGAAGAGCACCATTGATATCGCGGAAATCATGAACTCGGGGAAGATATTCCTGGTGAACGTGTCAAAGGGGCGCATTGGTGAAGACAACTCGGCGCTCCTTGGCGCCATGCTTATCACGAAAATCCAGCTTGCGGCGATGGAGCGCGTGCGCATCCCCGAAGAAGAGCGCATCGATTTCTATCTGTATGTCGACGAGTTCCAGAATTTTGCCACGGATTCGTTCGCGAATATTCTTTCCGAAGCGCGCAAATACTATTTGAACCTTATTCTCGCGCATCAGTACATTGGCCAGCTTGTGACGGACGCCTCGACCAAGGTGCGCGATGCCGTATTCGGCAACGTAGGTACCATGGTAACGTTCCGCGTAGGCGCGACAGACGCCGCATTCTTGGAAAAAGAATTCGAACCAGAATTTGGCATTCAGGACATGGTGAATTTGCCGAACTATCACATTTATCTGAAGCTCCTCGTGGGTGGCGTGCGCAGCAGACCGTTCTCAGCGACGACCCTGCCGCCGCTTGAACTTGCAGCGTCGGGCGATATCGCCGCGCGCGTTATCCAAAATTCCCGAAAGCGCTATGCACTGCCGAGCAGCGTGGTTGAGGAAGATATACAGAACTGGAGTAGTGCGGGGGCGAAACCAGAGAATGAGGCAGATTGTATGAATTGCGGAAAGCATGTGAAGCTTCCTTTTACGCCATCGCCTGGGCGGCCGGTATATTGCCCCGATTGTTATGCGAAAGTGAAGTCGGGCGAGATAAAGTCGGCGCGGGTGACCGAGCGTGAACGCAAGGGAGGGGAAGCCGAATATCTTGGGTCCGAACAGCCCATACAGCGGCCCGAACGTCCGCAGGGTGCACGCCAGGGTCCTGCGCGCCCCGCAAGGAAAGCAACTATCGTCCGCGAGGGTCATACCGCAAAAGAGGCGGAACGTCCCGCGATAAGTTTGCGCGAATTGAAGCCCGTAGTGCCAAAAGAAGAGAAGCCGCGCACGCAAGGGGCGCAAAACTTGAGCGAACTTCGAAGGTCGCTTGAAGAGGCGATAGGGAAATTGAAGAAATAAAAAATCCCCCGAGCGGGGGATTTTTTATTAGCTCTTATCGACGCGCTCGACGTATTCGCCGGTCGTCGTGTTTACTTTGACAACATCTCCTTCGTTGATGAAGAGGGGAACATTCACATTTGCGCCCGACTCAAGCACTACTGATTTCGTGCCGCCCTGCGCCGTGTTGCCCTTTATTGCGGGAGGAGCTTCTACAACTTTAAGGTCCATTTTTACGGGAAGTTCGATGTTCACGAACTTGTCGCCGTACTTGTATGATTTCACTTCCGTGCTCGGTTTCAGGAACTTCGCGGCATCGCCGAGGAGGTCGGTAGTAAGGGAGAAGCGGTTTTTCGGGTTTCCTTTTTCGTTAAACCAGTACTGGCCTTTGGTTTCATAGATGAATATCACCGGAAGCATATCAATTTCCGCCTCGCGGAAGTCTTCATTCTGGTGCGCGGCATATTCGAGCACTTTGCCCGTTAAAAGATTCTTAATTTTTAACTGTGCGACCGGCTTCCTCTGCTGCATGCGGATGAAGGCATATTCTTTCACCTCATACGGGTCTGGGTCGTCGTTCTTGGTGAATATGGTACCGATCTTCAATTCGTTATATGCGAGTTGTGCCATAGCAGGGGTTATTATACGGAAAATTTGAAAAAAGGCAACCGATGCAATATGATTTCCCGTATCCTATGTCAAGGATGGCGATGAGAACAAAGGGGAGGGTATTCGTGGGGATGTCCGGCGGAGTGGATAGCTCCGTTGCGGCGTTTCTGTTGAGGCGCGCGGGGTATGACGTTACGGGTGTCTTTATCAAGTGCTACAACATCGACGGGTGTGCGGAGCGTGATGCAGAGGATGCGCGCCGGGTCGCGGGGCAGCTTGAGATTCCTTTCTATGTGTTCGATCTCGAGAAGGAGTATAAAAAGAAAGTGGTGCAATACATGATAGACGGATACAAGGCGGGCATTACGCCGAATCCGGACGTGATGTGCAACAAAGAGATAAAGTTCGGACTGTTTCTGAAACGCGCCTTGTCGCTTGGGGCTGACTATGTGGCAACGGGGCACTACGTGAAACTTATTAATTCGCTTCGCGCCCCCTCGGAGAGTGTCTCCGGGGCGACGCCCAAGTCTTACTCTCCTCGCGGGCGCGAAGCTTCTTCCCTTTCTCTCGCGATAGCAGAGGACAAGAATAAAGACCAGTCATACTTTTTGTGGACGCTTACGCAGAACGAGCTGCGGCACTGCCTCTTTCCGCTCGGAGAACTCACAAAACCGGAGGTGCGCGCCATTGCGAAGAAGGCAGGACTTGTGACCGCAGAAAAGAAAGATTCGCAGGGCATCTGCTTTTTAGGAATGGTGGATCTCAAAAGTTTTTTAAAAAAATACATCAAGACAAAGAAGGGAGAGGTGCTTTCGACCGAGGGCGAGGGTATCGGCGAGCATGATGGCGCGCAGTTCTACACGATAGGGCAGAGGCACGGGTTCCGATTAACGGCGCCCGTTAGAAAGGGCGCGCACGAAACGCAGCCGCACTATGTGGTGGGGAAGGACGTAAGACATAACACCATCACCGTTGCGGAAGGGAGCGCACATAACGCGCTCTTCAGAAAAACGCTTTTGCTCGCGAACGTGAATATCGTCACCCCAGTAAAGCAAACGGAGAAGGTCTTGGCACGCGTGCGCTATCGGCAGCCACTTTCGCCCGCAACGCTTGCTAAAAAAGGCGCGGGCGCAAAAACGCGCTATGTGCTTACGTTTGCGAAGTCCCAAAAGTTCGTTGCGGAGGGGCAATCAGCTGTTTTCTACAAAAAGGGAGGGGGGCTGGTCGGGGGAGGTATTATCGTGTATAATGGTTTGGCATGAAAAAGATATTCGGAGTTATTGCCGTAATAGCTTTGTTTTTTGCGGTTTTCCCGTTCGCACGCGCGGAGTCGAAGGTGCCTGTTAAGGCGTCCGCAACCTCGAGTCAGCCCACGAAGTGGGATATTTTGAATTTGATGCAGCACGGCGCGCTCCAAGCGACCTCGTCCTATGAAGCGACGTTCACCGATGATGAAATAAACGAATTTTTGAACCAGGAGCTTGCTCAGCACAAAATGACATGGTTCGTTGACCGTGCGGCGGTACAGTTCCACGCGGATTCGGCGGATATCACGCTTCACGTATTGCGCCCCTTTGCGGGAGACTTAGCGGTGAACGTGGTGCCGCAGGTCGCGGATGGTGAGGCAAGCATGGTAATCAATTCATCGTGGTACGGGTATCTCCCGTGGCCCTCGTCATTCTTCGAGCGCGTAGGCGATTTCATTTTGAAAAAAAAGACGATAGACGATTGGTTTTCGATCGAGAATGGGAAGTGGGACGCGATAACGCTGAGCGATGGCTCGGTTACCGTGAAAGTAAGTGGAACGGGCGAGAAATAAATAGTGTGCGCTGAAATGCTGCCGTACGAATACTTCTTCTACGGCGGCATCTTTTTTCTCTCGGGCGTGCTTGCGGCAAGTGCCGGCGTGGCGCCCCTTTTTGTTACCATAGGAACGCTTTTTACGTCTGCCGTGCTTTTTTTGGCGCACTTTTACGGCGTGCATCCTCGCGCTCGGCTTTTTGCGGCGTTAATCCTGCTCGTGGTGGCGGGCTCTTTTTATTATCGCGCGCACGATGTGCGTTTTCGTGCGGAACGGATTCCTTTCGGACAGAAATTAGCGTTTACGGGCACGGTTGCGAGCGACCCCGTCGCGAGCAATGGCGAGCAACAGATGAAACTTTCCGTGACCTCGCCCTTCCGCGCGAGCATACTTCTCATCGCACGGGGTTACCCGCGGCTTGCGTACGGGGATGCAGTGCGCGGTGTGGGCGCGGTGCAGTCCGTAGGCACCACGAGTTATGCGCGGTATCTCGAGAAGGAGCTTGTGCGTGGCACGATGCGATATCCGAGTATTGCACCGATTGGAGAGCGGAGGGGCTCGCGCGTCGTTGCGGCACTTTATGCAATAAAGCATAGAATCATGGCAGCGTTCTCAAATGCGCTCCCGCCCGACGAAGCGGTGTTTTTAAGCGGGCTTACCATCGGTGCGCGCGGCGCATTTCCCGACGAGCTCAAAGATGCAATGAAACGCTCGGGTACCACGCACCTTGTGGCGCTCTCGGGCTATAACATCACCATTCTTGTTGCGGTCGTCTCGTGCATGCTCCTCTCCTTCCTTTCGCGAAGAGCGGCGTTTTTTGTGACCGTTCCCATTATTATCGCCTTCGTTACGATGACGGGAGCCGAGGCCTCAGTGGTCCGTGCGGGCGTGATAGGGGTCCTGGCGCTCCTTGCACGCGAGGTGGGGAGGGCACACGATATGCGCAACGTTATTCTTGCGGCGGGCATTGTGATGGTGCTCGCGAATCCCAAAGTGCTCGCATTCGATATCGGCTTCCAGCTTTCTTTTCTTGCACTTCTCGGGCTTGTGTATGTAGGCCCCGCGCTTATGAATCTTTTTCATATCGAGGAAGGAGGCAAGGGGCCCCTCTCATGGAAAGAGGGGCTTATTACCGCGCTTGCGGCGCAGCTCGCGACTTTGCCGCTTCTTGTCGGGAGCTTCGGTGTATTTTCTCCCGTATCGCTCATTTCGAATATCGCCATTCTCGAATTCATCCCGCCCACGATGGGGCTTGGGTTTTCCGTCGCGCTCGCTTCGCTCGTGTCAGGGACCGTTTCGCTTTTCCTCGGGCTTCTTGCGCACGTGTTTCTGAGGCTCGAATTGTGGCTCATCTACTTTTTTGCTCGCATTAGTTTTCCGCTGCATTTCAAGATGAGCGTGGTGCTTGGTGCCGTGTACTACCTCGCGCTCGGCGTTTTTGTGTGGCGGTATACTAAGAACCATGGTGGAAGCGCTCTTCGCACTCGTCACGCGAAATAAAAAGACGTTCATCATATTCGCAGGCGCCTTCATGGTGCTCGATGCTATGCTTTTTGGCTCTATCGCGCGTGCAGCGTACGCGCGCGATTCGCTCACGCTCAATTTTTTGAACGTGGGGCAGGGAGATGCGGAGCTTGTTGGGCTGCCGGGCGGCGCCACGCTTCTCATCGACGGCGGGCCGGCGCGCGGTAACGTGCTTCACGCGCTCGCGGAAGTGCTTCCCGTGACGCAACGCACTATCGACCTTGTGGCGCTCACGCATGCGCAAGCGGATCATTTTGCGGGGCTTATCGAGGTGCTTTCGCGGTATCGCGTGGGAGCGTTCCTGTGGACGGGGCGTGCGGGGACGGGAGTGGCGTATGAGGCGCTTATGCACGCGCTTCAGGAACACCACGTGCTGCTCGTCGTGCTTCGGCGGGGCGACGTTGTACGGAGTGGGAAAGGAATTGTTCGCGTGGTTTCTCCTGACGCGGCGCTTGCGGCGAGCAGAGACCTTAACGATACTTCACTTGTGCTTCAAGCGGAGTTTGCGAGCACTACCACGCTTTTTACGGGCGATATCGGAAAAAGCGCAGAACGGAGTATCGCAAACGCACTTCGGGCGCCTGTCAGTATCTTAAAAGTGCCGCACCACGGCTCGAAGGGTTCGGTATCTGCGGCATTCACGGACGTGCTGCGGCCCGCGCTTGCGGTAGTTGAGGTGGGGAAGAATTCCTACGGACACCCTTCGCCCGAGGCGCTTGCCGACCTTGCGCGGGTTGGCGCGCGCGTATTCCGCACAGACGAGGATGGCACCATCACCGTGCGCATCGACGAGGCGGGGCGCGCGCATATTACAAAATAACGAACCCTTGGAAGCCAGAGGAAATGTGTGATATCATTTTTTTGCTATGAGAACACTTACGCGGGATATCGGGGCGCACGAGGGGAAGGAGGTGACCCTAATGGGTTGGGTGGATGTGCGGCGCGACCACGGGAAGCTCATTTTTATCGATATCCGCGACTGGACCGGTTTGGCCCAGGTCGTGTTCATTCCGAAGAATAAAGAACTCCACGAGAAGGCGAGCGAGCTTCGCTCCGAATGGGTCATCAAGCTTACCGGCACGGTGCAGCGTCGCCCCAAGGGACTTGAGAACCCGAAGATGGCGAGCGGCTCCTATGAGGTAACCGCAACCGGGCTTGAGGTGTCCGCGAAGGCCGTGACGCCGCCGCTTGATGTGAGCTCGAATGGGCTCGATATCAGCGAAGAGGTGCGCATGAAGTACCGCTATCTTGACCTCCGGCGTCCGCGCATGCAGAAGAACCTCCGCAACCGCGCAAGGGTGTTCCGGTTCATTCGCAACCATCTCGCGAGCAAGAATTTCGTCGAGATAGAGACCCCCATTCTTTCGAAATCGACACCGGAAGGTGCCCGCGACTTTTTAGTACCTTCGCGCATCCACGAGGGCAAGTTCTACGCCTTGCCGCAGTCGCCCCAGCAGTACAAGCAGCTTTTTATGGTTGCGGGGATGGATCGCTATTATCAGTTCGCGCGGTGCTTGCGCGATGAGGATTCGCGCGGTGATCGCCAGCCGGAATTTACGCAGCTCGATATGGAGATGAGCTTCGTGACTCGTGAGGATGTGATGGCGGTGAACGAGGAGCTTCTTATAACGACAGTGAGGGAAATGTATCCGGAGAAGAAAATTCAGGAGATACCGTTCCCGCGCATTACCTATAAGGAGGCAATGGAAAAGTATGGCACGGACAGGCCTGACATTCGCAAGGACAAGAACGACCCGAACCTGCTCGCGTTCTGCTGGGTCATCGATTTCCCGTTTTTCGAAAAGACCGAGGAAGGCGGATGGACCTTCACTCACAACCCGTTCTCGGCACCGAAGCCGGAACACATGGAAGACCTTTTGGCGCAGCGCAACATTGCGAATATTTTGACGACGCAGTACGATATTGCGCTGAACGGTTTCGAAGTGGGCGGTGGGAGCATCCGTAACCATACCTCGGCGGGATTAAAGGCGGTCTTCAATATTATGGGGTTCGAAGATGAGCGCATTATGCGCAATTTCGGACACATGCTCGAGGCGTTCGATTTCGGCGCGCCCCCGCATGGCGGTATCGCGTGGGGTATCGACCGCTTCATGATGCTTATGGAGGGCGAGGCGAACATTCGCGAGGTCATTGCCTTTCCGAAGACGGGCGACGGAAGCGACCTTATGATGGATGGCCCCTCAGAAGTATCGCCGGAGCAGCTGCGTGACCTGCATATCAAAATCGTAGAAAAGAAAAAATAACTATGGCACATCAAAAAGAACAGCGGACATTTGCGCTCATCAAGCCCGATGGCGTACAGAGGAGCCTTATCGGGGAAATTATCAGCCGTTTCGAGCGGACAGGTTTGAAGTTCGTTGCGTTTAAGTTTTTGGTACCGACGCGCGAGCAGTGCTTCGCGCATTATGCGAAGGACGACGCGTGGTGTGTAAAAGTGGGCGAGCGCACCATCACAGGGAAGAAAGAGAAGGGGTTACCCGTTGAAAAATCCGCGCTTGAATACGGCAGGGACATTCTGGAGGGCAATGTGAGGTTTCTCACATCCGGCCCCGTGCTCGCGATGTGTCTTGAGGGCAATCAGGCGGTGGGTATCGTGAAGAAGTTGGTGGGAGGCACCGAGCCGCTCACATCCGACGTTGGCACCATCCGCGCAGACCTCACCATCGATTCATATGAGATCGCGAACGCCGATGACCGCTGTGTACGCAACTTAATCCACTGCTCGGACGAGCCGAAGGAAGCGGAACGGGAATTGAAGATATGGTTTAAGGATGGGGAGCTTATTTCGTACCACCACATCAACGAGGTAACGCTCTACGATGTGGACCTCGGCCACATTCTTGGGAAGTAACAAAGAAAACCCGCATTATATGCGGTTTTCTTTATGAGTATTATCCACTGTTTTGTTGTGCCGCGAATGCTATACTGTAATTGAATCCTGCTCTTAGATTTCGGCTCAAATGAATTCTACAGGGATTCCACATTGCGCAGTACCGCTGGTTCGTCCGGGGTTCCTGCGCAGAGGAAACCCACTTAGCTTCAAGCCGGAGAATTCACCAGAGCGGGATTCGTTTTTATTTACGAGCGCTGGCGTGAAGGGGAATGTTGTGGTTAAATCTAAGGCGGAGACGGGCTGTACGCGCTCCGCGCGTCATCCCATCGCTCGGACAAAATGAATACGAAGCGCATTCATTTTGCTCCTTCGCTCGGGCTGTAGTATACCGGTAGTACGCATGCATGGGGTGCATGTAGACCGGGTTCGATTCCCGGCAGCCCGACAAAGAGTTAAGACGACCGCAACAAAAAGACCTTCTTCAACCCGCTCACGCCCCGTAGGCGGGGCTGCGCTTCCGTTTAGGTTTCAGAAAATCTTTTTGTTGCGGATACCGGTGGAAAGATTTTACGATTTGCATTCGCGGGTATTTTTGTTAGCGTTATTGTAGAACTTGAACACATTATCGAGAAAGGAGGTCGGAGCGATGAGGTATGTTACGGGAATTCCCGGACAATTCGTGCTGTTTCCCAAGGAACCTGTCAGTTGTTCGCCCGAGCAGTTCTTCTCCGTGCTCCCCAAGCTTGGCGAAGAGCGCTTTGCGGTGACTGTGTGGTGCGAATCAGAGGCAGAGATAGAGGATTTCTTTTTCCGCGCCCTCATTTTCGGCGCGCGCATCCTCTCGCTCTACTTCGGCAGGAACCTTGCGCGCGCATTCGTGAAGTCTGGCGGGACGGGCAGATGCATGGCGTGCGGGAAGCCCTCGCGGCATTTCCGCGAATGCAGCTGCGGCACGTTCGAGTGGTGCGCCGCGTGCGAGGAAGCGGGCGTGCTGGTGTTCTGGAAGCGACTCGGCGACAAGGCGTCGCTTTCCGCGATTTACTGGGACCACGCGGACCACATGTGCGACCCCGAGTGTTGCGCGCGCGGTCATACGCTACCGCACGCTACCCGCACCGAGCTTGAGGCAATGGTGCCGAGGATCGAGACAGCCATCACCGACCTCGACGAAAAGAGCGTTGGAGGTTTCTCGGTTGCGGTGCGTGCGCGGACGCCCGGGGAGCGCGCGGAAGACCTCGCATGTCTTCTCGAAACGCATCACGTCACCGGATGAATTAAATGATAGCCGCCCCGTTTCCCACGGGGCTTTTTCTTGAGTTTGATTTTTTTTCTGATTTAGGAATAGTATGGCGATAGTATTCGGCACGGATAAAATCGTTCGTGGCGAACTTTCCAACTGAATAAGGAGGAGCACATGGCAAGGAAAACGTTCCGTGAAATGCTCGAGGATCGGTGGGGCAGGGAAAACTTCGTCTGCGTGGGGCTCGACCCGGTGTACGAAAAGCTTCCGAAGGCGGTGTGCGACCCCGGCAACATGGCGACCTCGATCATGAACTTCAACGCGCGCATCGTGGATGCCACGAAGGACCTTGTGTGCGCCTATAAGCCAAACAGCGCATTCTACGAGGCGCTCGGCAAGCTGGGCATGTACGCGCTCCGCGAGACCGTGGCGCACATCCGCGAAGCGGCGCCGGACGTGCCCGTCATCCTCGATGCGAAGCGCGGGGATATCGGCAACACGAACGAGGGGTATGTGCGTGCCGCGTTCGACTACTTCGAGGCGGATGCCATTACCGTGAACCCCTACCTTGGCGCCGAGGCGCTCCAACCTTTTCTCGACAAGCGGGAGAAGGGTATCTTCGTGCTCTGCCGCACTTCGAACCCCGGTGCGGGCGAGCTCCAGGACCTGCAGATCGCCGAGGACCCGCTCTACCTCCACGTTGCGCGCCATGTGGCGCGGAAGTGGAACAAGTGGGGGAATTGCGCGCTCGTTGTGGGGGCGACCTGCCCGGACGAGCTCGCTGAGGTGCGGCGCGAGGTGGGTGACTTGCCCATTCTCATTCCCGGTATCGGAGCGCAAGGCGGGGAGCTTGAGAAGACGGTCCGCGCCGGTCGGGATTCGCGCCGCCGTGGGATGCTCGTGAACTCCTCGCGCGGCGTGCTCTATGCCTCGCGCGGCGAGGATTACGCCGCCGCCGCACGCCACGAGGTGGAGAAGCTTCGGAGCGCGGTGAACGCGTGCCGATAGCTCGTGCGTATTACAAAACCGCCTGTCCGGTTAGGGACAGGCGGTTTTTCTTTTGGGCTATTTCGCTCGGCTCAAGGTCTTCAAACACTTTACGCAGACATACGAGCGCTTGCCGGGAACCAAAAGGTTGGTCCATTGGAGATTCGCACGCTTTTTAGTCCACGTCGTGGGGTTGTGCTTACCGCGAAGGAGTTTTCGCGTGCCACCCATCTTTGCGCTTTTTTCACATCGCTCGCATTTCCTCATAGTGAGAAGATTGTATCATTTTCCCCCGTATTGTAAAGGGGGGTTCATTCGCAGCCGCAAAACGAATTTCCCCTCAACCCGCTCACGCTCCGTTAAAACGGAGCTTCGCTTCAGTTTGGGTTTCGGGGAAATTGTTTTGCTGGCTGCTCAATATCAGCGTTTAGGATAAACAGTGGAGTTAGCCGATGACCGTTTCCTTGTACGTTTTCTTGGAGAAATCGAATTCGTAGAAGATAAGCGCATCGCCACTGCCCACCTGGAGGATGAGCGTGTTGCGGTCTGTGCCGGGGGCGAAGTTTACACGGCCGGTGACCGAGCTCTTCGGCGGCATCGATTGGAAAAGGCCGTCCACACTCGCCGGAGGCACGTTGTCGCCCGTGAGGTTCACAATAGCGAAGAGCTGGCTCATATCAATGGCGGTATAGGAGCTTGCATTCGAGGTAAAGGCCTTTACCGCTACCTGGATTGTGCCGTCATCAAGTTTTGTGACGCTCTCCACCTCAATGGTGGTCGTCGCCTGCGGGGCGAGCTTGGGGCTTGAGCGCGCATCAAAAATGATGGCGGTTGGAATGGTGATGCCCGCAGAAGCAGTAGACGTGGCAGCGGGTGCGGCGCTTGGGGTTTCCGTCGCCGCGGGCGGCGTGGTTACGGCGGGGGCCGTGTTCTTTTGCAGCTGGAGCGAGAGTTCAAGGTTCTTTACCTCAGTCGAAAGCGAGGAGATTTTGTCGAACATGAGATAGAACCCGAACATAGTGCCCAAGACCACAATCAGAAGACCGATATAGACGAGCTTGTCATTTTCCATATAGTTCAATTATACCTTGTGCGAAGGTGAGGACGTGGGGACAACAGAGTGCTATAGTGGTAGACGAACGAAATGGATATTACGCTTTTTATTTTTCAGCTCATCGTGCTTGTGTTCTCGGTCGTGGTACATGAGATATCGCATGGGTTTGTGGCGGAGCAATTGGGCGACCCGACCGCGCGGCGCGCAGGAAGGCTTACGCTGAATCCCGTGAATCACATCGACCCCGTAGGCTCGGTCATTTTGCCACTGCTTATGGCGATTGCGGGCGGTGTGGTGTTCGGGTGGGCAAAGCCGGTACCGGTCAATCCGCGTTACTTTAAAAACCCCGAGCGGGATTATGCGCTCGTTTCGGCGGCGGGACCCATAAGCAATCTTACGCTCGCTGCCGCGTTCGCAATATTATTCCGCGCATTGCCCTTTGTTGTAGCGGGGGAGGCAGCCTCCGCATTGCAGAATTTTTTCAGCATCATCGTCATTACGAACGTCTCGCTCGCGATCTTTAACCTTGTGCCCATTCCTCCGCTTGATGGCTCGGGGGTGCTCTTGGCGCTCCTGCCGCGCTCGGCAATGGGCGCGCGCATATTCCTTGAGCGGTACGGATTTATTATTTTCCTCGTGTTTGTCTTTTTCGGGCTCTCGTTCATTGGGCCCATCATAGAATTCGTCGCACGAACGATGCTCGGAATGTAGAGATTTTTTAAGTTTTTGTGCATTCAAAAATTGAACGCAAACAAGAAGACCCCCTCGGAACCCGCTCACGCCATGCAGTCCCCGAAGCGCTCGCCCGACACTCTTGAGCTCGAGGGTGTCTCCGGGGCGACGCCCAAGTCTTACCCTCTCGCCAAGAGTGTCGGGGCTCGCTATGCGACTGTAGGTTTCGATAAGCCTTCTTATTTGCTCCTTGCCTCGAGGATACGGGGTTGACGTTTTTCTGTGTTGCCCCTATACTAATCCCTGTTTAACCGATGCCGACCATTCGACAACTCATCAAGAACGGGCGCAAGACCAAAAAGGGCAAGGACAAGACTCCTGGCCTCGGTTATTATTTCAACTATTTACAGAATCGCCGCGTGAACTCGGCGTCGCCTTTCAAGCGCGGCGTGTGTCTCAAGGTGTTCACTACGACTCCAAAGAAGCCGAACTCGGCACTTCGCAAGGTGGCGCGTGTGCGTTTGACGAACGGCATGGAAGTCACCGCGTACATTCCGGGCGAGGGTCACAACCTCCAGGAACACTCGGTGGTGGTCATCCGCGGCGGCCGCGTGAAAGACCTTCCCGGTGTCCGTTACCACATTGTGCGCGGGGTGCTCGATACGGCGGGTGTAGACCGCAATCAGCAGAGGTCCAAGTACGGTGCGAAGAAAAAGAAGAAGAGCTAATCCATGAGAAAACGCGGATATTACAAAAAGAGAGAGTTCGTTCCCGACACGAAGTACAACCGCACCGACATCGGCCGCTTCATCAATTACATGATGGAAGATGGCAGGAAGGCGGCGGCAGAGCGCGTAGTGTATTCGGCACTTGAGTTCATCAAGAAGACCACGAAGGAGGACCCCATCAAGGTGTTCGAGAAGGCGATGGAGAACGCGAACCCGATGCTTGAAGTTGTTTCGAAGCGTATCGGTGGCGCGAACTACCAGATACCGCGCGAAGTGAGGCCGGAACGTCAGTTCTTCCTTGCGACCCACTGGATAATTACCGCAGCCCGCGGTAAGAAGGGCAAGCCGATGGGCGAGCGCCTCGCCGAGGAGTTTATCCTGGCGGCAAAGAACGAAGGCAGCGCCATCAAGAAGAAGCAGGATACACATCGCATGGCGGAAGCCAACAGGGCATTTGCATCGCTCATACGAACGTCCTCGTAGAGTCGAAGCGGGTCGGCTCTCGAGGGAGAGCCGATTTTTTAAAAATACATTATTATTAATCAACGTATGGCCAGGGAATATCCAATTGAAAAAGTTCGTGACATCGGTATTATTGCGCACATCGACGCGGGAAAGACCACCGTATCGGAGCGCGTGCTTTTCTATACTGGCGTTTCGCATAAGATAGGCGAGGTGCATGAGGGCGAGACCGTCATGGACTGGATGGACCAGGAGCGCGAGCGCGGTATTACGATTACCGCTGCGGCGACGACATGTTTCTGGACCCCGACCTATGTGCCGGCGGCAGACAAGAAGGCATTCGAGCACCGCATCAACCTCATTGATACTCCGGGGCACATCGACTTCACCGTCGAGGTGAAGCGTTCACTTCGCGTGCTCGATGGCGCGGTCGTTGTATTCGACGGCGTGTCAGGCGTAGAGCCTCAGTCGGAAACGAACTGGCGTTATGCGGACGATTTTAACGTTCCTCGCCTCTGCTTTATCAATAAGTTGGACCGTATGGGCGCGAGCTTCGAGAACAGCTATAACTCTATTCTTGAGCGTCTCACTCCGAACGCGATTCCCGTGCAGTGGCCGATCGGTGCGGAAGAGCACTTCACTGGCATCGTCGACCTCTTGCAGAAGAAGGCATACGCATTCTCGGGCGAGAAGGGCGAGAAAATCGCCGAGATAGAAATCCCGGCGGATTTGAAAGCGCTCGTAGACGAAAAGCATCACGTGCTCGTCGAGAAAATCTCCGAGACTGACGATGAGCTTCTTGCGAAGTACTTGGACGGCAAGATGCCGACGCTTCCTGAATTGAAAAAAGCGCTTCGTGCGGCAACGTTGAAGGTGAAAATCGTGCCGGTGCTCTGCGGCTCGGCTTTGAAGAACAAGGGCGTGCAGCTCATGCTCGATGCGGTCATCGATTATTTGCCTTCGCCTATCGACCTTCCGCCGGTGAAAGGTATGAACCCCGTGACCCAGCAGGAGGAGGAGCGCCATCCGAAAGACGACGAGCCGCTCGCGGCACTCGCATTCAAGATCGCGACCGATCCTTTCGTAGGTTCGCTCACCTTTTTCCGCGTCTATTCGGGTACCTTGAAGCGCGGCAGCTATGTATTGAATTCGACGAAGGGCAAACAGGAGCGTATCGGCCGTATCGTGCGTATGCACGCGAACCATCGCGAAGAGGTGGAAGAAATTTATGCGGGTGACCTTGGCGCCATTGTCGGTTTGAAAGACACGACGACCGCCGACAGCTTGGTGGACCCGGAGCATCCGCTCGTACTCGAGAGCATCACGTTCCCCGAGCCGGTTATTTCAATGCGTATTGAACCGAAGACGAAGGCTGACCAGGAAAAAATGGGCATCGCCTTGCACAAGCTCGCGGAGGAGGACCCCACCTTCAAGGTTGAGGGCGATGCAGAGACTGGCGAGACCATTATTTCTGGCATGGGCGAGCTCCAGCTCGAAGTGCTCGTGGAGCGCATGAAGCGCGAATTCAAAGTGGAGGCTAATGTGGGCCGCCCGCAGGTTGCGTACAAGGAAACCATCCGCGGCAAGGGTGACGCGGAAGGCAAGTATATTCGCCAGTCCGGCGGCAAGGGCCAGTACGGCCACGCGAAATTGAAGATAGAGCCGCTCGAGCGCGGCAAGGGCTTCGAGTTCGTCGATGAGATTAAGGGAGGCTCGGTGCCGAAAGAATTTATTAAGCCTATCGAGAAGGGTGTGGAAGAGGCGGCAGCACGCGGCGTGGTCGCGGGCTATCCGGTCGTGGACCTCAGGGTTACACTCTACGACGGTTCGTTCCACGAAGTCGACTCGTCAGAGTTCGCCTTCAAGATCGCCGGTTCGATGGCGTTCCAGGAGGCGGTGCGGCAGGCGAAGCCGGTTGTCTTGGAACCTGTTATGAAGGTGCAGGTCATCGCGCCCGCGAACTTTTTGGGTGATATCACGGGCGACCTAAGCTCACGCCGCGCGAAAATCTCGGCGATGGGCGAGCGGGGGAACCTCCGCGTCATCGATGCGACGGTACCGCTTGCGGAAATGTTCGGCTATGTAACGAACCTCCGCTCGGCGACTCAGGGTCGCGGCAGTTTCAACATGGAGTTCTCGCATTACGAAGAAGTGCCCAACAACGTGGCACAGACTATTATCGAGGGAAAGCAGAAGAAATAAAGACCTCGCTCGGTGAATATAGTAGCAGGCAAATCCCGCCCCCTCGATCAAGGGGCGGGATTTGTTGATTGTGTATAATAAAAGACGCACGCTAACTCTTGACATTTTTTGCTGCATACGCGAGAATTAGCCTTGCTTTTAAAGAAACCTAACAGGTCGAAAAAATAAAACAAAAAGCAATACACACACATGGCAGAGAAAGAGAAATTCGTCCGTAATAAGCCTCACGTGAACGTGGGTACGATCGGACACGTTGACCACGGAAAGACCACTCTTACCGCGGCAATGACGCACGTCCTTTTCATGAAGGGTCTTGCGAAGAAGGAGGAAGGGGTCGACAACATTGATAACGCACCGGAAGAGAAGGCGCGCGGTATTACTATTGCGCTCCATCACTCTGAGTACGAGTCGGAGAAGCGCCACTACGCGCACATCGATGCTCCGGGTCACGCGGATTACATCAAGAACATGATTACGGGTGCCGCTCAAATGGACGGCGCTATCCTCGTGGTTGCGGCAACGGATGGTCCGATGCCTCAGACGCGCGAGCACATCCTTTTGGCATACCAGGTCGGCGTGCCGAAGATTGTGGTCTTCTTGAACAAGTGCGATATGGTGGATGATCCGGATCTTATCGACCTCGTTGAGTCCGAGGTTCGCGAGCTCCTCAAAAAGTACAACTACGATGGCGACAACACGCCCATCATTCGCGGTTCAGCACTCAAAGCGCTCGAGGCGAAAACGGCCGATGACCCGGCGACGAAGCCGATCATGGATCTCGTCAAGGCACTTGATGAGTACATTCCCGACCCGCAGCGCCAGACCGACAAACCGTTCCTTATGCCTATCGAGGATATCTTCTCGATCGAAGGCCGCGGCACCGTGGTTACCGGCAAGGCAGAGCGCGGCATTTTAAAGGTGAACGAGGAAATTGAAATCATTGGTTTGAAGCCGACGCAGAAGACGGTCGTGACCGGCATCGAAATGTTCCAGAAATTGCTCGATGAGGCGCAGGCCGGCGACAACGTGGGTATTCTTCTCCGTGGCTTGAAGAAGGAGGACGTGGAACGTGGCCAGGTTATTGCTAAGCCGGGTTCCGTTACTCCGCACACCGAGTTCGAGGCGGAGGTGTACGTGCTTTCCAAAGAGGAGGGCGGCCGCCACACTCCGTTCTTTAAGGGGTATAAGCCGCAGTTCTACATCCGCACGACTGATGTGACGGGTGAGGTGATACTTCCTGCAGGTGTTGAAATGGTTATGCCGGGCGATACGGTGAGCATCTCGGTGAAGCTCATTGCGCCGGTTGCACTCGAAGAGAAGCAGCGCTTCGCTATCCGCGAAGGTGGCAAGACCGTCGGCGCAGGTGCGGTAACGAAGATCATCAAGTAAGGTTTGTTCCTGACGCCTATGGCAAAACGAGAAGAGCAACTTCAAAAAGAAAAACTGCGCCTTCGCATCAAGTCTTATGATGCGAAGCTCATCGATAATTCGGTGAAGCAGATCGTCGAGGCGATCAAGCGGCAGGGTGGGGACGTAGTGGGCCCCATCCCGCTGCCGACCGAGTTCAAAAAGTACTCGGTAAATCGTTCGACCTTCGTGCACAAGAAGTCCGTTGACCAGTTCGAGCTTCGCGTGCATAAACGGCTCGTGGATATCATGAATCCTCAGCAGAAGATCATTGAGTCGCTCACTGATCTCAATTTGCCGGCGGGTGTCGATGTAGAAATAAAGATGGGCTAATCGCCCCGTGTGTATTGACTTTTTGACCGCTTGTACATTAAGATAGTTGAGGTTTAGCCAGATTTCATCTATTGAAAACGACAAGGCAAACCCTTGTTGTTTTCATAACTACGCCCTATGGAAAAGGTTATCGCGAAAAAAATGAGAATGTCCCAGATATGGAAGAACGGTGTTGCCGTTCCTGTCACCCCGCTTCTTTGTGAAAAGGGCGATGTTGACGCATTCCTCTCCGCTCTCAAGGAGGGGGAGATGGTGGCCGTTTCGGGCATCAGCCGTGGTAAGGGTTTCCAGGGCACAGTGAAGAGGCACGGTTTCCATGGCGGCCCGAGCTCGCACGGTCAGAAGGACCGTTTGCGCGCACCTGGTTCTTTGGGTCCCACGGCGCCCCAGCGCGTGCTTCCTGGCCGCAAAATGGCGGGGCACACAGGCAATGTGCGCGTGACCGTGAAGAATCTCATGGTCGCCGAAGTGAAACCGGCAGAAAAAATGGTATTCGTGCGCGGTGCCGTTCCTGGCAATCGCAATGGCGCGATCGAGATAAGAAAATAAATTTCACCATGACCACGGAACTCTACAACCAGGAGCATAAGAAAGTCGGCACCGTTACGATGCCGGACGCGTTCTTTAATGCGGCATGGAATGCAGACTTGGTCCACCAGGTGGTCACGGCGTATGTGTCGAACCAGAGAAAGCCTTTGGCGCATACGAAGGGGCGCAGCGAGGTAAGTGGTGGTGGCAAGAAACCGTGGGCGCAGAAGCACACAGGCCGCGCAAGACACGGGTCTATCCGTTCTCCGATCTGGAAGGGTGGTGGCGTGGCGCATGGTCCGGTTGCGGAGCGCAATTACACGAAGAAGATAAACAAGAAGATGAAGCGCGGCGCACTCGCATCCGTTCTTTCAAAGAAGATCGGCGAGCACCAAGTTTTCGTTATTGACTCGCTCGATTTCAAGGACCGCAAGACGAAACAGGTCGCAACGATGCTCGGACATTTCTTCGACAAGAAGCCAAACGTGCTGTTCGTGTCGGGCAAGGGCAACACCTCGCTTTTTGTGTCCGCGCGCAACATTCCGAACGTGGAGATAGTCCATGTAAACGAGCTTACTGTGGTGAACGGTCTTCGTCATAAGCACATTATTTTTGAAAAGGGCGCAGTAGAAGAGCTTGCCGCTGCAAAATAATCACCATGAGCGTACTCGATGTATTAAAAAAGAAGGACGAGGGGAAGAAGGCAGCCCCGGCCGCGAAAGAGGCAGCAGCAACGCCGGCGCCTGTGCACGCGTCCGTGGTTCGCAACGTTATCAAGACTCCGCACGCAAGCGAGAAGGCGTATGGATTGCACGCGCAGAACCAGTACGTGTTCATCGTTGACCCTTCCGCGAATAAGACGCTCGTGAAGGAAGAGGTACAGCGCCATTACCATGTAAAGGTGACGGATGTGAACATCGTGGTCCACAAAGGAAAGGTGAAAAACTTCCGCGGTCGGCCGACGAAGGCTTCCATTTCCAAAAAAGCTATTGTGACCCTCAAGGAGGGCGACAAGATAGAGATCGTATAAATTTATGAAACAGTACAAACCGACAACGCAGTCGCGCAGGCACATGAGCGTAGTGGAGTACCGCAAGCTTTTGACACCCGGCGTCACGCGCTTGAAGTCTCTTACGAGCGGTCGCGGCAATTTTGCCGGACGCAACTCGCAGGGTCGCATTACCATGCGCCATCAGGGCGGCGGTAATAAGAAAATCTACCGCGATGTCGATTTTGTGCAGAAAAAGTTTGGTGTGCCGGGCCGCGTGGAATCTATCGAGTATGACCCATATCGTACGGCATTCATCGCGCGCGTTTCCTATAAAGATGGCGACCGCCGCTATGTGTTGGCGCCGAAAGATATGAAGGTGGGCGATGTCATCATCTCGTCCGAAGATTCGCTCTTCACACCGGGCAACCGCACGTCATTGAAGCGCATTCCGGTGGGTACCTTCGTGCACAACGTTGAGATAACGCCGGGGAAGGGCGGACAGTTGGCGCGCTCCGCAGGTGCATCGGTCCAGGTGCTCGCGAATGAGGATGGTTACACGCATTTGAAGATGCCGTCGGGCGAGGTTCGTAAAGTATTGTGGGATTGCTACGCGACCATCGGTCAGGTTTCGAACATCGAACATAACCTTGTGGTGAGCGGCAAGGCAGGCCGTTCCCGTTGGCTCGGTATTCGTCCGACTGTGCGCGGCAAGGTGATGAACCCGCGCGACCATCCGTACGGTGGTGGTGAGGGCCGCACGCAGCGTGGCACGAGGCGCCCGAAGACAAAGTGGGGCAAGATTACGGGAGGCCGCAAGACCCGCAACAAGAAGAAGTGGTCGAGTACGCTTATCGTTTCGCGCCGCAAGTAAGACTTGTCTAAACGTCAGATTATCAGTATACTAATCACCGCTTTATCGAATTAATTTTATGAGCCGTTCAATACGAAAAGGTCCTTGGGTGGATCCGAACTTAATAAAGAAAGTATCCCGCATGAAGCAGGGCGACCACACCGTCATAAAGACGTGGTCTCGTGATTCAGAGATCGCGCCGGAGATGGTGGGCTTTACGTTCGGCATTCACAATGGCAAGGACTTTATCGAGGTAACGGTGGGCGAAGACATGATCGGACACCGGTTCGGCGAGTTCTCTCCGACCCGTAAGTTCATCAAACACGGCGGCAAGATGCAGCGCGAGCTTGAGAAGCCCGCGGCCCCCGCAGCAGCACCGGCAGCAAAGAAATAATACGAACCCATGCAAACCGTTTCTGCACAACTTAAGTATCTCCGCGGCTCGCATAGAAAAGTGCGCTTGTTCGCGAGCGTGATAAAAGGTCTTTCTGCGAACGAGGCAGAGGCGCAGCTTTTGATTTCGGCGAGCCGCTCGCGCGACGCGCTCATCCGTTTGCTCCGCAGCGCGGTAGCGAACGCGACGCACAATGCGAAGCTCGACCCGAAGACACTTTTTGTAAAAGAAGTGCGCGTGGACGGCGGTCCCATGCAGAAGCGTTGGACTCCGCGTGCTCGCGGCAGCGCCAGCAAGATAGAAAAGAAGACGAGCCATGTTACCATCGTGCTCGGTGTTCGTGAATCGAAACCCATGAAGTATACCATCGTTCCGGCGAAGAAGACCGAAGCGAAGGAAGCGAAAAAGAAAACGACCGAAGATGCAAAGGTGAAACACGCGCACGAGGAGAAGGCGGGCGCGGAAAAGCCGAAAGAGAAGCGCTCCGGCGCGGGTCCGAAGATGTTCCAGAGAAAATCTATCTAAATTTTATGGCACAGAAGATTAAACCGACAACGCTCCGCCTCGGCATCACCATTCCTTGGTCCAGCCGCTGGTTTTTAACCAAGAAATCGAAGTATTTTTTGGAAGAGGACCACATGATACGCGAGTTCGTCCGCGAGAAGATAAAAGAAGCAGGCATTGCCGGTCTTTTCATTGAACGCACGAGCGATGTGGTACGCGTGAATATCCGCGCTTCAAAGCCCGGTCTTATCATCGGCCGTGGCGGGAAGGGTATCGAGGAACTCCGCGAGCAATTGCTCCGCAAGATGAAGAAGCTCCGCGTGGCGAACAAGGTTCCCACGAGTGTTAATTTGAATCTTAATGTTGAAGAGTTGAAGCGTACGGAAATTTCTGCGGCGGTCGTTGGCCAGCAGATCGCTTCTGATATCGAGAAGCGTCAGCCGTATCGCAAGGTGATGAAGCGCGCGGTGGAGAGCGCAATGCAAAATCGCGACGTGAAGGGAGTGAAGGTAAAACTTTCCGGCCGTTTGAATGGCGCAGAGATATCGCGCACCGATTGGCTCGCGAAGGGCCGTATGCCGCTCCAGACGCTTCGTGCGAACATCGATTACGCAGAAACAACTTCGTTCAACAGTTACGGAACGGTGGGCGTGAAAGTATGGATATACAAGGGCGAGGTTTTTGATAAAGAAGAAGGTAAATAAGCGCCATGTTACAGCCGAAGAAACAAAAACACAGAAAACAGCAGAAGGGACGCTCGCGCGGGCGCCTCGTTGAAACGCGCGGTACGAAAGTTTCGTACGGCACGTACGGGCTCCAGGCCCTTGAGGCGGTATGGATGACCGCGAACCAGATCGAGGCAGGCAGAAAGACCATTGCGCACAGCATGAACCGCGAGGGCAGGCTTTGGATACGCATTTTCCCGGACAAGCCGGTCACGAAACTTCCCCCTGAGGTGACTCTCGGTGGTGGTAAGGGTGAGGTGGACCGCTATGTGTTTCCAGTGAAACCCGGCCGCGTGTTGTACGAGATCGATGGCGTGAGCCCCGAGGTCGCGAAGCGCGCGCTCACTATGGCGGGGCACAAGATGCCGGTGAAGACGAAGATTATTACCCGATAATATGAAGAAAGGAGACTTGCTTACTATCAAAAAGAAACCGGTAGTGGAGATCGAGAAAGAGCTCCGCGAGCTTCGTGCGAAACTCGTGAGCTTGAAGTTCGACCTCGCTGCAGGCAAGGTGAAGAACATCCAGGAAGTGCACACTGTAAAGAAAAGCATCGCGCAGTTGCTTACCGTGCTTACGGAAAGGTCAAAAGAAGTCGCGGCCAGTAAATAATGTTGATATGAAGAAATTACAAGGAATAGTCGTGTCGGACAAGATGCAGAAGACCCGCGTTGTTGCGGTCGATCGCCAGAAGAAGCACCCCCGCTACGAGAAATATTACACCGTCACCGAGCGCTTCAAGGCGCATGACGAGAAGAACGAGTACAAGACGGGTGATACGGTGGTGATACAGGAATCCCGTCCCATGTCTCGTGATAAGCGCTGGACAATTGTCGCAAAAGCGTAGATACTGGGAAAACGCAAAATTTAACCGAACCGAATGATCCAAGAGCGTTCCATATTAAAGGTGGCCGATAACAGCGGAGCAAAGACCGTGCGCTGTTTCCGCGTGCTTGGCGGCAGCCGCAAGCGCTACGCGACTGTAGGCCAGATCATTGTTGCTTCGGTGCAGGTGGCGGAGCCGAGGAAACAGGTGAAGAAGAAAGACGTGGTGCGCGCGCTTGTCGTACGTTCCCGTAACCCCATTCGCCGCGCCGATGGCTCTTACATCCGTTTTGATGATAATGCGGTGGTGTTGATCGATAAGGGAGAGCCGAAAGGCACCCGTATCTTCGGTCCTATCCCGCGCGAAATTAAAGAAAAGGGATACGACACTATAGCGTCCCTCGCAGAAGAACTCGTCTAATCCACCAAGCCTTACCCCATGAACATCAAGAAAGGAGATACAGTAAAAATACTCATCGGAAAGGACAGTGGGAAGACCGGGAAGGTCTCGCGCGCTATTCCGAAAACGAACAAGGTGTTCGTGGAGGGTTTGAATTTGTATAAAAAGCATGTGCGCGCAAAGCGTCAGGGGGAGAAGGGCGAAGTGATCTCACTTGCGCGCCCCATGAGCGCCTCGAACGTGGCCATTGTGTGTAGCCACTGCAACAAACAGACGCGCATCGGTGCGCGCCGCGAAGGAGACAAAAAAGTCCGCATTTGTGCGAAGTGTGAGGCCGCTATTTAAGTAATATGAAAAAAGAGACTAAGAAAATTTCATACGAGCGCAAAGACCTTTTGAAGGTCGTGGTGAACTGCGGCATTGGAAAACTTCGCGGCCAATCACAATTTGATGAGAAGGTGCTCCCCGAGATAGAGAAGGAGCTTGCGGCCATCACCGGCCAGAAGCCGGCAGAGCGCGCGGCGACTAAATCCATTTCTACGTTCAAGATACGCGAGGGCGAGGTGGT
Source organism: bacterium (assembly GCA_021814545.1). Lineage (GTDB taxonomy): Bacteria > Patescibacteriota > Minisyncoccia > UBA6257 > GWB1-50-10 > CAIKKG01. The sequence continues at coordinate 70,588 of JAKAID010000001.1, forward strand.
TGGTTTGCAGGTCACGCTTCGCAAGCAGCGCATGATGGATTTCCTTGCGAAAGTGGTGAGTATTGTGCTCCCGCGCGTGAAGGACTTCCGCGGCTTAGAGCTTTCGAATGTTGACCATGACGGTAACCTGAACTTCGGGTTCCGTGAGCAAACCGTGTTCCCCGAAATAAACCCGGAGCGCTCGCGCGTTTCGTTCGGCGTGCAGGTAACGGTCGTTCCGCGCAATAAAGATCGCGAGGCGGCGATTGCGTTATATCGGTCGCTTGGGGTACCATTGAAACACTCTGAAAAGTAATTATGGCGAAAACATCTGTCATCGCGCGGTCAAAGAAGAAGCCGAAGTATTCAACCCGCATCGTGAGGCGTTGTTTCCGCTGCGGCAGGAAGCGCGGCTATATGAACGATTTCAATCTCTGCAGGATCTGCTTTAGAGAGCTTGCGAGCCGCGGAGAAATTCCGGGAGTTAAGAAATCATCCTGGTAATCCAAGTGTTATGTATATCGATTTATTGAACAAAATAAAGAACGCGGAGGCTGCCGAAAAGTATTTCTTGAAGACGAAATACTCGAAGATGGACAATGCGGTCGTAGAGATACTTGCGCGCTACGGATTCGTGAAGAGCTTCGAAGTGAAGGGCAAGTCCTACAAGAAGGTCATCGAGCTTGAACTTGATATGAAACGTCCTATTCGTGGCGTGAAGTTCTTGAGCAAGCCCTCGCTTCGCAAGTACGCAGGCTATGAGGAGTTCAGGCGTGTAAAGAGCGGCCACGGACTTCTTGTGGTGACGACCTCAAAGGGCGTGATGTCCGGCGATGAGGCGAAGAAAGAAAAGGTTGGGGGTCAACTCCTTTTCCAGGTCTGGTAAGCATTTATTCAACTATATGTCGAAAGTAGGAAAAAAACCGATACTTATCCCGAGCGGCATCACCGTAGAGGTTGATACGCACAACGTGACGGTGAAGGACGCGAAGCGTCAGCTTGCGATACCGCGTTTGCGCGGCATCGAAGTCGCGGTGAAGGGAAGCGAGGTGGTGCTTGAGGCGGAGGCGACCTCGAAGCAGGTCCGTAGCAATTGGGGCACGCTTCGTTCGCTCATCCAGAACGCTATCGTCGGTCTTACCAAAGGCTACGAGAAAACGCTTTTGCTTGAGGGCGTCGGTTACAAAATCGCAAAGGAAGGGAACAATCTTTCCTTGAGCCTTGGTTTTTCTCATCCGGTGAAGTTTGCCGCGCCCGAGCACATCGTGTTCGAGGTAGAGAAGAACACTATTTTGAAAATTAAGGGATTCGACAAGGGACTCGTCGGGCAGGTAGCGGCCGAAATCCGCTCCCTCAAGAAGCCGGAGCCGTACAAGGGCAAGGGCTTCCGTTATTCCGATGAGGTCATCCAGCGCAAGGCCGGCAAGAAAGCAGCAACGGGCGCAGGAGCAGCATAAACGACTTGGAACCTATGAACACGCGAAAGAAATTAATGCAGGTACGCGGAAGGAGGGCGGCGCGCGTGCGCGCAACGGTGCGCGGCACGGCGGCGAGGCCTCGGCTTTCGGTATTCCGCAGCAATCGTTTTATGCTTGCGCAGCTTATCGATGACGTGGCAGGAAAGACGCTCGCTTCAGCAAATTCGAAGCAATTGAAGAAGAAGGATACGAAGACCGCAGGTGCGGCGTATGTGGGAAAGACCATCGCGGAGCGCGCGAAAGCTGCAGGTGTTACTGTAGTGGTGTTTGACCGCGGTTCCTACCGTTACCACGGCCGCGTAAGGGCGCTTGTCGAGGCGGCGCGCGAGGCAGGATTGAAGATATAGACCTATGTTTAACCCAACTAACAAACCAGCAGGAGCACCGCATGCTCATGGAGCACATGGCGCGCCTCGCGGCCCGCGCAGGCCGTTCGTAAAGCGAGTAAGCGAGTTTAAGGAGCGTGTCATTGAAGTGCGTCGCGTGACGCGTGTCGTCGCGGGTGGTAAGCGTTTCAGCTTCCGTGCGACGGTCATTGTGGGCGACATGAAGGGTCGCGTCGGCATCGGCGTGGCGAAAGGATTGGACTTTTCGGCAGCGGTGCAGAAGGCGCAGCGCCAGGCGGAGAGGAATGTTATCCGCGTCGAACTGAAAGACGGACGTACGGTGCCGTTCGAAGTTGAAGCGAAGTTCGATGCCGCGCGTGTGCGCATCAAGCCGGCGAAAAAGGGCCATGGTCTTATCGCAGGGGGTTCGCTCCGCACGGTGCTTGAACTTGTGGGTGTGAAAGATGTTTCCGCGAAGATACTTGGCCGCACGAAGAATAAGATCGCGAATGCGTGCGCGGGCATCGAAGCATTGAAGATGATCGGCGTAGCAAAGAAATAGAGAATATATGTTGCTCAACGAATTACAACCGAAGCATGCGATACGAAGGAAGCAGAAACGCGTAGGCCGCGGAGGCAAGCGCGGAACGACTGCGGGACGCGGCCAGAAGGGTCAGCGTGCGCGTTCTGGTCACAGGATACGCCCGGCGGAGCGCGATCTTTTGATTCGCATTCCGAAGCTGCGCGGTGTAAAGAACTTGCGCAAGAGCCCCGAGGCGGTGGTATTGAATGTCGGTGAGCTCTCGCGCGTTTTCCCTGCAGGCATTATTGATAAGAAGGTGCTCATGGAGCTCGGCATTATCCGTTCGGCAGCTGTGCGGGTGAAGATACTCGGTGCCGGCGAGACGAAGAAGGCATTCACTGTATCGGGTGTTGAACTTTCTGCCGAGGCGCGCAAGAAGATAGAGGCCGCCGGCGGTTCGATCAAATAACCATGAACAAACTGCTCCTTATTTTTAAATCACCGGACCTTCGCAAAAAGGTTCTTATGGTGCTGGTTTGGCTTTTCGTGTTCCGTTTGTTCGCCGCCATCCCCATTCCCGGAATCGATGCATCGAAGCTTCAGCAGTTCCTGCAGTCGAACCAGCTGTTCGGCTTTTTGAACATTTTTTCGGGAGGCGGTCTTTCGCGCCTTTCCATTATGATGCTTGGCGTCGGTCCTTACATTACCGCCACTATCATCATGCAGCTCCTTACCATCATCTTTCCGAGCCTTAAGAAGGCATACTATGAAGAGGGTGCGGCGGGGCGCGCGAAGTTCAATCGTATTTCCCGTCTTATCGCGGTGCCGCTCGCCGCGCTTCAGGGCTATGGTTTTTTGAACCTCCTTGCGTCGCAGAACGTTATCGCGCATCTGCCGTTCTTCAGCCTCATTACGAATGTATTCATTATTACGGCGGGCGCCTTGTTCCTTATGTGGATAGGCGAAATCATTTCAGAGTATAAGATAGGCAACGGCGTATCGCTCATCATCTTTGCGGGTATCGTGAGTGCATTGCCGCAATCCATTGTGAGCGCGTTCGTTAACTACACGCCCGCCGTGCTTCCCACCTACATCGTGTTCACACTGCTCAGTATTCTCGTTATCGCGGCAGTCGTGTACGTGAACGAGGGTGAGCGGAAAATTCCCATTTCGTACGCGAAACAGGTGCGCGGCACGAAGATGTACGGCGGCGCTTCGACCTATCTGCCGCTTAAGGTGAACCAGGCGGGTGTTATCCCCATCATTTTCGCCATTTCTATCTTGCTTTTCCCGCAGTTCATTGCGCAGGCTATTTCGGTCGTTTCACCGAGCGTTTCGCTCGCCATGAACGATTGGGTGACGAAGGTGTTCAACAATCAGCTTATCTACAGTATCATTTATTTCTTCCTCGTTGTGGTCTTTACGTACTTCTACACTGCGGTGACCTTTGATCCGAAGGAAATCTCGAAGAATCTCCAGCAGAGCGGCGGCTTTATTCCGGGCATTCGTCCTGGTCAGGCGACCGCGGATGTTATCGCAAAGACAGTGAACCGCACGACGCTTTTGGGCGCCATCTTCCTTGGATTCATCGCTATCCTGCCGAACATTACCCAGTATGTTACCGGTGTACAGGCGCTTCGCGTGGGTGGCACGGCGCTGCTCATCGTAGTCGCGGTAGCGCTTGAATCGATGAAGCAGATAGAATCGCAGCTCACGGTGCGCGAATACGAGAGCGCATACTAAGATTACGTATATCGTGCAAAATCCCGCCTTGGTGGCGGGATTTTTGCTATTGGCGTACAATTAGTGTATGGCTAACGCGGTCATAATCTATGGGCCTCCAGGCTCAGGAAAGGGCACACAGGCCGAGCTTCTGGAGAGAAAATATGGCTACATTCACTTCGATACCGGGCGTTTTATCGAAGGTCTTTTGAGGTCTCCGCAGGCGGAAACAGACCCCGTGCTCATGCGCGAGAAAAAGCTTTTCGATTCGGGTATTCTCTGCACACCGTCATGGGTACTCTCGATAACGAAAGATGAAGCGACGCGTATTGCACGCTCAGGTTTCAGCATCGTATTCAGCGGTTCGCCGCGCACGATGTACGAAGCGTTCGGCGATGAAAAGACCGGCGGCCTTCTTGCAACGCTCGTTGATATGTATAGGAAGGAGAATGTTTCCGTGGTGCAACTTGAGGTGCGCGACGAAACATCCATGAAGCGCAACAGCGGCAGGCTTGTGTGTTCGGTCTGCGGGCTGCCGAAGCTTGAGAGTGTGGCGCTGCCACATTGCCCTTTGTGTGCGGCTCCTATGCGCACGCGTTCGCTCGACAACCCCGAGGTCATCAAGGTTCGCCTGAAGGAGTATCGCGAACGAACCTATCCTATCGTAGAGGGGATGAGAAAGGAGAATTTCAATATTATCACCGTTGATGGCGAGCCCCTGCCGTACAAAGTTTTTGAGAGTGTCACTAAAGGACTCAAGCTTACCAAATAATTATGGTGCGTTTAAAGGATACCAATGACATAAAACTCATGCGTGTTTCGGGCACTATTCTTGCTCGGACGCTCCGCGCGCTTGCCGCAATGGCGCAGGAGGGCGTAACGCTTTCTGCGCTCGATGCGCGCGCAAAGAAAATGATACGGGAGGCGGGGGCCGAGCCGACATTCTTGGGCTACACGCCCGAGGGCGCAGGAAAGGCATATCCTGCCGCTATTTGTGCTTCGGTTAACGAAACCATCGTGCATGGCATTCCAGGCAAGTACGCGCTGAAGGACGGCGATATTCTTTCAATAGACCTCGGGGTGACCTATGAGGGGCGCATTACGGATGCGGCAGTCACAGTCGGCATCGGAAAGATTTCGGAGGAAGCCAAGGTGCTTATCTCCGTAACGAGGCGTGCGCTCGATGCGGCCATCAAGGAGTGCGTCTCCGGGAAGCACCTGGGCGACATCGGCTTTGCCGTCGAATCAGTCGCAAAAAAGGCGAAGCTCCATGTCATTCACGGCCTTACGGGTCACGGAGTCGGTTTCGAGCTTCATGAGGACCCGAGCGTGTATAATTATGGCACGCGTGGGGAGGGGATGAAGCTTGTGCCGGGATTGGTGCTCGCAATCGAGCCAATGTTCTCGACGGGGTCCGCATACGCTACCGTGAAGCGTGATGATAGTTTTGTGACCAAGGACGGGAGCTTGAGCGCGCATTTCGAGCACTCCGTGCTCATCACAGAATCGGGGCCCGAGGTTCTCACGAAAGAATAGTCATATGGCATCATTTTTTGCGAAATTATTTCCGAATAAAACATTGAGGCGTCTTGAGGGCGCAGTAGCACAGGTGAGCGCGCTTGAAGACGAGGCGAAGGGGCTTACTGATACCGAATTGCGCGAGCATTCCAACGAACTGAAGGCTGCGGTGAGGGGTGCCGAGAACCCTGAGGCGGCGCTTGATAGTTCGCTCGCCCGCGCCTTTTCTTACGTGCGTGAGGCAAGCCGCAGGAAGCTCGGCCAGCGCCATTACGATGTGCAGCTCATCGGCGGCATGGTGCTCCATGAAGGCAAGATCGCGGAGATGTTAACGGGTGAGGGGAAGACGCTCACCGCGACTTCAGCCGTGTATTTGAACGCGCTCCTCGGAAAGGGAGTGCATGTGGTTACCGTGAACGACTATCTCGCGCGCCGCGATGCGGTGTGGATGGGCCAGGTGTATAACGCGCTTGGACTTTCCGTTTCCTGTATCATTCACGATGCCGCGTATGAGTATGATCCCTCCTACGAATCAACCGAGCTCGACAGAGAGCGTGATGCGGTAGGGAGCTTCCACGTAGTGGAAAAATTCCTCCGCCCCATCACGCGCACACAGGCGTATGCGTGCGATATTACCTATGGCACGAACCATGAGTTCGGATTTGATTTTCTTCGCGACAATCTTGCGTTGCGGCTTTCGGAGTGCGTGCAACGAGGCCATTACTTTGCCATTATTGACGAGGTGGACAGTATTCTTATCGACGAGGCGCGCACGCCGCTCATTATCGCGGCGCCCGATACCGAGTCGAGCGAGTACTATAAGACGTTCGCGCACATCGCCGAGCGGCTTCAGCCCGAAGAGGACTATACCGTGGATGAAAAGTTACGGGTGGTTTCTGTTACTGATGCCGGCATTGAGAAGGTGGAGAAGGCGCTCAATATCGCGAATCTTTTCGCGCCCGAAAATGCGCGCCTTGTGCACTTCCTCCACGAGAGCGTGAAGGCGAAGGCGCTGTTCCATAAGGACAAGGAATATCTCGTGAAGAATGGAGAAATTTATATCGTTGATGAATTCACTGGCCGCGTGCTTATGGGCCGCCGCTATTCGGGCGGACTCCACCAGGCCATCGAGGCGAAGGAGCACGTGCACGTGCAGCAGGAGAACCGCACCTACGCGCAGGTGACTATTCAGAATTATTTCAGGCTGTATAAGAAAATCGCAGGCATGACCGGCACCGCACAGACGTCCGCGGAAGAATTCCATAAGGTGTATAACCTTGATGTGGTGAGCATTCCGCCGAATAGACCCATGGTGAGGAGGGACATGCCCGACTTCATCTACAAAACGAAGGAAGCGAAATACCGTGCCATTGCGGAGGATGTGAAGGAGCGTCACGCGAAGGGGCAGCCGGTACTCATCGGCACCACATCCATCGCGAATAACGAAATCGTGTCGCAATACTTATCGAACGCACACATTCCGCACGAGGTATTGAACGCAAAGAACAATGACCGCGAGGGCGCCATTATCGCGCAGGCGGGAAGGTCTGGTGCGGTCACCGTTGCGACGAACATGGCGGGTAGGGGTGTCGATATCATTTTAGGCGGCAATCCAAAGAACGAGGAAGACGCGGCGAAGGTGCTCGCTGCAGGGGGCCTCCATGTCGTGGGGAGCGAGCGGCACGAGGCGCGCCGCATCGATAATCAGCTTCGCGGCAGGGCGGGCAGGCAGGGCGACATCGGCTCCTCGCGTTTCTTCCTTTCGCTCGAAGATGACCTCATGCGTATCTTCGGCGGCGATAAGATAAAAAGCCTCATGCAGGCGATGAAGTTCCCCGAGGACATCCCAATAGAATCCGCGATGGTTTCACGTTCCGTGAATCAGGCGCAGCAAAAAGTGGAGGGTAACAACTTTGATATCAGAAAGCACTTGCTCGAGTATGATGACGTGCTCAATAAGCAGCGTACTGCGCTCTACACAAAGCGCACTGGATATTTGAAGGCGGGCGAGCAGGGTGAGATACTCCCGCGCGTGCGCGAGGTTCTTACGCATTTCGTAGAACTTATGGAACGCGAAGCGGAGGCTCAGGAATACTCCGAAGAACGCGCGAAGATGACAAGGGAAGCGCGCGAGAAACTTGCGGTGATACCGGCGGAAGTCGATGCGGCGCATTCGGTCATTTTGGCACAGCACGTGGTGCGCATCTTGGATACACTTTGGGTGGACCACCTCGAATATCTTGATTCCCTTCGCGAGTCGGTGAATATCCGCGCGTATGGGCAGCATGACCCGCTCGTTGAATACCGCAGGGAAGCGCATGCGCTTTTCCAGCGCTTGCTTGTGAACTTCGAGCAGTACGTCTTCAATTCGATATTTCCTATGTTTGAGCTCGATGTTTCAAAGCTCGCGCCCCAGGCGCCCAAGTCCGCGACGAAGCCCGCGAATATCCCCAAGCTTGGCCGCAACGACCCCTGCTATTGCGGCAGCGGGAAGAAGTATAAGAACTGCCACGGGAAATAAACGCACGTAAAGAAAAACCCCGCATTGCGCGGGGCTGTTCGTACGATGTGTTGCATCAGTGTCCGGCTGTTCCCGGACAGGTGACTATGTGTCCTTCGGAGCGGCCGTGAGCACAGGAGAGGTCGCCGGGGCAGTAGACCTGATGGGCGGAACTGTTGCCGTGAGAGCACAACACGCCCGGCAGCGAAGCCTCTCTCTCCTTGCTGCGGATCTGCCACACGGTGCCGCCGCCCTTGCCGCCGATGCAGGCGACTTGGCCGTAGAGCGCGGAGAGGCTCTGTGAAACGCCGCTTGTATCGAAGCGAATGCGTCTCGCAATCTCGGTTGTAGTCGCTCTTCCACCGAGGTCCTCGAGTGCCTTCAGTATGATGCGCTGTCGTCTCTTGATTCCCATGTCCGTTCCTTTCGGTTTCGGGGTATACAGAGGGGCTAAGTTGCTTGATTCAGCCTATAATAAACGGATTAGTTTTGTCTATCGGAGAGGTGGTATACTTATCGAATGACAGGAAAATTTGAAATATATGCTACGACGCCCGACAAGGCGAAAAAGCTCGCGGAAGAATTGAAGAATCGGGGTGTTGAGAATGTCGAGGTAAAGAGCGAGCTTGAGGCATGGGCAAAGGAGCAGGAGCATAAGGTAGAGGAGGGCGGAGGAACGCCGGAGCTTCGCATCGCGTTCGAAATTGACCGCGCAAGATTGTATGCGGCGGCCGATCGTTATGATGAGGCGCTTGAAACGCTCGAGTGGGCGCGCTACGCCGCCCTACAGGAGGGGAGGCTCGAGCTTGCGGCGATGGTAGACGAGGAAATCAATTCGATAATCGGGCTCACGCCCACTGAGTAATTTTTCGTGAAGCAGCTTCAGGGGCGGGAAGAAAAAGAGGCGGTACGATGGATGAATGAGGCCGCACGCATTGCGCGCAGCGCGCTTTGTCTTCGCTCAAAATGCGGCACGGTTATCGTAAACGGTGGGGAGGTAATAGGGGTCGGGTACAACGCTCCGCCGCTTGATGACCTTGCTCACCGGAGCTGCCTTGAGGAACCGGTTTTTGCGCGCAAACAAAAATATGACAGGACGTGCTGCATGCACGCTGAGTGGCGCGCTATTACCGACGCGCTGAAACGGAGCGGCGCAAAAATTGCCGGCGCAAAATTATATTTCATCCGTATTAATGACGAAGGGAATATACAGCGATCGGGGGAGCCGTATTGCACGGTATGCAGCAGGCTCGCACTCGATGCAGGCATCGGACACTTCTTGCTCTGGCACGAAGACGGCATTGCCGAATACGAGACGGGCGAATATCACGCGCTCTCGCGCACGCATTTAAACGAGACTTAGGCGTGCGCTTTAAGATAGCCGACTTTCGTGAGCCAGTCGGCATTTTCCCACTCCCAGAGTTTTTTAGCCCCAAGGAATGCCTCGAAATCGTGTTCCCAATGAGGGAATTCTTTGAGTTCTACATGGCCCTGCATTGCGCTCCAGTCATGTTGGCATGAGCGCTGGGCGGGATTGCCCCAGTCCGTTTTTATCTGGCGTTTGCCGCCCTTGCTGCGCAGGCGCGCGCCGCAGTAGAGGCAGGATTGGTTTTGGTCGATGCGGAGTATCCAACGCGTTTCAAGTCCCTTCATCTCATCTTTCATCGCGGCGAGGTAGGCAGCGGTCTGAAGGTTATAGTCGCGGTAGATTGATTGGGAGGTTTTGATGTCCAGGATGCCGAGCTTGCCGCCAATCATTGCGATCGCATCGAGCGTGCCTGCGTAACGGTGCTCATGGTTCGCGAGGCGGCGCTCTACGAACTCCGGGTCAACGTGAATTTTATTTTGTTTGATGAAGTCTTTGAACGCCCACACTGATGCCTCTATCTGCGGTGGAACGGGAGCGGCACGATTTAAAAAAATATTTTCAACCGCCTCATGCACCATCGTGCCCTCGGTCGCGGATTGTTGTTTCATGCGTTCGCCCTCGGCGAAGCTCGACATCTTGCCGTAGAACCGATAAAGGGCCGGCTTTGCCTTTATTTCCAAAATACGCGTGACGCGCGGATACCAGGCGCCGTCCACCTCGTAGCCGCAGCTCTCCATAAAATCTTCTTTTGTTTTAAATTCGTCCATATAAAAGGAGTTAGGTGCGTTTATCATACCAGGGAGCGAGCCCAGACGGCAGATTGACCAAAGTTAGGGGGAGTGGTCAAAAACGATGCCGCGCGGGGCATATGCAGTGCAGGCAAAGCAAAAATAATTTTGTTCACAAAAAAATATCGCACCTTCTTGCGCGATATTTTTGCGCGGGAGAAATATTTTGAGTGTTTAATAGGAATTTTCGCGAGCGTCAACATCTATGAGTGCGCGAGAGGGAGGGGCAGGTTTCACGGGTTCTTTAAGGATTGTATATGTCGCACAATATATCTTTTGCGACAGTGCAATATGACTGCGTATCGCACAACGGCTCTCCGGGACGCTTACGAAAAATTGGTTGCTAAAGGTAGTTCACGAGCCAGCGGATTCCCTGCGCAATGAGTTCAAATAATTTTTGCGCAAGTGCTGCCACCCCATCGATAAACCCCGGCGCGTTCGCAAGGTTCACGTTCTCGTTGTACCACTGCACAATTCTCTGCACTACGTCGCTTACTGAGGTATAGCTTACGGAATGCGATCGCAAAAAATCGTTCATGTAGGGGCCGCTCGTTATGAGCTCATATTTAGGCAGTTTTTCCTGGAGCTTATTGCTTATATCGGTGAGGAATGCCCAAGCGTCGTTCAATGGCCCGGGAATCGCGCTATACGCGCCATTTGAGGGGTTTTGGGCATATACCATACTCGCGCTTATTGTGGCGCCTATAATTGCGCTTATTGCGAATAAACGCACCCTTTTCATGCCTCTATTATACCACTTATGAAGCTTTGCAGCCCGCATCGCGCATTTTGGGCACATTATAAAGACTCGGAAGATAATATGCAGGGTCAATCGAAACGCCGACCGGTACCGTCCCCGCAGCGGGCGGCACTGCCTTGTATTGGACGCTCGGCGCCCAGAAGACGCTCAAGTGCAAATGCGGCCCGTAGGCATAACCAGTGTTGCCGAGATACCCTATTACGTCGCCGCGCTTAACAGTATCCCCTTCTTTCACTGCAATTTTTGAAAGGTGCGCGTAGAGCGTCGTGAGGTTGTTGCTGTGCTGTATCAAAATGTGTTTGCCGTACTGGTAACGATTCCAGCGCGAGGTGCCCCGGTCATTGTTCCCGGTCTTTACCACTTTGCCATCATCGGCCGCAAGGACTGGCGTACCGATAGGTCCGCCGAAGTCTACGCCATTGTGGGATTTTGTGCGGTAGGCACGCGCAGCGAATCTGGTCGGGCCATAGCACTGCGTGATGTAGATATCGTCTACTGGGAACGAGAGTACGCCCGGACGCTTCAGTGGCAACAGGGTCGGGTCGAACGACTCGCGCAGCTTGTGCTCGATTTCTTCGATGACTGAGCTTATTTCCGCCTGTTTTTTATCAAGCTCGTCAAGTTGCTGCTGATAGTACTGCTCAACGTTCTTCGTCTGTTCAAGCAGACGCTGCTTTTCCGCTTTTTGTTCCTGCGTTATCTGCTGGAGATTCAGAAGGTCGCTCTTTTGAATTTCCTTTTTTGTCTTTGTTTTTTTATTCTGGTCTATCTTGTCCGTATAGTCTCCTTGCAGTTGCTGCAGGCTCACGATATTTTCGTTGAGCGATTTATTGAGCGTGGCGATGCTCTCGATGGCAGAAACGCTGTCGCTTAGCGACTCGCTGCGGAGAATGCGCTCAAAGAGCGTTTCGTTCTCGCGCTCCTGCAATTCGATGAATAGCTTTCCTATCGATTCTTTTTGGACCGCGATAGAGTTACGGATGTTGTCTATCTCATTGCTCAGTGAATCTATTTCGTAGTTCAGTTTTTCAATGTTCACCGTATTCGATTTAATCGAAAGGTTCAGCTGATTGATATTGAGGTTGTATGTCTGTATCTCTTTGCTGATGCTGTCTTTCGAGCGCCCTACATCCTCAAGCGCCTTTTCAATGGGCGCGCGCTGCTCCTGAAGTTTTTGGAGCTCCACGCTTTTTTCCTCGATGTGTTTTTGGAGGTCGCTCATCGGTGTGCCCTGCACCGCCTGTGCAAGGAGCGCATTTTGCTGTGCGTGCACCGTCGCATCTCCGAAGAGCGCGACAAGAACGGCACACAGTATGACGAGTGCGGTAGTGCGGCGCATGGTTATAATTCCGTTCTCAATTTTCCTATCGCTTCGCCGATGCGCGTGTCCGATTCCCGCTTTCCCAGCACGCGGAGCAGTTCAACGGGACCCGGCGACGCTTCCTGTCCAGAAAGAGCAACACGAAGCGGCCAGAGAACGTCGCCTCTCCCCTCTTCGTTCGCGTATTGCATAAGCGCCGCCTCCGTTCCTTCCGATGGGAAGGCGGAACCTTTGTCGCCCGCAAGGAGCGCACGCGCGTGTTCGAGACGCTCTGCGGTTTTTTCCGATGTTGCCTGTTTCCAGACGAGCATTGAGGGTTTGTAGTCCGCAAGCTCGAATATGAAGCCAACTTCTTTTCTGAAGTCCGCAAGATTTTTCATGCGGTCCTTTACGAGCGCGATGGCGCGCGTGAGCCTTTCTCTGTCCCCTGCCCAATGCTCAGGAACGAAAGACGCGAGGTGTTCCGCGAGCGCCTTCTCATCCATTGCACGAATGTGCATGGAGTTCATCCAATCCAGTTTTTCTGGGTTGTAGATAGCGCCCGCTTTTTGCACGCGTTTTATCGAGAATGCCTCTACCATTTCGGGCACGGTGAGCACCTCGCGGTTATCGGTCGGGTGCCACCCCAAAAGCACAAGGAAATTGAGGAGCGCGCTCGGTAGGTAGCCCTGACTGCGGTAGTCATTTATGGAATTCGTGAGGAAGCGCTTCGAGAGTTTCTTTTTATCCGGACCAAGGATGAGCGGCAGGTGCGCATAACGCGGCGTGGGAAGACCGAGTGCTTCCTGGAGCATCATTTGTTTTGGCGTATTCGAGAGGTGTTCCTCGCCGCGAATGACGTGGGTAATGCCCATGTCCGCATCGTCCACGACCGATGCAAAGTTATACAGCGGTTCGCGCATGCCTTTTGCGATGATGATGTCGCCGAAGAGTCCCGTGTTGAACTCCACCTTGCCTCGTATCATATCGGTGAACGCGACTGTTTTCTCCGCCATTTTGAAGCGGACGACTCCGGGGTTCGCGCGGAGTTTTTCTGCTGCCGCTGCGGGTGAGAGCGCGCGGCACTTGCCGCTATACTTGGGAACGAGGCCCTGCGAGAGTTGTGCCTCGTATTCTGCCTCGAGTTCTTCCGTAGAGCAGAAACAAAAATAAACACGTTTCTCCTCAAAGAGTTTCTTTAACGTGCGTTCATAGATATCGAGCCGTTCGCTCTGGCGTACGATAGGCTCGTCGCTTGCGAGCCCGAGCCACTCGAGGTTTTTTAACACATCTTCCTCGAAGCGCTTCTCCGAGCGCTGCTTGTCGGTATCTTCGATGCGGACAATGAATTTTCCTCCCTCGTGACGGGCAAAAAGCCAGTTAAAAAGGGCCGTTCGTACCCCGCCAATATGCAAAAAACCGGTTGGCGAGGGCGCAAAACGTACTCTGACCTCCATGGCCAAAGTATACCCCAAAATGCAGGATTAGTCACTATTTTACCGCACTTAAAATCTCGAGCGCGATGTCTTTCGCTGCATTTGGTTTAAAGAATGCTTGTGCTGCCGCGCGTACCTTTTCGCGGGCAACGCTATCTTTCATCATTGTCGCAATAAGCGAAAGTACGAGATGTGGCGTGAAGTTCGTCTCCTCTACCACCTGCGCCGCGCCTGTTGCGGCATATGCATACGCGTTCGCTCTTTGGTGGTCCTGTGCGGCATCGCTCAAAGGAATAAGGATGGCCGGCTTCCCTGCGGCCGCTATTTCGAAAATGGCGCCCGAGCCTGCGCGTGAGATGATAACGTCCGCTGCGTCAAAGAGCGCCTTCATCTGGTCGGCGGAGAGGTACCCGTACGCGCGGTACTGTTCACGGAGCTTCTCATCAAGTCCGCTCGTGCCGGTGTGCGCGAGCACCTGCGCGTTCGGGAGATTCTCCATGCCGGTTTGGTGTGCAATCTGGAGCGCAGGAAGGAATTGGTCGAGATTATCAATAATGAATGCGTTTATGCGGGTCGAGCCCTGCGAACCGCCGAGCACGAGCACGAGCGGTTTTTCGGGGTCGAACTGGAACGCTTGCTTTGTAAGTTTTTGGTCGCTGCCGCGTGCGGAGAATATCGAACGCACTGGGTTGCCCACCACCCTCGTTTTTCCTTTCGGGAAATATTGCTCCGCATCTTTGAACGCGAGGAGTATTTTCGCTGCGGATTTTGCGGCAATCGTATTGGTGAGCCCGGGCACCGCATCAGATTCGTGTATAACGACCGGAATGCCGTACCACTTCGCCGCGATAACGACCGGAAGCGCGCCGGGGCCGCCTTTCGAGAAGATAACATTCGGCATTTCCGAATACAGTTTTATGAGCGCCTCAAGCACGCTCCAGCCGAATTTGGGAATGTCGATGAGGTTTTGGAATGAGGCGTAGCGGCGCAGCTTGCTTGAAGTGATGGGGTATATCGTGATGGCGCGACGTTCAAACTCATTCATGAGCGCGTGTTCCGGACCGAAGTAAGAAAGGCGCATGTCGGGACCCGCAGTTTCGCGGAGTGCGTCAGCGACCGCAAGAAGCGGATACAAGTGTCCGCCCGTCCCCCCGCCTGCAAGTGCAATACGAATATCCATTATGCGCGTCTATATTTTGATATGTTAGCAATGATGCCGCACATGGTCAAAAACACCGCAATGGAGGTGCCGCCGTAACTCACGAATGGCAGCGGTACGCCGGTCATCGGAATAACGCCCGAGATAGCACCAATGTTCACGAATGCTTGGAGCCCGAAAAGCGATATGAAACTTGTCGCGAGGTAGCGCCCGAAATTGTCCGGTGATTTTCTCGCTATCTTTAGTCCGCGCCAGAGGAACGCAAGGAAGAATACGAGGAACGTAATGGCGCCCACGAAACCAAGTTCGCTCGCGATGACCGCAAAGACGGAATCTCCCATCGGTTCCGGAAGATAGAATTTTGCGGTTGAATTGCCGAAGCCTGCCCCGAAGAGGCCGCCGGAGCCTATCGCGATCTGCGACTGGTTAATGTGATATCCCTTACCTGAGGGGTCCGTACTTGCGTTCAAAAAAGTATTTACGCGGTCGATGCGGTACGAAGACGAAGCGAACGGGTTGAAAATGAAAAGTATGACGAGGCCGAGACACGCAGCAAGAATGAGTGCCGCAACGAACCGTATGTTCGCGCCGGACGTGAAGTACACCAGGAGCGAGGTAAGAAAAATAAGGCCGGCGGTAGAGGTCGCGGGTTGCATCAGGAGCAGGAGCACCACAAGCCCCACCAGTATCGTGAAGGGCGCCAACCCTCCCCAAAAACTTTTCCCGCGCTGTTGCCCTTTCGCTATCCATGCGGAGAGGTATATGAAAAACGCGAGTTTCATGAATTCGCCCGGCTGGAACGAGAATGAGCCGAGGTTTACCCAGCGGTCGGCACCTTTTGCGTGCTGCACGAGCGGCGTGAATACAAGGAGCAGTGCGATGATGCCCAGCACGAGGATGAGCGGCGCCCACTTCTCCCAGTTGCGGTAATACACGAAGTAACCGATGAAAAAGCCGATGATTCCCGGCAGGATGCCGTTCAGAAGCTGGTGCTTCAGATAATACATGCTGTCATTGAAGCGCGTTTTAGAAAGCTCGGAGGATGCGCTCGTGAGCATCACAAGGCCGAACACGAGGAGTGCCACCAAAAAACCGATGAAGACCATGTCGGCGGCCGCACTGCGGGGTGTTACGCGTTTTAAAAATCCCATATTACTTCGCTCGTGTGATAATGGTTCCCTGGAGCGCTTTTGCGAATATGTTATTTTTCAGCACATGCGCGCCGTTCACGAACACATGGACGGGGCGGAAGTTCTCATGGACCGCGATGTCCGCAAAATACCCTTCCTTTATCTTTCCGCGCTTTGCGATGCCGTATTTTTTCGCGGGGAGCGCGGTCGCCTTCTCTACCGCGCGCTCCATAGTGATGGTCGTTGAGGCAGACGCGAGCTTCAGCAAGGCCGGATAGGTGTCGGTGCTCGGCGAATATTTGAATTCGCGCTTGCCGAAACTTGCACTGTTCGTCGCGATGAGCGAATTGGGGTGCGCGATGAATGTACTGAGTACTTTTTCGTCTACCACCTTTGCGGAGATAGTGGCGCGAAGCCCCGTAATGTCCATAATTTTCAAAAACGCTGCCTCGTAAGTGAGGCCGGCGCGCGTGCCGAATTCGCGAACGGAGCGCCCCTCGAGAAATTTGAGTGATGCGTGCGGGATATGCGCCACGATACAATCACGGGGCGCGGTCGCCCTGAGGTGCGCCACGAGCCGTTCGCGCGCGTGCGGCGCTTTCATGTTCGCATGCATCGCCGCAAGGTCATTTTCGCGGAACCATTCAGGAAGCAATTCATAGACGAGCATTGTTGTCGTGAGGAACGGGTTCACATCGAAATGCACATGAAGCTTTGCAGATGCCTTTTCTATGATGCCCGCCGCTTCTTCGTAGAGCGTGCGGTGCGCCTTGAGTGGCTGGAGGTGCAGTATTTCCACGTTCGCATGCGTTTCGGTCGCGAGCATCATCGCTTCGTCCACCGCCGCGAGGAGCTCGCTGCCGGTGTTGCGCAGGTGCATCGCGAAAATGCCGCGCTGTGCCGCGACCGTGTGCGCAAGCGCGCGGAGCTCGTGGAAAGGCGTACGCGATGCGTGCGTGTATTCAAGTCCGGTCGAGAGGCCGAGTGCGCCTTCCTTGAGCGAGCGCGTTACTATCGCGTCCATGCTTTGGAGCTCGGACTCGGAGAGGTCGCGGAACGCGTCGCGGGTGAATACCCGGCGAAGCGTGGTGTGGCCTATGAGTGTGCCGAAATTAATGCCAAGGCCGCGCCTCTTCATCATTGCGAGAAATTCTTTTACGCTCGTCCAGTTCACATTCGTATGGAGCTCGCTCCCCCATTCGCGCACAGCGCGGAGCGACCCGTCAAGGAGCGGCGCCAGCGATACCCCGCAATTTCCGCCTATCGCGGTCGTGATGCCCTGACGGATAAAATCTTCCTGGTAGGGTTCGTAAAAAAGCGAAAGATAATGATCGGCGTGAGTGTTTATATCAATGAAGCCCGGGGTTACTATGGCGCCCGTTGCGTCGATGACCTCGTCCGCGTGCGCACGCGAGAGCGTACCGCATTTTGCGATGCGATTTCCTCGTATCAAAATGTCCTTTTTTGCGGGAACGTTTCCCGTTCCGTCGTAAACGAGACCGTTCTTAATAAGCGTGGTCATTTCCTCTTTTTATTTTAGCACGTTGCGTGCTTCGGGGTACCTATAGAAAGCGCGAGAGGAAGAAGAGCGCGAGGCCGAGGGTCGTCGTTACGATGGTCACTATCCAGAAGCGCATCGTTATCTGGCTTTCGGGCCAACCGAGCGCCTCAAAGTGGTGATGGATGGGCGTCGAGAGGAACACCTTTCGTTTGAAGAACTTTTTACTCGCCATCTGGATGATGACCGTGATGGATTCGAATATCATGATGGATGCAAAGAATGGAAGGAAGAGCGCGGTGTTCGTGAGCATTACCATCACGCCGAGCGTGATGCCGAGCGACATTGAACCCGTATCCCCCATGAAAAATTTGGCGGGGTAAATATTGAACCAAAGGAACGCAAGGAGTGCACCCAAAATGACCGTGTTCATCGCGGCGAGGTCAAAGCGGTGCGTGGCGAACGAAATTATCGCAAGCGCGCCGAATGCAAAAAAGAGCGTGCCTGCCGCAAGGCCGTCCAAGCCGTCCGTTTCGTTCGTGGAGAATGCGGTCGCGATAAGAATGAACATGAAGAACGGAATGTAGGTCCACCCCATCGACACATTCCCGTAGAACGGAACGTAGAGCACGTCCCAGCCAAGGCGGTAGTAGAACCACCAGGCGCCTACGGCGGAAAGAAGCGTATAAAGGCCGAGTTTTTGTTTGATGCTCAACCCCCCGCCGTGCGGCCCCTTCCCCATGATGCCGAAGATGTCGTCCATAAGGCCCACGATGGCCGCAAAAAAGAGCGAGGCGAGCGGGAGGTAGGTTTCTGCGCGGCTCACGAAATTAAAATAATTCGCGAACCCATCGAACATTTTCTGAAGTATAAAAAAGATGAGCGCGAGGCCTACCACCGTTCCCCAGATGATGATGCCGCCCATGGTCGGTGTATCCGCCTTTTTCTTATGGAATTGGTAAAAAACCGGCGCGCTTGTTTCATCGCGAATATTCGTTTTTTTCACATTGAAAAAACGCAGCAAGCGCACTATGAACGGCGTGGCGATGAGCGCTACAACGAAGGCGAGCGCGAAAAGGATGAGAATGCGAATGGCTTCGAATTGTATCATGGGTTATTAGTTGAACACGTACGCATCGCGGACCCAGTTCAAGAGCTTCGTGATGATTTCCTGGCGATTATTGCTCCCGAGCATGATGAACGCAAGGCGTTCGTTGCCGAAATTGAAGAACGCGAGCAGATTTTGCCGCGCCTCGGGCGAGGTGCCTGTTTTGCCGCCAAGAAACCGCGAGTCGGTCACGAAACTGTCTATATTATACACCGTCCGGCTGTGTGAGTCGTTCACCGGCTGTACGAGATAGCTTTGCAGGCGGGTCCACTCGATGATGTCAGGGTGGTGCACTACGAGATATTTCGCGAGCTTCACGAGGTCGTTCGCGGTCGAACGGTTGTTGCCCGAAAGGCCCGACGCATCTTCCATCGTGGTCTGGGTCATGCCGATAAGTTCCAGTTTCTTTTTGAGGAGCTTTTGGAATTCGGCGCGGCCGCCCGCGTATTCTTCGAACGCCGTTGCGGCGCGATTCGAAGAAGTGAGGAGCATTATTTTCGTGAGATCCTCCGCGGAATACACCTCTCCGCTCTTTAAGTCACCCGCAAGCCCCTCGGTTTGCAGCGCAACTTCGGTGATGGGAATGTGTTTTGAAAAGCCGATGTCTTCGGCGACCACGGTTGCGGTAACAAGCTTAGAAATGGACGCGATGGGCCACTGTTTGTACGTTTGATAATTAAAAAACGGAAATTGCGAATCGAGCGATTGTATCATTACCGCTTCTGCGTCCACCTGGGGGTCGAGCACCTCCCATTTCCTTTGCGGATAGCGGTGAAGGCTCTGCTGTTGCGCGATCGAAGAAACGGCGCCCGACTCCGTTGAAACTACGGTCGCAATATCAGCCGTACGGTTCGCGGCAGAAGGGCTCGAATGGTTATAGGCAAGGGTGATGGCGACCGAGCTTACGATAAGGAAGGCAAGGATAAAGGTTTGAACGCGGATGGTCATGGGTTTAGGCGAGGTCAGGCTCTGCGGGCGGGACGGGCACCGTGGGTGCGGGCGCGGGGGCCTGGAGCTGTTCTTCGAACTGGCGCAATTTTTCCCGGTACGTTTCGTATTCAGGAAGGTCTTTTAACGATGCAAGCCCCATATGCTTCAAAAATTGTTCGGTCACCCGATAGCGGAAGGACATGCCCTTTTCATCGCAGCGCTCCACAAGGCCGCGCATTACGAGTGCGCGGAGAGTGAAGCTTCCGTTCACGCCGCGTACGTAGTCTACTGTGGCGCGCGGCACGGGCCCGAGGTACGCAATGAGCGAGAGCGTTTCGAGCGCCGCGGGAGTAAGCGCTTCCCGGAATTCATCTTTTACTATTGCTTCGCCTATCGCATGGTGTTCTGCTTTTGTGACGAGCTGGACCCTTTCTTCCTTACGGAGGAGCATGAGGCCGCGTGCGGGGTTTCCCGCGAGTTCCGTTTCCCATGTGGTAAGCGCCGTTGCGCACGCCTCGGGGGTCGTGCCGAGGAGTGATGCCATTTTTTTGAGCCCGAGCGGCTCGCCAAAATAGAAGAGTAGGGCTTCGATGCGTGCAGTAAGGTTCGGTTGGAGATTTGTTTCGTCGCTCATGGCTTCGGTTCTTGGTTATTGTATTCGGCACCTTCCGATTTCGCAATCGTTATTTCACCAAAATGCCCCGACTGCTCCACGTCCGCAAGCTGCTGGCGGATAAGGTGGAGCACGGCAAGAAAGAGCACCACTATTTCCCCCCTGCTTCCCTTGCCGCCATGGAGGTTCGAGAAGGTCGTCGGTGCGCCCGTGATGAGGCGCGAGGCTATCTCTTGTATCTTCGCGCGGAGATTCACTATCTGATTTTTCACTGTCGCCTTCGGTTTGAAGAGCTGCTCCAAGGTACCCACAAGCTTCATTGCGGATGCGTGGAGTGCCGCCGCACCTACTGCGGAGGGCGGATAAAAGAGCGGTTCGTGCGTGCCCATAAATTCGCGGGCAAACATCTGCGGCGTCTCGCTCCACTTTGCCTTCACATGTTCCTGTGTTTTCTTGAGCTCCTGGTAGAGCTTCAGGCGATGCTCAAGGTCGCGTATCTCCCCTTCTTCTTCAGGGCTTAGGGTAAGCGACGGAAGAAGCGATTTCGATTTGATAAGGAGGAGGCGCGAGGCGACCACAAGGAAATCCGCGAGGAGCTCGGGCGGCGCGTTGTAGAGCGGCATATCCTCAGCTGCACCCTCTTCGAGCGCGAGCTTGAATTGGTCGAGATAGGAGAGGAAATCGTTCGTAACCTCGGCGATGCTCACGCGCGAAACTTCGAGCCGCTTCTCTTCGATGAGCGAGAGGAGTTTGTCGAGCGGCCCCTTGAAGTATTCGAAATTAAGTTCGTATGCGGGCATAGAAAAAGCGCGCAATGCGTATGTGATTATTATTGTACGCACCGCGCGCCTAAACCGCAATTCGCCTACCCGTGGCGGATAACCATCACGTCACCGTCTTTCACTGCATAATCCTTCCCTTCGAGGCGGAGCTTCCCCTTTTGTTTTGCCTGGCTCCAGCCGCCCGCCGCAACGAGGTCATCGTATCCCACCACTTCAGCGCGGATGAACGATTTTTCAAAATCAGTGTGGATAGTGCCCGCCGCCTGTGGCGCCTTCCATCCGCGTTCGATGGTCCACGCGCGCGTTTCGTCCTCGCCGGTCGTAAAGAAGCTCGCAAGGCCGAGTATTTCGTATGCTTTCTTGATGAGCTCGTCGATATTTCCCGCTTCCGCGAGGTTCATTACCACGTAACCCCCCTTCATTTCGGCTATCTTCTCCTTGAGCGCCTCTGACACGTCTTCGGGTGCGCCGTTCAAAAGGAATATTTGTTCTTTTGCGGTCAAAAGATTCAGTTCGCGCACGATGGATTCGTTTTTGTGGGCACGCGCACCTACTCCCTTCTCAAGCTCTTCTTTAATTGCCTTCAATATGCCCGCATCGTGCATGGCGGCCTTGTCGCCGGAACGCGCCTCCTTCTCCGCCTTGTCGAGCCGCTTCGTTACCGTTTCAAGGTCTTTGAAGACAAGCTCGGCATTAATGATATCGAGGTCGCGCACGGGGTCCGCGGAGCCTTCCACGTGGATAATGTCGCCGCTCGTAAAACAGCGAAGCACCTGTACAATGGCCTTGCATTCGCGGATGTGCGAAAGGAACTGGTTGCCGAGGCCCTCGCCCTCGTGTGCGCCCTTCACAAGGCCCGCGATGTCGTAGAACTCAACGACCGCAGGAACGGTTTTTTTTGATTTCGAAAGCTTGGTAAGTACCGCGAGGCGTTCATCAGGAACGGGAACGATACCGACATTGGGGTCGATGGTTGCGAAGGGGTAGTTTGCTATCAAAATCTCCTGTTTTGTGAGGAGCTTGAAAAGCGTTGATTTACCGACGTTCGGAAGGCCCACGATGCCGATAGAAAGTTTCATAAATGTGTAGCTGAATACTACTTAACTTTTCCTATCAGAGCAATTGGCGCACCTCGGCGATGACTTCTTTGGGTATGGGGTCGCGCGCGGGGCTTTTGCCCGGGTAGCGCCACGCGGTTATCACTTTTATCTTCCCCTTATCAAGTTTGTACATCACCCACATTTCGTGCTGGCCCTTCACGCCCGTTGGCTGCATCGCGGCGATGGTGTGTTCGGCAACGCCTTCCTCCACGCGCGCGGGCGAGCGAATGATGCGGCGAATGCGCCCCTCGCCTATTCCATAGTGGAGCATTTTCCCCCACACATGGCTTGTCCAGGCGTAGGTCGCGTCGTTTTTCGGGGGTTTGAGTCCGGGCATCAGTTACCTTCCGTAGAGTCCCATAATGCTCGCATGCGCCACAATGTGCTGTTCCATCGCGCGGAGCAATTCTTCTTTTGTCGCGCCTACCGGCAAATCAAGTTTCGCGTCGAGCGCGTAGAGCGTGAACACATAGCGGTGTGCGGGCTTCCCTACGGGCGGGCAAGGGCCGCCATATTTCGGCTTGCCCCAGCTGTTCGCCCCCTGCATCGCCTCTCCTGGCACGTTGTCTTCCGAAATATATTGCGTGTCGGGCGCGATGTTCCACATAAGCCAATGGTCGAAGGGTACGCCGCGCGAGGCATCGGGGTCGTCCATGATAAGCGCGAGGCTTGCCGTGTTCGCCGGTACATTCCGAACCTCAAGCAGCGGGCTTACATCCTCGCCATCACAGGTGTATTTCGAAGGGATTTTGTCCCCCTCCTTGAACGCTGAAGTTTTTAGTCTGAATGGTTCCATGAAGGTTTGGCTCGGCTGTGCGGGCTCTTTTATCGTGGTCGCGGGGCGCCAAAAAATGAAGATGGCAAGAATGATGAGCGCAATTCCGAGTACGGTCGCCGCACGCTTCATTTTCTCTATAATAGCATATAGATACCACCTCCTATTGAATCCTTGCCCACCAAGTTTTAAAATTTTCGGCTCCGACACGGCGAAAAATTTCTCTCCAGAGTGCCGCTCTGCCTCGCAATTTTTCACCGCATCTCGCTCGAAAATTTTAAGACTTTTAGGCAAAACTCAATAGGAGGTGGTATAATTTTTCTCATATGTCGCGTGCGCTCTACCGCAAATATCGCCCCTCGATCTTCGAGGACCTGCTCGGACAGGAGCTCACCGCACGCATTTTACGCGAGGCGGCGCGTCAGGATAAACTTGCGCACGCGTATTTGTTCGCGGGGCCGCGGGGTACCGGGAAAACGACGACCGCGCGCCTCATCGCGAAAATTGCGAATTGCGAAACGCGTGTTGCGGACAAGAAATTTTCCATAAAGGGAGAGCCGTGCAACAAGTGCCGGGCGTGCACGGAAATCGATGAGGGGCGCAACCTCGATGTCATTGAAATAGATGCGGCGTCCACCCGCGGCATCGACGACATTCGCGACCTCAAGGAGAACGTGCGCGTGGCGCCCGCCTCTGGCCGCTACAAAGTGTTTATTATCGACGAGGCGCACCAGCTCACGAAAGACGCGTGGAACGCGCTTTTGAAAACGCTCGAGGAGCCCCCCGCGTACGTCATTTTGATATTAGCAACAACGGAATCAGACAAGGTGCCGGCGACTATCGTTTCGCGTACCCAGCAGTTCCACTTCAAGCACGTACCGCTCGAAACGCTCGTGGGCAAGCTTTCGATGATAGCGAAGCAGGAACATATCGATGTGGCGCCCGATGCATTAGAGCTCGTCGCCTCCTCCGCCGAGGGCAGCTTCCGCGATGCGGAGTCGCTCCTGGGCCAGCTCGTCACCTTCGGGGGCGGGAAAATTACTTTGAAAGATGTGGAGCAGATGGTCGGGAAGGTGGGCTTCGACAAACTCGATGCATTCGCGGGAATGCTTTTAGAAAATAACGTGGCGCAGGCGCTCGAGGCGCTCACCTCTATTTACGATGGCGGATACAACGTGGTGCAGTTCACAAAAGACCTCATCCACTACCTACGCCGCGCGGCGGTGCTCTGCTATAACCCTGAAATGAAAGCGTTCTTTAGGCGTGAACTTATGGCTGACCACGTGGAGAAGCTCGAGGGGCATGCGAAGAAGTTCCAGGATAAGCACATCGCGCTTTTGAAATCGCTTATCGCTGCCCATGGCCAGATGCGCTACAGCCAGTTTCCTATTATTCCGTTAGAAGTGGCTATCATCGAAGGTTTGAAATAGGTCGCGTGGTAGAATAAAAGCATGGATAAAAAGAACATTTGGGTTCTTGCGGGGGGCGCGGTCGTGCTCCTCGCGCTTGGGTTTTTTGTCGGCAAGTCGTTCGGCGGACCTTCGGCCGAATATGCAGCACCGGCCACCTCGACCGAGCAGGTTTCTGGTGGGCCTGCCGCTCCTGCGGCTCCTGTGCCCTCTGCGCCCGCGCCAAAGCCTTCGGGCACTGGCACCACACTCTCACGCGATGCGGCGTATAAGTACTATTCAGGGAAGCAGCTCTACACGAAGCTCCTTGATTGCGTGGGGTACCCCATGAACTTCATTTTCAAGGTGGGTACGAAGTTCATGGTGGAGAATGGCTCCACGCTTCCCGCGGCATTCACGGTGCGCGACCAGTCGTTCATCATTCCTGGGAAAGGATTCGTGGTCATCACCGCAACCCAGTCAGGCGTGTATGATGCGATGTGCAACGGTGCTATTTCGTTGAAACTCCAGGTGAGCCCGCAATAGGCTCCAAGAAAAACAGAGAAAATAAAAAGCCCCGAATCTCGGGGCTTTGCAGTTACTCATCGACCTTCGGGAACCTCTTTTCCCACTCGCCGGGCTTGTAGGTCCTCGCGGTCACGTTGAAGGCGGCGGCCATGAAATTGCCGTGCGCGCTGAAGACGAGCTCTCGCTTGTATTTCACGTTCACCCAGCAGGAGCCGTTCGAGGCGACGGTCTGCGTGGCGCCGAAGGTGGCGAAGAAGTGCTTGTCCCGAAAGCGCATGACGAGGTGCGTGCTCATGGGGCCGCTTTCCTTCTGGACTATCTCGCCGCCCCTGTCGACGAACACCATTACGGCATTCGCGAGGGCGTTGAGATGCTCCCTCCTCTTCTTCGCCTTCAGCGCTGCAGGCAGACCCTTCCGCGCTTCCTCCACGGCCGCGTCGCACGCCTTCTTGAACTCGGCTTGCGCGGTCTTCTTGTTCGGCATCCCGAGCGTGAAGTTTAGGTGAGCTTCGCGCACTTCCGCGGTCGGCACCGGAATCTCTACCTGGCGCTTGTTCTCGATCACTACGTCCTTCTCGAGCGATATCTGAAATTCGCCCACATACAGCGACAGTCCTTGCAGAGACATCCGTTTTCCTCCCCTGTAATTAGCCAACGTACTGCTCGAAAGCTAACAGGAAGAGCGGTGGAGGTCAACAAGAAGTTTGATAATATTATTTCATGGCCAACAAAAGCATCGAGCGCCACGATTGGCGCGCGCAGACGTTATCGCGGATCCGCGTTCTCATCAAACAAGCCGACCCGGTGATGACCGAAGAGGTGAGGTGGAAAAAACCTTCGAATCCCGCCGGAATTCCCGTCTGGTCTCACGAGGGGATGGTGTGCACGGGAGAAACATATAAGAACCATCTGCGGCCCACCTTCGCGAAAGGAACCGCCCTCAAAAAATCAACAACTCTTTTTAATGCATTCCGCGCCATCATCATCCACGAAGGTGACAAAATTGATGGGACAGCTTTCAAGAAGCTCATCCGTGCGGCGGTAGCGCTCAACCGCGCGAGTAAACAAAAACTGAAATCTCGATAGGTGCGGTAGTGCGTCGTGCGCCAAACAAAACGCCCATATTTGTTGGCTGGGGGACAGGGTAATCGAACAAATTAACTCGCTCAAAGCGGTTAATTTCACGAACCCAGCGGTTCGTGTGCTCCGCAACGGTGAAACTCCCGTTTCCCCGACCCCCTTCCCGTTCGAATCCCTGTAAGCAAATACAAAATCAGCATACCACGACGGTATGCAATTTTATATTTGCTGGGGGACAGGGATTCGAACCCCGATTCACGGCTTCAAAGGCCGCTGTCCTACCATTAGACGATCCCCCAAGTGCTTATAGTTTATGCAATTCACTCCAATTTTTCCAGTCGGACGCCGATGAGGCGGATTGCCTTCCGTTTCGGATTTTCGCGCGCATCGAAGAATGGCATCAGGAGTTTTAACGCTTCGAACTGAAGTGTTGGGAGTGCGGTACTTGGTTCGCCAAGCGTTGCGGCGCGGCTCTTTGTTGTGAAGTCAGAGAAGCGCACGGTTATCGCGATGGTGCGGAAGGTTTTGAAGCCGTGTTTTACGAACCGTCTGTGAACTTTGGCACATAGGGCGTTGAGTCTCTCAAACACAAAGCTCGCATCGCGCGAATCTTTTTCGAATGTTTCCTGCTCGCCGAGCGACTTCGCTTCCCACTCCTCAACAAGGGGCGTTTCGTCCTTCCCGCGGAGGCGCGAGTAGAGCGCGCTGCCCCACTTGCCCATAAGCTCCGAGAGCTCATCGCGCGAGAAGCGCTTCATTTCCTTAATAGTGTGAATGCCCAACTTATTGAATTTCTGTTCGGTTTTCGGGCCCACGCCGGGAATTGTGCGGATGGAGAGCGGCTCAAGGAAGCTTTCTGCATCTTCCTCACGCACCACGGTAAGGCCATCGGGTTTTTGCCTGTCGGAGGCGATTTTTGCAATGAGTTTGTTCGGCCCCAGCCCCGCCGAGGCTGTGAGGCGTTCTTTCTTTTGAATCTCTTTTTTTATCTTTTTGCAGAGCGCGATAGCTTTGGCATAAGAGCCCGTGAAGGAAAGGTCGATATATGCCTCGTCGACACTCGCCTCCTCGACGTGCTCTGCGTGCGCGTGGAGAATTGCCATAATGCGGCGCGAGACCTCGCCATACTTGCGCATACTCCCAATCATAAAAACAACCGGAGGCAGGCCCTTTTGTTTCGCCTCTTCCGAGAGGCGCCAGGCAGTTGAGACGGGGAGCGCAGAGCGAATGCCATAGGCGCGCGCCTTATAGTTCGCGGTCGAGACGACTCCTCTACCCTTGCCCTCTTTGGGGTCGGCACCCACCACAAGCGGCAGACCGCGCACGCGTGGGTTGTCGCGCTCTTCTATCGCCGCGAAGAAGGCATCCATATCTATGTGCGCGATGATACGCATGTTCCTATGAGTAGAATATACCCCAAAACAAAAGCCCATGCGCGAAGCATGGGGTATTACGGAGAAGGCAGGAGCCTCGGAAGCAGGAGCGTGCAGAGCAGGCTGAATGCGGCGTCCGCGCTCGTGTATGTCGTATCAAGCACGATGTCGAAGTGCCGGTCGTCGAGGTAGTCCTCAATGCCGTAGAGGACGCGGTAACGCACCCTCTCCTGCCCCGTGCGGAGGCTCGAGAGCATAAGCATCTCTTCGAGCGGCTTCCCGCTGTTTTCGGGGCGCAGGAGTTGCCGCCGCGCTCCTTCCTCAGGGGAAACCGCGACTTTCACGTTTACCGTGCGGAAGTTGCACCGCAGGAACGGCGCGATGCGCCCTTCGGCAACGAGGCAGTCGCGCGCGCACATCTCGAGCTCCATGTGTGTATCGACGCTCTTTTCGAGTTCGGGGTCTTCTTTCAGCTGTGCGTAAAATGCTTCTATCGACATACCGCGCGCTACGGCCATCTTGCGGAACATACCACCCGCGTAGAGATGGCCGTAGTTCAGCACCGCCGCGAGGCGTTTACAAAGCGTCGTTTTTCCGGAGCCTGCATTACCGCTTACGCGAACGACCGCCATCTCCCCTCCTTCCTTTCGTGAAATTACTGTGCTTACTATACACCAATTTTTGCGTGCGGCGAGAATTGACTTTGCATGAAAAACGTGCGATGCTATGGTCAGTTCGTTAACCCCTCTTGAGGAGGAACGCATGAGTAGCATCTCGAAATATGCCGCGATGACTCTGCCCCGCATGCAGCAGGTGTGGGACAAGCTCGGCGGCGACGAAGGCGTGAAGAAGTTCCTTGCCGGCGAGACGAATGTGGTTTCGATGGAGGACCACTTCCCGCCGTGGAACGTGGTCATGCTCGGCACGCACAAGAGCGCGAGCGAGTTGAAGCTCGCCCTGCTCGAGTCCGGGTGTGATGCGAGTGACGCCGAGGCACTGCTCGACCACCCCGACTTCGTCTTCTCGGCTGCGCCCGCGCGGATGTATCTTGCGCGCGCGTCGGTCGGGTCGCTCGGATTCCGCGACGGTGCGACGTACAAGGAGATTTGCGACCGCGCCAGCCTCTTCGGTCTCCGGCTTTGCCCCGCCGAGGTCGGTCCCGCACTCCGGCTCCACTACGTGGAGCAGCCCGAGGGCGAGTGGCTCGACATCGCGATGGAGCCGCTGAAGGACAAGGAAGGGTTCTTCCACGTCTTCGCAGTCATGAAGCACAGCGGCATGATGCGGCTTCAGGCGCACAACGGCGCTCCGGACCACCGCTGCGGCCCCACGATGTGCTTCGTGTTCTACAAGGGAATGGTGTAAGGGTATAAGGCCCCGCTATGCAATGCGGGGCTTTTTGTATAATAAGAGTATAAAGGTCGTTCAACGGACAATTATCCAAAGAACAATGGCCAAGGCAAAAGCAAAGAAAAAGCACGCCGCGCCAAAAAAGAGCGCGGAGCCTAAGCTTCAGAGCACGGCAACGTTTGAATCAACGAACTGCGCGTGTGCGGACGGCATTTGCGAATGCGAAACGTGCGTGTGCAAATGCGTGAATGGCAAGTGCGAATGCGTGTGCGGTTAACACAAAACCGCCCCTCATGGGCGGTTTTTTATTTCGCGCTATTTGTGCGCGTGATGCGAAAACGATTTCGCCAAATAGTATGGCCAGATAAAGATGGCAAGTACGCTCGTCCAAAAATCGAGGCGAAGGTAGCCGATCGTGAAAAGCCAGCCGATGAACCAGATTGACCCCATAATGTCGTTGTTCATAATCCAGGTAAATTCCCCCGACCTTTGTTCAATTTATTATAACAAAATACACCCGCCAGTTGTGCTTGGAATCGGGTGTATTTCGCAATTATCCTACAGAATCGTTACTGAGCTGAGATGGCCGACCTGTATGCGCTGTTCGCTGCTTCGACCGCAGACCGATACGCATCATTCGCCGCCTTTACTGCCGCGCGGTATGCGTCGTTCGCTGCGCCTCGCTCCGTGCCCGAGTTGTCGGTTTTTGCCTTTTCAAGCGCTGCCCCATGGGCCGTTTTTGCTGCCGCGATGGCTGCGCTGCGAGTCCCTCGTGCGCTATCTATCGCCGCCTTTCTCGTTGCCTGCGCCTGCTCTCGCTTCTGCTTCGCAGCATCCCAAGTCGCTTTGCGTGCGGCCTGTGCGTCCCCTACCGCAGCCTTATAGGCCGCATTTGCCGTGGACACCGCCTGCTTGAATGCATCTTGTGCTGCTTTTACTGCTGCATCGCGGGTCTCGCGTGCCGCTTCAACCGCCGCCTTCCTATCAGATTGAGCCTTTTGAATGGCTTCCTGATATGCGGTCGGTGTCGCGGGGGCTGACGTTGCCGTGCTCGTTGTTTGCGCGAATGCAACGGACGAGCCGATGAGCGATACTGCCGCCATGCCGATTAATATTTTTTTCATGAAATGAAATATTAGATTATTCGACCTTTCCCCAACTATAAGTTGATACGCGAGAAGCGCCCCTTTTATTTCAGCGGAACCTTACACGATCTGATAATACACCTCACGGAGCCCCTTGATATCGAGCGTGAGCCAGCGCGCCCAGGTGATTTTTACTTTGAACATCGAAAAATTGACGCCGAGCATATTGAAGAAGGGGCCATAGAACAGGGCCTGCAGCATCGCGTCTTTTGTGAGATTGTTCACGAATTCGTTCTGTTTCTCCTGGCCGCTTATCATTTCCGCCGTGCCCTCCATTTGCATGGTCGATGGGCCAAGCTCAGTACCGATGACAATGGAGACGTTCGGGTTCTTTGCGATGTTCCCGACCTTGCGGGTGTCCGCGCGGGTTACGAAGCAGAGGTTGAAGTTCTCATCGATAAAGTAGAGAAGGAGCGCTGACTCCGGTTTCCCCTCCGGCGAAACGGTTGAAATGACCGCGAGCTTGTGCTTTTGAGGAATTTGAATGCCTCCTCCCTTACTTCCGCACTCGCCATTTCTGTTTTCATGGCCTTATTTTATCATATTGGACCTCACGCGGTTCCTTGACAGAGAGTTCTATTTGTTTTGTTACTTGACATCAATGACCTATTGTGCTACACTTTTTTCATGAACTTCGACAGAATGCCGCGCAAGCCGCTTAGCAAGGAAGAGCTCGCTGCGTCGCGAGAAACCGACATGCGCGCTGCCTCGTACGAGGCGCAAAAAGAGCAGGAAGAGAAGAAGGAAGTAATGGAAAAGCGCGAGCGGGAGCCCGAGGTCGAATTCACGGCCAAGGACATCGAGGAAGCGGAAACGCCCGCAAGAGGCACCGCGCCCACAAAGAAGCCTTCGTGGAAACACGAAGAGAAGGAGTTTAGCCCGGAAGAGCTTCAGTAGCACATGCGCCTGTCCCAAAAGGGACAGGCGTTTTTCATTCCTGAAATGCTACAGTAAAAGAAGGCATATGGAGTATAATTTTGCGGCAGTTTCCGTTGCAGAACTTTTTAACATTTTAGGTACCCGGCCGGAGGGGCTTCATGAGCGCGCGGTAGAGCGGCGGCTTCGCAAATACGGGAAAAACGAGCTCGCCGTAGGGCGCGAGGCACATGTGCTCATCGATCTCCTCACCCGCCTCGCCAGCCCCCTCATTATTCTCCTCATTGTTATTGCGCTTTTCGCGTATTTTTTTGGCGATAGAGTGAGCGCTCTTGTGGTGAGTGCCATGATAGTCATGAGTGTGGGGCTTTCGTTTTTTCAGGAGCGGCGCGCGAAGCGAGCGGCGCGGCAATTAGGAGAGATCGTGCAGACCATGTGCATGGTTATGCGCGACGGCGTGCGGAAAGAGGTTCCCTTACGCGATATCGTACCCGGCGATGTGGTGGTGCTCTCCGCGGGCGACGTGTTGCCCGGCGATGTGCGCATTATCGAGAGCAAGAATTTATTCGTGAATCAGTCGGTGCTTACCGGCGAATCCTTCCCTGCCGAGAAACATACAGCTCCTGTTCCGCATAGCGAAGCGCTCACTCCGCATACGCCGGACATGGCATTCATGGGAACTTCGGTTATGAGCGGCGAAGGGTTGGGTGTTGTTGTGGCAACGGGGCGGTACACCGAATTTGGCCTTATTGCACAAAAACTTGCCGAGGAGAAGGCGGTGACCGCGTTCGACCGTCAGATAAACGAGTTCGTGCGCGCCATGATAGTCATGATAATCGCGGTGGCTGTCGCGATAATAGGCATTCGCTTGTTGAAGCACGAGGACCTCGTGGAGTCGCTTTTCTTTGCGCTCGCGCTCGCCGTACAGATAACGCCGGAAACCCTTCCGGTTATCATCACGCTGAACCTTTCTCGCGGCGCGCTCGCCATGGCGAAGAAAAAAGTGGTGGTAAAACGCCTGAATGCCATCCAAAATTTAGGTGCAATGGATGTGCTTTGTACCGATAAAACGGGTACGCTCACCATGAATGAGGTTATTTTGGAGCGCCACGTGGACGTGAGCGGCAAGGACGACGAAAGCGTGTTCATATACGGATATATCAATAGCTACTATCAGACCGGCATACGGAATCTTTTGAATGGCGCCATCTTGAAGCATAAACGTGAGGATTTGCACGCCTACACGAAGGTTGATGAGGTCCCCTTTGATTTCGAACGGAAGATAAACTCGGTCGCAGTGAAGCGCGACAATGACCTTGTCTTCATCGCGGTCGGCGCGCCGGAAGAAATTATGAAGCGGTGCGTGAATTATTACGAGCATGGCGGCGCGCACCCGTTCGACGGCGCTGCCGCCGCACGGATGGTGCGCGTACACAGCGCCTTGAGCGGCGAAGGGTTTCGCGTGCTCGCGGTCGCCTATCGCCACATCGAAGAGAAAAAAGCGTACGGCGTAGCGGATGAATCATCACTCACGCTCAAGGGTTTCATGGCGTTCCTTGACCCGCCGAAACCAACCGCGCGCGAAGCGGTGCGTGCGATAGAGAATGCGGGAGTAACGTTCAAGGTTATTACCGGCGACAATGAGCTTGTTACGAAAAAAATATGCATCGACCTTGGTATTCCTGCCGATGTCATGCTCGAAGGAAGTCAACTCGAAACTATGAACGATGCGGAGCTTGCGCGGCATGTCGAGCATACGAGCATTTTTGCGCGGGTTACTCCGAAGCAGAAAGAGCGCATCGTACGTGCGCTTATCGCCCGCGGGCATACCGTGGGGTATTTGGGCGACGGTATTAACGATGCGCTCTCGCTTCGCGCTGCCGACGTCGGCATTTCGGTCAATAATGCGGTCGACGTTGCGAAAGAGTCCGCGGGTATCGTGCTGCTCGAGAAAGACCTCGATGTACTTATGGACGGCGTGCGTGAAGGGCGGAAGGTGTACGGCAATTTCGTGAAGTATATCCGCATGACGAGCATGGTGAACGTGGGGTATATGCTCACCACGTTATTTTCGAGCGTGTTCCTCCCCTTTCTGCCGATGGCGCCCGTGCAGATGCTTCTCAATAACTACCTCTACGAAATTGGGCAAACGGGTATTCCCGGCGATAACGTGGATAAGGAGTACATCGCGCGCCCGAAAACATGGCACATTCGCTCCATACTGCTCTTCATGGTGACCTTGGGGCCACTCGCATCATTCTTCGACCTCATAATGTTCTGCGCGCTTTGGTGGGTGCTTGGCGCAGGAATGAACGAGCAGCTGTTCCAGACGGGCTGGTTCCTTGAAGCAACGCTTGCGCAGATGCTTCTCATTTTTGTGATACGCACGCGGAAGCTCCCCTTTGTCGAGAGTAGGCCGAGCAAACTCCTTTTCGGTCTTTCGTTTGTCATCCTTATTTTTGTGTTCGCGCTTCCCTTTACGCCACTCGCGGCATCATTCCGCCTTGTGCCTATGTCGCTTCTGTACTATCCGCTTGCCGTAGGCGTTGTGGGCGCGTATCTTGCGACCGTCTGGTACGCGAAGAATTGGTTTATTCAGCGCATTACGGGAAGCTAACTATTGCCACGGGAATGAGCGGCCGAAATGCCCCCAGGCTGCGGTGTTCGCCCATTTGATGCTTCCAAGATCGAGGAATGCGTAGATACCCCGCGTTGAGAGGTCGTATTTTCCCACAAGAGATTCTTCTTTGCCATCGATATGTGCGACCGCCATCACCGGGTCTCGTTTGCCTATTGCGTATGCGAGCGACACTTTCACTTCATTTGCTTTGCGTGATTTGAGAAGGTCAACCGCGAGTTTGCGCGCCGCATACGCGCCGCTGCGGTCAACTTTCGTGTAGTCTTTGCCCGAGAAGGAGCCGCCGCCTATGCCCACCTGTGGCCCGTAGTTGTCGATGACTATCTTCCTGCCTGAAAGGCCGGTATCCGAGTCAAAA
Source organism: bacterium (assembly GCA_021814545.1). GTDB lineage: Bacteria > Patescibacteriota > Minisyncoccia > UBA6257 > GWB1-50-10 > CAIKKG01. The sequence continues at coordinate 104,118 of JAKAID010000001.1, forward strand.
CCACCGAGCGTCCATTCGCCTGCCGGGTTGATACTATATTCGTCCGCGTGAACATTTTTTCGGACCAGTCGCTCCAGATCGGCAGTTTTTGCGTTCTGAAAACTTGCGACGACCGCGCGCACCGTATCACCCTCGAGCGTAACTTGCGTTTTCCCGTCATAGGGGTATACCGCAAAAATAGTTTTGCAGAGGTCGCGCGCGAGCACGTACTCCTTCGGAAGGAATTCCGGCGTTTCGCGCGTGGCATAGCCCACCATAATGCCCTGGTCGCCTGCGCCTCCCGTATCCACGCCGCGCGCGATGAACGGACTCTGCTTCTCTACGTACGAACGGACCTGGAAATCACGCCCTACGATGTCCTGCACCACTTTTTGGATATCAACTTGCGCCTTGCTTGTTACCTCGCCCGAAATGAATATCCTGCGATGGCCGCCCATCACTTCTATCGCTACCCTGCTCCCCTTATCTTTGCGCATGAACGCATCGAGGACCGAATCTGCGAGGAAATCGCATATCTTGTCCGGATGTTTCGGCGAAACGAACTCGCATGTTCTTGTGTTCATAGGTGTTTTATTGCAATCGAATATAAAAAGAAATTCCTCTCTGAAATGAGAGGAAGCTGTGTGTCGACCTTTATCTTCCCCTGTTCCAGGGTTGGATGGAGCACCTTCTTTGAGTTCCCAAAGGGTTGCTGGGTGGATCACGGAGCCAATTCTCTCCCCACCGCTCTTCATAAGTATTCGATTGTACGAGCAGTATATCACACGAAGTTTCGTGATACAATCATTTCCATGAAACGTGTTGTGGTGGTTGGGGGCGGTTCCGGTACGTTTAATGTGCTCAAGGGCTTGAAGCATTATCCTGTCGCCATTACTGCGATAGTCACGGCATTCGACAGCGGCGGGAGTTCCGGACTCCTCCGAGACGAGTTCGGCACGCTGCCGCCGGGCGACGTGCGCCGGTGTCTTGTCGCGCTCGCACCCGAGGGCGAAGATACTACGCTCCGCGACCTTTTCTCGTTCCGTTTCAAAAAAGACAGTTCGCTTCAGGGGCATAATTTTGGCAATTTGTTTCTCCAGGCGCTTATTGAAACCTCTGGTGGCGAACTTGAGGCGATACGCCGCGCCGCGCGGCTTCTCAATATCAAGGGCGCGGTGCTTCCCGTCTCGACCGACCGCGCGCACCTCTGCGCGGAACTTGAAGATGGCGCCGTTATCAAGGGCGAGACGAATATCGATATTCCGAAGCATGACGGCGCATTGAAGATAACGCGCGTATTCCTTGAACCCGCCGCATCGCTTTGCGACGATGCACGGCGCGTGTTGCAGGAAGCGGACCTCATTATTTTCGGACCCGGCGACCTCTACTCCTCCATTATTCCGAACACACTGGTACGTGGGTTTGGCGAAGCAGTGAAGAAAAGTCGCGCAAAAACGTGTTTTGTAATGAACGCGATGACCAAGTGGGGCGAAACGAATGGGTTTGCCGCACCCGATTTTGCCAAGGAATTGTTGCATTATTTAAGGCTTTCCCGTTTCGATTTCATTATTTGCAATGCAAGCTCCTTCGAGCCAGAACTCCTCGCACGATACAAAAAAGAACGGGCGGAACCGGTCGCCGCAGCCCTTCCGGCGCTTCGCGCATATACGCACGCGGTGCTCCATGAAGATGTGCTGCACCGGTCAGATATCGTGCGCCACGATCCGCAAAAACTTGCTGCCGCGCTCGCGCGCCTCCTTGATGTGCATAGGGAGGGGTGATATGCTTTGAAGCGCTATTGTATTATTTTCGTACGTACGATAGACTTTGCGTCGGCACATTCATTAAAGAAAGGAGAAACAAATAACATGTCTCACGAACACAAGTCGCTCATGAAGAAGCACCTCACGGAGGAGGTAAAGAAAAAGCTCAAGGGGGTCAAGACTCCTCACGGCTTTACGGTCGAGGATGCCATCCGCTCCGGTGTGGCGAACGAGGATTCCAGCGTGGGTGTTTACGCGGGCGACGAAGAGTCGTACACACTCCTCGCTCCGCTGTTTGACCCCATCATCTTCGAGTATCACGGCCACGGCGTGAATGATATGCACCGCGCCGACCTCGATGCGGCAAAGCTCGAGGCGGACAGCCTTGACCCTGACGGTACGTACGTGGTTTCGACGCGCATCCGCGTGGGCCGCAACCTCAGGGGGTATGGCTTCGCACCTGCCATCACACGCGAGCATCGCAGGGAGGTGGAACGCCGCGTCGTCGAGTCTCTTCGTGAGTTCGACGGAGACCTTGCGGGAACTTACTACCCACTCGAGGGCATGGACGAAGCGACGCGCATGAAGCTCGTCGCAGACCACTTCCTTTTCAAGAAGGGGGACCGCTTTCTCGAGGCCGGCGGTGCGAACCGCGACTGGCCGGAAGGAAGGGGTATTTTCCACTCGGCAGACAAGCGGTTCCTCGTCTGGGTGAACGAAGAGGACGAACTTCGCATCATCTCGATGCAGGAAGGCGCGAACGTGCGCGAGGTTTTCTCGCGCCTCTCCAGGGCCATCGATATGCTCCAGCGCCAGCTCCAGTTCGCCTACTCGGACCATCTCGGGTACCTCTCGAGCTGTCCCACGAACCTCGGCACCGCGATGCGCGCGAGCGTGCACGTGAAGCTGCCGAAGCTCGGCAAGGACGAGGCGCGTCTGAAACGCATTGCGAAGGAGCTCAAGCTTTCGGTGCGCGGCGTGGACGGAGAGCACTCGGAGAGCAAGGGTGGCGTGTACGACATTTCAAACAAGCAGCGCCTCGGCATCTCCGAGGCAGAGGCGGTGAACTTGCTCATCCGCGGCGTCGGCACCCTCATCATGCTCGAGAAGTGCGAAGCGTAACCCCCATTCGTATGTAGTGACTCCCCCCGCACAAGGTGCGGGGTTTTTGTTATAATGAACGCGTAATTAACGTATTATCTATATGCACAACATAATTCAATCATTTAAGTGGCGGTATGCGACAAAAAAGTTCGATGCGGCGAAGAAACTTTCCATAGCGCAGCTTGATACTCTGCTTGAGGCGCTTCGCCTCGCTCCCTCGTCGTTCGGCCTGCAGCCGTGGAAGTTCGTGGTGGTAGAGAATGCCGCGCTTCGCGAGAAGATAAGGGCGGCAGCGTGGAATCAATCACAGGTAACGGATGCCTCGCACCTTATCGCGCTCGCCGTTCCCCAGAAGCCGAATGCCGCGCTTGTTGACGAGTATATTTCGTTCATGCGCGAAGAGCAGGCGCGCGGCGGGAAGGGGGTGCTTGGTATCGTCGCCGACGAGGCAAAATTGTTGAAGCAGGCAACGATGATGAAGGGGTTTATCGCGACATCACTCAAGGAAGGAGCGGGGGCATGGGTGCGAGCACAGGCATATATCGCGCTTGGCTTTCTCCTTGCAGCGGCGGCCGAGGAGCGTATCGATACGTGCCCCATGGAGGGGTTCGACTCCGCGAAGGTGGGTGAGCTTTTGGGGCTCGATAAGCACGGACTTGAAGCATGCGTGCTTGTTGCTGCGGGGTATCGCGCCGCGGATGATAAGTATGCGAAAGAGGCAAAACTCCGTTACCCTAAAGAAAAGGTGGTTATTACGATACAGTAGCGCAGGGCCGTGCAGGAACGCCCCGAGGACGGGGCGTTTTAAATTGACGAAAGAGCGATAATTTGGCAAAATTAACTGCCAGTTAATACTGCCCAGACCAATGGCAAACGATGAAGTTATATTGAGATTCGACAAGGTCTCATTCGAATACGGACACAATCATCCCATCCTCGATGAGGTTGATTTTTCTGTGCGCAACGGCTGGAAAGTCACGCTCATGGGCCAGAACGGTGCGGGCAAAAGCACCATTTTTTCGCTTATCACGGGCGCCGCACACCCCGAATCCGGTTCGGTACATATCACGAAGGGTATGTCGATAGCGATCGCGCGCCAAGTCATTCCCCGCGATGAGCTCGACCTTACCGTGCGCGAGTTTTTCGAAAAATGTTTTTCTAAAAAAGTGTACGATATTGACCCTCGCATCGACGAGGTTCTCGAAGTGGTGAACGTGAAGGCACCCCACGACCGCATCGTGCGCTCATTTTCCGGCGGCCAGCAGGCGCGCCTCCTCCTTGCCTCCGCGCTCATCCAGAAGCCGGACCTTCTTTTGCTCGACGAGCCGACGAACAACCTTGATAAGGCGGGCATCGCGCACCTCACGCAATTCCTCATGGATTATAAAAAGACCTGCATCGTCATTTCTCACGACGCGCAGTTCTTGAACGCATTCACGAAGGGTGTGCTCTACCTCGATATTCATACGCGGAAAATCGAGCAGTACGTCGGCAATTATACCGACGTGGTTGCTGACATCGCGGCGCGTATCGAAAAAGAGAACCGCAAGAATGCACTGCTCGCAAAAGAGATACAGGAAAACAAAGATAAGGCGAACTTCTTCGCACATAAGGGCGGACAGATGCGCCTTGTCGCGAAGAAAATGAGGGAGAAGGTTGAGGAGATGGAAGAGCAGATCGTCGATGTCCGCAAAGAAGATAAAACCATCCGTCCCTTTGTCATCCCCGCACAGCCAGAGGTTGTGGGCGAGATACTGAAGATACACGCCTATACGATTTTCAAAGATCACAAGCCCGTTACCAAGAAGGCGAATGTTTCGGTGAAAAAGAACCAGCACCTCCTCCTTTCCGGCCCCAACGGTATCGGCAAGAGTACGCTCCTTGAGTCCGTCGCGAAAGGCGGCAAGGGCTCTTCCATCGCCGAGGGCGTGCGCGTGGGTTACTATCGCCAGGATTTCTCAACGCTCAATTTTGACGATACGGTATATCACGCGCTTGCGTCCGTGAAAGAAAGCGTGGGTGAGGAAGAACTCCGCTCAACCGCCGCAGGATTTCTCATAGATGAAACGCTCATGAAGAAGCGCATTGGGACGCTTTCGGAGGGCCAGAAAGGCTTGGTGGCGCTGGCACAGCTTGTACTCCTCCGCCCCGGGCTTCTCATTCTCGACGAGCCGACGAACCACATGAATTTCCGCCACTTGCCGGTCATCGCCGCCGCACTCAATAAATATGATGGCGCAATGGTATTAGTAAGCCACGTGCCGGAATTCGTAGCGCAGATACGCATCGACGAAGAGCTCAATATCGGAAAAGAATAAGCATAAAACCCCCGCGTTGCGGAGGTTTTTATTATTCGCTATGGCGTGGGCCGCGATGACGGAAGCGTGGCGGACGTCGTCCGCGGAAGTGGCTGCGGTCCATATGCGGGAAATGATGGCGATGGCTGCGCTCTTCACGTTCCGCAGGAATGCCTGTTTTTACTTTCGGCAACGGCTGCGGAAGCTCAGGGAGTCTGCTTACCGGTAAGCTCGCGCGGATGAGGCGTTCGATAGAGCGGATGTCGTCGCGTTGGTTCGGCCGTGCGAAAGAAATGGCATGGCCGCTTACCCCTGCCCTACCCGTGCGCCCGATGCGGTGCACGTAATCCTCGGCATTTTCAGGAAGGTCGTAATTAATGACAAGTTCGATGTTGCTCACGTCAATGCCGCGTGCTGCAATATCGGTCGCGACCAGCACGCGGTAGCGCCCCGTTTTGAACCCCTCAAGCGCCTCGCGCCGCTGGCCGAGCGAGCGATTCGAATGTATCTCCGCTGCGGTGTGACCCAAAAAGCGTACGGTTGCTGCGATGCGTTTCGCGTTATGCTTGGTACGCGAGAATACGAGCACCGAGCCGCGATAATCCTGCAGGATTTTTTCCAAAAGGCGAGATTTGTCTTCCTGTGGGACGATGAACAATTCTTGCGAAACATCTTTTGCGGTACTTCCCGGGCGCGCGATTTCGACGCGGATAGGAAGTTTCATGTAGGAGCGCGCGATGGCCACTATCTCTTCCGGCATGGTTGCTGAAAAGAGCATTGTTTGACGCTCCGCGGGAACCGCTGCGACGATCTGTTTTAGCTGCGGCGCAAATCCCATGTCGAGCATGCGGTCTGCCTCGTCGAGCACTAGCATGTGTACGTTCGCCAGCGATACCGTGCGCTGGTCGAGGTGGTCTATCATGCGTCCCGGCGTGCAGATGATGATATCAGGTTTCCGTGCGAGGCTGCGAAGCTGTCGCGGCATGGGCTCGCCTCCGATAAGTACCGCGGTCTTTACACCAAGCGGCTGGCCTATTTTTTGGAGCGATTCCGCTACCTGAAGCGCCAGTTCGCGCGTGGGAACCACAATAAGGCCGAGGCCTGCGCCGCCCAAAACGCGCTGGAGCATCGGAATGCCGAATGCGTAGGTCTTTCCTGTACCCGTTTGTGCGATACCCATCACGTCCCTGCCCTCGATGCCTGCCGGTATCGATTGCTCCTGGATAGGGGTAGGAGAAGTGAGGTTATGTTTTACAAGAACAGAAAGGATGCCGGGGGCAATACCGAGTCCCGCAAAGGTTTTCTTGTCATTATTCATAGCCGACCCATTCTATCACGTTGACAAAAATAAAGATAGTATGCGGGCTATCGCGCTGAAAATGACGCGGTGCGCACGATGCGGTCAAGGAGCCCGCGTACGCGATTCTCATCGAACTCATGCAGGCCGAACGAGGCGGGATAATTTTCAAGATACGTCGAGTGGATGACGTATTCGAGCACCACGCACTGGCCGTTGTGTACAGTTGCGTAGGTGGTGGTGTCATAACGATTCCCCGCGGCAGCACCGGAATCTTTTGAGATGCGATACGGCACGCCATTTATTGTTTCGTTCGAAATGCTCGAACGGTATTGGTCGGGCAGTTGGTATTCAAGGCACTGCGTGACCGCAGTGGGGTCATCACTCTCACCTACCGTCAATGTTGCATCAAGAAAATTGGACATCGGCTCGAATAATTTCGGCACGGTAATAGAGAGGAGTTTCACGCCGCTTACGCCGTTCGAATCTCTGCGCCATTCGCTCGTATCCATCCATCCGAATTCCTCGAGTGGAAGATCGATGGGGCTTTTAATGGAAAAATGAGCACGGTCTATGTCGAACTCGCTCCACTGCGACTGGTCCGCGTAGCTCGGCGGCGCAATAGCTGCGCAGCGGAACGGCGTGAGTATCCGCTCTTTTTCTGCGCCATACCTGACACCAAGGAAAAACCCGAGTAGTGGCAATACTACAAGCATACCGAGCGCAAGAAGTTTTGAGTACCATGTTACTCTGCTCCATGCTGGGTGTGCGTGGAGGAATTTACGGAGCTTATTCATAGCGTAAGGCTTCTGCCGCATCCATTTTTGCCGCACGACGTGCGGGGAAAAATCCTGCGACCATGCCTGTGATGAATGTTATCACAAGAATAACCGCAAGTCCCAAAAAATCGAGCGCAGCGAACGAAAAAAGTCCGCCGATGCCAAGGCCTTCCGCTGTGAGTCCGATAAGATATGCAATGAAAATTCCTATTATCTCCCCTATTATGCCGCCGAAAAGTCCGATGATGCCTGCCTCGAAAAGGAAGAGCGCCAAAATACTTTCGCTCGAGGCGCCAACTGCTTTTAAGATGCCTATTTGTTTTGTGCGCTCAAGCACCGAGGTATACATGGTGTTCATTACGCCGACGGCACCCACGATGAGCGAAACGAGCGCCACCACGATGAGTACGAACTCGATGATGCCGAGCACACTCCCCACCAGGCGGTTCGCCTTCATCGAAGTAAACACGGCAAAATCCCTCACCACTTCCTGACGTTCAAGGCGTGCGCGTATCTGGCGTGCAATGACGTTGATGTTGTACTGCGGGTCTATTTTTACGATGGCAGAGATGACGCCACGCCTGTCGGTCAGCAGGTGGAAGTTGTCGAGCGAGAGATAGGCAGAATTGTCGTCTTCTTGGCTGCCGATTCTATCGAGCACGCCCGACACGATAATGCGCTTCGAGGAACCGAAGATTATCTCGTCCCCCGCGTGCACGCGTTTATTGAAAAGTTCCGTTGCTGAAAGATAGCCAAGCACTACTTTATTCTCTGCGTCGTTGTCCGGCCACGCGCCCTCGATAAGTTTTGCTCCCTGCATCTCCTCAAATACGGTGCGCATGCTCTTCCAGCGCACGCCGTGCACCATCATTGTTTCTTTCTGCCCATTGAACTCTACATTGAACATTGCAATGTCAACCGGCGAAGCGAGCCGGACTCCTGGAACAGTCTCGAGGTCCATAATGTCCCGCTCCCTGAACCTTTGGCCGCCGAAGAGTGCGTTCACGGGGTTCGTTTCCTTTCCTGGGAAGATGGCTATCATATCGGAGCCGAACATGCTCAATGCCTTGGAAACCGCATTTTGGACGCCGGAGCCGAGCGCAAAAATGCACACGACGAGCATCACCGCGATGACAATGCCGAGTACGGTGAGCCAGCTCCTGAGGGGCCGGTAGCGGATGCCTTTCAACGTGAGTAGTATGAAATCTTCGAACATACTATTCGGTATATGTTGCTTTGTGCACGTGGTGGTCGGGTACCAATGCGCCGTCTTTCAGCGTTATTATTTCATCGGCTTTTTCCGCAATGTCTTTGTCGTGGGTCACCACCACGAGCGTCTTACTTTGGGTCCGATTCAGCCTAATGAGAGAATCAAGGAGCATATTGCCGGTTTTCGAATCAAGGTTGCCCGTTGGCTCGTCGCCGAAGATGATGGCGGGGTCGTTCGCCAAGGCGCGGATAAGCGCTACGCGTTGTTGCTCGCCGCCGGAAAGTTCTGTGGGGTGGTGCATGAGCCGTTCGCCGAGGCCCATTTCAGCAAATCGCTTCCGCGTGTGTTCCATGCGTTCGCCGTGCGCGTCTCGCGCAAAAATAAGCGGTATTGTCGCGTTCTCGTAGGCATTGAGCCACGGGATAAGGTTATATTGCTGGAACACGAAGCCGAACACGGTCGAGCGCAAGGATGCCGTTTCTTCTTCGGACATCGTTGATGTGTCTACTCCGCGCACGAATACTTTCCCCTTCGTCGGTTTATCGAGAAGGCCCATGATGTTTAAGAGTGTGCTTTTCCCCGAGCCGCTCGGGCCGATAATAGAAACAAAATCGCCCTCCCAAATGTGCACATCAACGTCGTGTAAGATGCGCGTTTCAAGCCTCCCCGTGGTAAACGACTTGTACACGCCATCAAGATGAATGAACGGCGTTCCTAAATATTTTTTCGGATTTTTCTTGAAACGCTCAAGGCAGCCCTCTCCGCAGAAGTGATACTCCTTCCCTTCGTGCGCATAGGGAAGCGCCTGCGGGAATGTCTGAAGGTGCATCCCGCACACCAGGTCTATCTTTTTTGAGATGCGTTCGTGTTCAGCGTGCATTGCGCGCGGCTATTGATTCGCGGGCACCTGGACGATATCACCCGCATTGAGACCTTCCGTTATTTCCGTGTCCTCATTGTCCGAAATGCCGGACTTAACTTCCGTTTCTTTGGCAACGCCGTTTACCACGCGCAATACATACGTGCGCTCATCTTTTTTGTAGATGGCGACAGAGGGGATTTTTATCACATCATTTTTTGCGATGCCCGCGATAACAAGGTCGGCGCGCATTCCCGAACGCACAATGTTGCCTTCCGCCGCGGCAACCGAGGGGTCAAAAAAGATATTCACACGGTAGAACGTATCCCCTTCTTTGATTATTTCTTTGGGGTCTATCGAAATAACTTGTCCTTCGTAGGCGGCGCCAGGGAAGGCATCGAATTTGATAGTGACCCTGCCCCCATCGTTCGGGCGTACTTTGCCGATATCGAGCTCGGATACGTCCGACTGCATTTTAAGCTCTGCCATCGAAAGCGTGATTGCCGGTTTTCCCGGGACGAATACTTCGCGCCGCTCGTAGCCGATGTCGGAAATGGTGCCATTCGCGGGTGCGTAGAGTGTTGCCTTTGCGCGGCGGTCTTCTGCTGCGCCTATCTCGCTCTTTACCTCGTCTATCTGTGCGATGGCAATGGCAATTTCTTCTGCGCGTGTTCCTGCGCGCTTTAACGTCAGCTCATTCTCCGCAATAGTAAGCGCTGCCCGCGCCGCCGCAATTTTTTCCTTCGCTGACGCGAGATTAGTTATTGCTACGCCCACGCTCAATCTGCCCGCGGACACATTTGTTCTCCATGTATCGATGGTGGTTTGTGCGACCGCCGCATTGGGCTGGAGCGTATTCAATATTTGCGTCGCCTTGTCGCTCAGGGCGCGTGCGAGCGTGAGTCCGGTATCTGCCATCGTGGTTGCCGCGGTAAGGTCACTCGAAGTCGTAAGCGATGAGATTGCAGCGTTCCATGTTTTGAGGCGCGATTCGAGCGCGAGACGGAGTGCCTCGATGTCTATTTTGGTTTGCGGATCGCTTGGCGAGAATGATAGCTGTGGCGAGGTGTTCGGGTTGTTGAACAGCGGGTCTATCTTATTGCGTACGGTATCGTCGGCTCGCGTGAATGCGTCCGTGAGCGCCGTCACAAGGACGGTTTTCGCACTTTCGTATTCTGCCTGCGCACGTTCTACGTTCGCTTGGGAAACGCCTTCGTCCTCAAGCGTGGCGCCCGCTTTCAATTTGTTCAGATTCGCTTGGCTTTGCGTTAATACCGCATCCAACCTTGAGAGTTCGAAATCGATATCCTTCGTTTCAAGCTTCATGAGCGCCTCGCCACGCGTGATTTTGTCGCCTTTCGCCACAAAAATGCGGTCGATGATGCCAGAGTAAGGAAATTCAAGGCTGAATTCCTTAACGGGAACCACCTCGCCCCTCACATTCACGATTTCTTGAATGGGGCCCCGTTCTGCTTTGAATGTAATGACCTCGGATACGGGAGCAGAAAAATACTTGTGGTAGACCCAATATCCCGTAAGCGCAACGCCCAAAAACACGATTACCCCGAGATACATCGTTATCCTTCTCATTGCCTTCATTATAACAAGTTCAGAGTTCTGAATGTTATAATGTGGTAAAGGTCGTTAATAATTATTCATGCCCTATGAAAGCATTGCATGTCGCCACGTTCATCCTTCTGCTTATCGGGGGATTGAACTGGCTCGTGGTTGCGATCGCCGAACTCGTGTACGGCCAGCAGTTTGACCTTGTTACCTGGCTTTTCGGTTCATGGCCGGCAGTAGTGAACGTAGTCTATCTTGCGGTCGGCTTGTCCGCGGTGTACCAGGCGTGGTCTCATCCGAGGGACTGCAAGGTTTGCTCGATGTAGGCGGAAAAACACGGCCGTACGGCCGTGTTTTTACTTTGTTTCTTTTATTGCGGCGACCTCTTCTTCGGTAAGAGGCCGGAACTTGCCCGATTCGATACCCTTCAAAGTAATCGGCCCCACGCGCAATCGCTTGAGCTGGTGGATGGTGAGGTGGAGCGCATCGCACATACGACGTATTTGGTGTTTTCGCCCCTCTTTCAAGGTGAGCTTGAACGTGTGCGGACTCACGAGGCGTGCCCTTGCGGGGAGCGTTTTTCCGTCAGAGAGCATAATACCTTCTTCCATTTTACGGAGCTTGCTCGGAGAGAGCGGCTCTGCCACCGTTACCTCATATTCCTTTTCAATACGGTGGTCAATGCCCGTGACTGTCGATGTTATCGTGCCGTCATTCGAGAGCAGAAGGAGCCCCTCGCTTTCCTTGTCGAGCCTTCCCACGGTATTCAAATATGTGTACTGCGGAAGAAGGTCGAATACGGTCGGGCCTTCGGATTTTATTTTTGACGAAACGATACCGCGTGGCTTATTGAACGCGAGCGTAAGTTTTTTACCGAGCGCGGGCGCCGCTTCCTTTACTATCTCCACCCTATCCCTTTCCGGGTCAATTTGCGTGCCCAACTCGCGCACCACCACGCCGTTCACTGTAATAAAACCCTTCCGCATGAAGTCCTCAGCTTCCCTGCGTGAGAGTATTTTGCGTTCCGAAAGGTATTTTTGAATGCGCATCATTTCGCTCATTATCCTACTTGATGCGATAAAAAATGGAAAGCGGGCAGCGCAAAATGCGCCGCCCGCTTGAGATACGGGGTTAGGCCTTCCCGCGGTAGCGGCGGAAGAACTTGCCCTCCATGGGCCTCGTCTCGCCCTTCACGTCGAGCATGATGTGCTGCTTGTAGGGCAGCCCCGCCGCGAGGGGGATGTTCTCGACGGCGCAGACGAGGAAAGGCCCCTCGCTGCCGAGCTGCTTCTTCAGCTGCCAGAGCTTCTTCGCGTCCATGCTGTTCGGGTCAAGCTCCACGAGCGTGTGATTCGTGAACTGCTTCATGCGCAGCTCTTCGGACATTCCCCTGCCTCCCTTTTGGGTCAAGTGTGTTAATGCAGCTGTTCACCAGCCTAAAAAATCAGCGCGTTTTTGTCAATTTATGCATTTTTATGACCGCGTCCACTTCTTCTGCGCGGTGAGTCCCCATAAGCGCCACCCGGAGCTCTTTTGCTCCGTCAAAGCCGTGTGCGTATGCCTTGAAATGCTTTTTCATAATGTCGAAATTCTTTATTCCCTTGTACATTTTTTCGTAGAGCGTTACGTGTTCCGCAAGAACGCGCAGCCTCTCTTTCGTTGTGGGGACTTTTTTCCGCTTTTTTTCGTTGAAAAGCCAGGGGTTCCCGAAAATGCCGCGGCCTATCATAACGCCGTCAAGCCCGTAGCGTTCCGCCTTTTCTTTCGCCTCGCTAAGGTTTTTTACATCGCCGTTTCCCAGGATGAGCGTGTGTCCGCGCGGCGTGCCGTATTTTTTCGCAAGCATCGCCGCACCTTCAAGCGCATCCCAATGCGCAGGGACTTTTGACATCTCCTTGCGCGTACGCGCATGGATAACGATTGCCGCCGGTTCGGCCTCAAGGAGTGCGGGAAGCCACGTACTCATCGTATTTTCTCTGTAGCCGATGCGGGTTTTAACGGACACGGGGATGTCTCCCGCGCCGCGCTTCGCCGCCGCGATAAGCTCCGCGGCAAGTTCTGGGTTCTTTATGAGCGCTGCACCCGCCCCCTGCTTTTCTATCGCGCGGTCAGGACACCCCATATTAATATCAACCCCATCAAAGCCGAGCTCTACTACAAGCGCCGCAGACTCTTCCATTTGCTCCGGGTCTGCGCCAAAAAGCTGCGCTACGATGGGGCGTTCGCTTTTGTGGTAGAGAAGGTCGATGCATAATCGCTTCCTCCCCTTTTCCGAACAAAGGCCCGCCGAGGAGACGAATTCGGTGTACATAACATCCGGCTTTCCGTATTTCGCGATAATGCGCCGGAATGCCGCATCCGTAACATCCGCCATCGGCGCAAGCGCCACGATGGGCCTTTTTAATTTCTCCCAAAACCCGCGTACCATAGGCTGTTACACCGCGCGAAGCCCGCGTATCTTCGCGGCAAGCTCTTTCCGCTTTACCTCTTCTTGGGTGCGTTTTTCCATGTCCTTTACGATAACGACCTTCTTCTCGCGTTCGGGTGAACCCATAATAAGCACGATGGGAATTTCCGTAGAAACCGCATACGAGAGCTGTGCCTTGAGGTTGCGTTCGTCTCCCGCGTAAAGTTCTGCGCGTATATTTTGCGTACGGAGCTCGTGAACGATTTCTAAGAGGTCTCTTGTGCACGACTCATCAATGTTGAGCGCCATCACCTCGGTTACCGTCTTTTTTCTTTTAATGAGCCCGAGCTGCTCCATTGCGGCAAAAAGACGATCGATGCCCACTGATGCCCCCACCGCGGGGATACTCATTCCGCCAAACCGTTCCACGAGATTGTCGTACCTTCCTCCAGAAAACACGCTGCCGATATTAGGAAGCCCCGTAAGCACGGTCTCGAATATCGTGCCCGTGTAGTAGCTTAAGCCGCGCGCGACCGAGGGGTCGATGGCCCAAGCGGTTTCTGGCACGCCAAGACGCGCTACGTACTCTGTAACTTCCTTCAATTCGTTCACTCCCTGTTCGGCGGAAGCTATTCCCTTCGTTAGCTTTTCGATTTCTTCGAGGGTTTCTTTTGCACTATGTTTTTTTACGCCCACAAAATGCTTTATCTTTCCGACCGCTTCGTCATCAAGGAATGCGCCCTTCTCGCTCTTCAGTTCTTTCGCCACCTCGTCCCAGGAGAGTTTGTCGAGCTTGTCCAGCGCGCGGAGCACCGGCTCAATTTTCCATGTATCGAACCCCGCATATTCGGGGAGGCCATTCAGTATCTTTCGGTTGTTCACGCGAATGAGAAAACCGGAGATGCCAAGCTCATTCATCACCGCGTTCATGAGCGCAATTATCTCTGCGTCCGCAATACGCGAGCGCGCGCCCACGATATCCGCATCGCACTGGAGAAATTCCCGGTAACGCCCGGCTTGCGGCCGCTCGCCGCGCCATACCTTGCCGCATTCATATCGCTTGAACGGACGTTTTATCCCGATTATATTCGCTGCGACTGCGCGGGCAAGAGGCACCGTGAGGTCGAATCGAAGCGAGAGCTCGTTCTCGTCGCCCCCTTGGGACGCAACGCCATATATCTGCTTTTTGAAATGCGGGTCGCCGCCGGTCAGTACATCGGTACGTTCCACGTTCGCCGTATCAAGCGGCGCAAATCCGTAGCGCTCGAAGACGCGCCGTACGGTATCAATAAGTGCCTGGCGCGGGACCATATCTTCTGGAAGATAATCCCGGAATCCTCCCGGGAGTTTCGGCTCGATGTGTGCCATATCTATAAGTATGCAACATTGAATATATTTTTTGAAGTACAAAAACCCGCACATTATGTGCGGGTCTTCCCTTCAGCGCTTCGCGATATCCGCAGTCTTGCGAATGGCGCTTGCGAGCGCGAACGGCGTTGCGAACATGAAGAATGTAGAGGCGAGCCCCACGAAGTTCAACGTGAGGAAACTCATGCCGAACACTTCGAGCGTGAACTTAGTTTTGCCATAAATGTTCGCGGTAAGCTTCGTTTCGCGCCTCATCTTCCCCCTGTGTATCGCGTACACCGCCGCGATGACGATGACGAGGAGCCATGCCTCTATCGTGAGAAGGAGCGCAATGGCCGGCCAATGCAACCGACCGATGTCCGGGAGCACGATGAACATGAGCGCAAACTTGTCACAGATGGGGTCCAAAATTTCACCGAAGCGGGTGTGGCCGTCGAGCAGCGCCCACGCGCCATCGAGCTTGTCCGTGAGCATCGCGACCGCAAAAACGGTGGCGACTATCCAGGTTGGCACGCCATAGAGCCGCATGGGCATGATGATGAGTGCGAGGATCGGCCGCAACACCGAGAGAAGGTTCGGCACGGTGACCACCTCTTCCCCCGCAATCCTGAAATTCAGGATGCGCGCAATACGTCTTGCGCGCACAGAATCTCGCCGCGCCTTGTGATACTGCATCCACGCCCTCACCCGCGGCACGATGCCTGCAAGCCGGGTGTTCACGGCAGCATTCACGCCGTTGTAGACGCGCGTAAGCGCGCTCTCAAGCTCCAACACTATTGCCATGCGCCTTTCCTCAATTCTTTTGTGGGTTAAACAGCTATGCGGGAGCTTAACGGTTTCCCCGATGCGCGTCAATTTTGGTGCGGGATACGGGAATCGAACCCGTGCATCTTGCTTGGGAAGCAAGCGTACTGCCACTGTACTAATCCCGCCTATGGCGTTGTGCTCGCAGTTTCAGGGACGACGATTATCATCTGCTCGCCGTCAGCCTTGTAATTAAAGCGCGCCTTTGAGACCTTAAGCAGGTTCGCAGGATTTTTGTAATACTCGATATCCCGCTTGAGGCCGTCATTCTCATCGCTCAGTTTTTTAACCGCCGCCGAAAGCTCTCCTATTTCAGCGACTGCCCCATTCCGTTGCTCGAGCAGAGTATACCCCGTCACCCCAAGCAGCGCAACGAGTACAAGGATAATGGCCCATCTCTGAATATTCATGCTTCCGCGTGATAGAGATCGTTGCTGATATGTTTCGCCCACACGACCAAGAAAAGCGTAACGAGAAGGTGTACTACCACAATGACCTGTTTTGATGCGTAGAGCGTTACCGTGAACGAAGGAATGAACTCGATAATGCCATAGATGATGACGAGCTCGGCGATAAATTGCGCGAGAATAAAAATGATTGAGGTAAGAAAAAGCGCGATTTGCTCCTTCAATTTCGGCGTCATAGAACCATTATAGCGGATTTCTTGCGCGGAACCTAACGTTTGAGGAGCTCTTTAAATACTTCCGGGGCGATCTGCACCTGCGCCCGTTCGGCAAGTTTCTTCTTGCCGCGCTGCTGCTTTTTCCAAAGCTTCATTTTGCGCGTACGGTCGCCGCCATAGAGGTAGCCGGTAACGTCTTTGCGCATCGCAGCGATATCGTCTCGCGCGATTATCTTCCCCTCTGCCTGCGCCTGAATAGGCTGGCTCCACTGCTGGCGCGGCAGGTGTGCCTTGAGTTTTTCCACCATTGTACGCGCCTCACGCTCGATGCCGTCTTTGGGGAGGAAGCGGCTCAGGCCCGGCACGAGTTCGTGCGAGAGGAGCACATCAACGCGCGCCACATCGGCGCGGACATATTCCTCGAAATCGTACGCGAACGAGGCCATGCCCTTCGTTGCCGACTTTATCTGGTCATCGAAGTCACTCACGAGTTCGGAGAGCGGCATGCGGGTGATAAGGCGCACCCGGTCACCCAAGGTTTCCGTATGTAAATCGGAGAAGCGGAATTTTTTCTGGAGCGCTAATACGCTCGAAAGATATTCGTTCGGGAGGATGATGTCCACTTTGATGACGGGCTCCCATATCTCGTCGTATTCGTGCGGCAATTCTTCCGGTTTTACGATGGTGAGCCATTCGCTTCCCCTCTTTACGCGGTAGAGCACTGAAGGGAAGGTGTTCACGGTAGGCACGTTGAATTCGCGGCGAAGGCGCTCCGCGGTTATCTCGAAATGGAGGCGCCCCAAAAAGCCCACCTTGAACCCGCGCCCGAGTACTTCGTTCTGATCGGGCTCGATGTGGAGCGCGGAATCGTTCAGCTTCAATTTTTGCAAGCCCTTAGCGAGGAGCTCGTAGTCATCGCTCTCTTCCGGATAGAACGAAACGAACACGACTGGCATTGCTTCCTTGTAACCATGGAGCGCGAGTGAGGTGGGGTCTTTGATGTGTTTCCCCGCAAGCACGGTATCACCAATGCGTATTTTTTCTGGGTCACGGATGCCCGTCGCAATATAGCCTATCTCGCCAGCGGTCAATGCGCCCGTCGCCGTGGGGAGCGCCACAAGTTGTGGCGTGAAGTGGCCGATTTCCTTGATGCGCGACGTAGTGTTCGTCGCGACGAGGTGAATTTCTCCCTCGCCGCCCACCACTCCATCGAACATGCGCACGGAGGCGACCACCCCCTTGTGGTCGTCATAAAAAGAATCAAATACGAGCGCGCGGCCCACCTCCAATTCCGAGCGGCGGGGCGCGGGCACCCTGTCTATCATTGCCTCAAGCAGCTCCCTCACCCCCTCGCCTGTTTTCCCCGAAACGTGGCGTATTTCGGCAACAGGCACGCCGATGAGGCTTGCGAGGTCTTCGCGAATACGCACGAGGCGCTCATTCCCGAGGTCTATCTCCCCCTTTTCGTTCTTGAAAAAATCTACTTTGTTCAGCGCCCCTACGACCGTAAGGCCCGCCGCTTTTGCGAGGCGGTGGTTCGCGAGTGTTTGTGCCTGGATACCCTGCGTCGCATCCACCAAAAGCACTGCCCCCTCGACCGCATAGAGGGCGCGAGAAACTTCGTATGAAAAATCCGAGTGCCCCGGCGTGTCGATGAGGTTCAAAATATATTCGGCGCCCCCGTACGCGTATCGCATGCGCACCGGCGCCATTTTTATGGTAATGCCGCGTTCGCGTTCAAGTTCAAGCTGGTCGAGATACTGCTCCTTCATTTTTCTCTTCTCCACCGTCCCCGTGACCTCCAAAAAACGATCGGCAAGCGTGCTCTTGCCGTGATCTACATGGGCGATAATGACGAAGTTCCTGATTTGTTTCATTGTCGTGCGAGGGTAAGCGTGATATCGATTTTACCGTCGATGTCCGCATTCGTGTAGGAATAGGTCGGCGTACCGGACTCTTTCCATACGAAGCCGATGGGGGCATTTATTGTTGCAGAAAGCGCCGTGGGTACCCCTGACTGGCGTTCATAGATGAAGCGATACGACGAACCCTCATCTATTGAAGTATGAGCAGTATTGTCCGTATGGTACCGCATCGTCAAGGCGCCCGATTTGCCCGCAGGGATATTGAACCATGTCGCGAATGCGGTTTTCCCAAACTCTTCCATGACCCAGGCGTTCATGCCGGCGAGCGCCACCCGGCTCCCGTCTATTGCCGCAAGGTCAGGGTTCGCCGTGTAGCCGCCCGTCTCATAGTTGAACGTAGGGATTATTTTTTTCACGGAGTTACCGCTCATTGATACGAGTTTGGAGCCCGGGTTTGCAAGCACCTGGATAAAATTCTTGTTCTCCGTGTTCCACCACGGGTCCTTTTTGCCGCCCCCTTTGTGATCGCGCGTTATGGTGAGGTCGGTAAGCGACGCGCCTGCGGTGTCCACGTTTATCGTTGCGGTGACCGATTGTGCGACGAGCGCATCAGTTTTCCCACCCGCTACGTTCGCATCAACGACCGCAAGGTAGCTTCCTTCGAAATCTTGCGAGAGTTCGTGCACGGCACCCCCCATGCCTGCATCAAGAATGTAGCGCATGAGTGCGGGGTCTTTCGCGTAGAACATAATATCCTTCTTCGCGATACGTTCACCGAGCTCTTTAATGAATGCGCGTTGCGCATCGGGCCCGAGCTCCTTCATTTTTTCGAGCAGGAGCGGCGCCAAAACCTTCAATATTTTTTTCGGATGTCCTGCGGCCTTATCCTTGCCCGCTTCCACCTCTCGCTGCACCTCGGCCAGGAAATTATTTTGGTCGATGATGAGTTTATATTCGGGGAGTTCAATGGGGCCGGTTGCTTCGAGCATGCTCTGCATGACCGGAATGTTTATCGCAATCGCACCGTCGAAGGTGATACCTTTCTCTGCGTACATGCGCGATGCCTCAAGGAAGTTCACGACTGTTTTTGCGGAGGTCGGAAAATCGAAGAACCAGTTCGCATCGCGCGCGCCCCAATTTTCACTCACCGTTTGCAGTTGATAGGGCGGTATCACCTTGTCGAGGAACCAGCCGTCCGGGTCATAAATATCCCGAACGTCGATATTTTTCATCACTCCCTGCCCTATCGTCACATCCGCATAGCTGCCGATAAAGCCGCCGCCGGGGCGTATTTCTGCGGGATTCTGAAAAAGAAAGAGGATGTGGCGGTCGGCATCGGTATTGAGAAGCCCTATGAGCTGGCCGAGGAAGGCGTCGGCACGGTAGAGGTCGGCGCTGTGCGTGACATATTTGGAGCCTATCGCGTCATCGATAGAATTAAAGTATGAAGAAACAAGGCGGAGATTCGCGGTGGCGTTCTTTGCTGTTCGCGCTTCGTCGATGATGGCGCGTATCGCGCTCCGCACGCCGGTGAGCTCAGCGAGGAACGCGGGGCCGTTCGACTGGAAATCGGAAAACCCGTGCTGTTTTAACTCAACCGTCGCCTCCGCAAGACGCAAAAAATAGACATTGAGAAGCGTTACGGAACGGAGAAGCGCGTTCCCCTCTTTAAATGCGGGGATAATACTGCCGAGTATCCCCATTACTCCATCTGCGTGGCTCCGCGCGAGAACCGCATTCACCTTTCCAAGCTCTGCCGCATTGTCCTTTAGCGCCGCCGCCGCGCGTTCGGGGTCGAGGTCTTGGAGTGCATCAACCGAGTGCGTAAAATTCGCGCTTATCTTCGCGCTGGAATTCTGGAGAAGCTCTTTTGCACTCACGAGCGTATACGCATTCCATGCGCCGAATATGAGGATGATGAGAAACGCACTTCCCAAAAATACCTTGAGGAAAAGTCCGATGTCCTTCGCGATATGCGAATTGCGCAGAGGAGCTTTTCTCAAATTCAGCGTAGTGTTGTGCGCTGACCACGAGTAATTCATGTGGGGATTTTTCACGTCCACCATCATCGGGTCGATATTCTTTTTCGGTACGTGCTCTCGAGTATTTGTCACGATAGTTCAGAAAAAATGTTGCGGAGCGAACGGGCTGCAGCCTTCCACGTGAAGCGCTTCACGTTCTCGCTCCCTTTGTTAATAAGACGCTCTTTCAAAGCGCTTCCTTTCAAGAGCATGCGTATCGCATCGGCGAGTTCTCCCACCTTCCACGGGTCTACCAGGAGCGCGGAATCCCGCACTATTTCTGGCAGCGAGGAGCGATTCGAAGTAATTACCGACGTTCCGCATGCCTGCGCCTCGAGCGGCGGGAATCCGAACCCTTCAAAAAACGAGGGGTACACGAATGCCTCGGCAAGATTGTAGAGTATGCGCAGCTCTTCATGCGACGCCTCGCCCCAAAATATAATATCGTCTTTCCATTTCGCCCGCGCGGCGTCTCTAAAAATTGTATCACACAGCCAGCCCCGCTTCCCCGCAATTACGAGGCGCAATTCTCTTAAATAGGGGTCGCTTTTCACCACGTCGAACGCGCGTATGAGCCCCGAGATGTTCTTCCTCGGCTCGAGCGTTCCCACGAAGAGCAAAAAGGGGCGTGCAAGGCGCCAGTCGCGCATCATTGCCACATGTTTCGGGTCATCCGGCGCGAGCTTTCGGTAAAACGGATTCACCCCCGAATACACCGTGCGCACCTTTGTTTCGTGAAGTCCGAACGCGCTCATAAGGTCGCGCCGCGTAAATTCCGATACTGCGACAAGCATATCCGCTTCGCGCGCCTGAGTCTTATAACCCTGAAGCCAGTGCCAAAATCGCTTCCGCGCAGGATAGAATTCCGGAAAATGGAGGAAGGAGAGGTCGTGAAAGGTAATGACCCGTTTTGCAGTACGCGGCTTGGGAAGCGCGTTGAAGTGCGGACTGAACACCACGTCCGCATCACGCGGTTCGATGTGCGGCATACCAAGCAGGCGTATCGACGCATCAAGAAACCTATTAGGAATGCCCCACACGCGCACGGACGTATTCTCGCGTATCCAGTTTTCGGGGAGTGGTGCGCGGGAGAGGCCGCTCGAGAAGAATTCGTATTGGTCTCCCGTATTTTCCTGAAGGAGCGCATCCACCATGTGGCGCGTATATTCCTCTACTCCCGAAACGTTGCCCCTCCCCAGAACGCGCGTATCAACGACTATTTTCATACGGGATTCATGCGACGTGAGAGAACCCGAGCGAGCGCACGACGTCGCGCAGGGCACGTACGAACTTCTCCTTCGAAAAACGCTGCGCTTCGCGCGCGATGGCTTTTCTGTCGAACGACATGGCCTCGAACTCCCGCACGGCCGACTCTATCGCCTCCGGCGTCTGTTCGTTGAACAAGAGACCGGTGCGTTTATGTGTTACTATCTCCCCTCCGCCCCCCACGCGATACGCGAGCACCGGGAGACCGCATGCCTGCGCCTCGGCCGCCACGAGACCGAAGTCTTCGATTTGCGGGAAAATGAGCGCCTTCGCGTTCGAGTAGAGTTTTCGGAGCTCTGCATCGGAAATGTCGGTCAAAAATTCTATCTTTCCCGAATTCGCAAGCGCGCGCAGCTTTGCCGCTTCCGGGCCCGCACCTACTATCTTCAATGGTTTTTTAAGCTTATTAAACGCTTTTATTGCGATATCGAACCCTTTGTAATAGAGCAGGCGGCCCGCCATAAGGTAGTAATCGCCACCCTTGCCGTCCATTTCGGGGTAGAACACGTCGGTCGCAACGGGTGGATGAATAACCTGCGCCTCGCGCCAATAGTATGAACGCACCTTGTCGGCGATGTACTTCGAGTTCGCTACAAATACGTTCACGTGCGTCGACGCGTGCACGTCCCATTTCCGCAGCCAGCCCGCAATAGGGCTTATCACGAATTCTTTGAGCATCCACGGCGCGAATGAGAGGTTCTTCAGATACTCTATCTCCCACGCGTAACGGAGCGGGCTGTGGCAATAGCAAATGTGGTAGGTACCTTTTACATGGAACCCCTTCGCATACCCGGCAGTCGAGGAAATAATGAGGTCGTAGTGCTCATCGCTTGTGACGAGGTCTGACGCAAGGGGCATGAGAGGAATGAACGCGCGGTGCTTCCGGCGCACGAGCGGTATATCAAGAAAGCTTGTCTTTTTTATATTCCGTTCAAAAATGCCGAACGTGCGGTCGCGGTCGTAGAGCAGCGTATAAATGTCCGCATCAGGGAACACTTCAAGCATCGTCTGGAGCACGCGTTCCGCGCCCCCGAACTGATTCAGATAATCATGTAGTATCGCGACCCGCATTCCCCTCATCATACCCGCGACCGCGCGCGAGCACAATAAATTGCAGCACCATTACACGCCGGTGGGGTCGAAAAACAGTATCCACACCGTGCGGAATAATATCGAAGCGTCGAGCAGGAGCGAACGGTGCTCTACGTAATATTTATCGAGTTCCAATTCTTTCTTGAACGGCAAACTCGACGCCCCGCTCACCTGCGAGAGGCCGGTAAGCCCCGCCCTTGCGAGCGAAAGCGACTTGAATTCTTTCGGATACTGCGCAAGCTCTCCCGGCTCGTGCGGACGCGGGCCGACCATCGAAAGGTCGCCCATGAGCACATTCACGAATTGAGGGAATTCATCGATGCGGAACTTGCGGAGCACTTTCCCCACCCGCGTGAGGCGCGGGTCATTTTTTATCTTGAAGAGTGGGCCGTCTTTCCGTTCGTTTAAGGGCTGAAGGCCGCACTTCATCGCGTGCGCGCCCCGCACCATAGAGCGAAATTTGAATACGCGAATGCGTTTTCCGCCGCTCACCCGCTCGAGCGCCACGAACACAGGGAAGCCGCTCTCAAGCACGATGGCGGCCCCTACGAACGGCGTCACCGCCGCAAGGAGCGCTATCCCCAGGAGTGCCCCCAGTATGTCGAATACGCGCTTCATCACCTCATGTATAATACTATTATGGAAGGAAAAGACTACCTCATGGAATTTTACGGGGAAGAATGCCCCCACTGTGAAAAAATGAAGCCGCTCGTCGAGCAGCTTGAGCGCGAATTGGATATCACGGTCGCAAAATACGAGGTGTGGCACAACGACACGAACCGCGAAATGATGACGAAGCTCGACGTCGAACGTTGTGATGGGGTGCCCTTCTTTTATAATACGCGCTCGAAGCGTTCTATCTGCGGCGAGGCAGAATACGCCGACCTTCTCGCGTGGGCCTCTGCCGAGCAGTAACTACTCTCCGGCAACCACCACCGCGAATTCCCCTCTCGATTCTCCCTCTTCGCCGCCGAACCGGCCGGCGGCTTCTTTTACCGTGCCGGTAAAGATTTCTTCGTGCACCTTTGTAAGCTCGCGCCCCACAATAAGGCGCCGTTCGTCGCCTAACACTTCGCGGATGCTCGCGAGCGCCTTCCCGATGCGGTGGGGCGATTCATAGAACACTGCGGGCCAGATAGTATTTGTTGTTAGGTTTTCAAAAAATGTTTTCCTGCCCTTCTTGTGCGGGGGGAATCCCAGGAATACGAACTGGTCCGCGGAGAGACCGGATACGGAAAGCAATGTCGTTATCGCGGAAGCTCCGGGAATGGGTATAATGTTCGCCGCAGGCTCCTCGGCGCGCACACGCGCCACGAGGCGGCTCCCAGGGTCAGCGATACCTGGCGTGCCCGCGTCAGAAACAAAGACAACGCGCTTTCCTTCACGCAGAAAACGTAGCACTTCTTCCGACGCTCGTTCGTGGGCGTGCTCGTCGTAGCGCAACAGGCTCTTCCTTATTTCGTAGTGCGCAAGAAGACGCGCAATAACCCGCGTATCTTCTGCAAAAATAACATCAGCCGCCTTGAGGGAATCGAGTGCGCGGAGGGTAATATCCCCGAGATTGCCGATGGGGGTTGCCACTATCGCAAGTTCTCCGTGTTTTTCTTCCATGGTTTCCTTATTCATCATACAAAAACCCCCGCGGAAGCGGGAGTTCGTTCATTATTTCGTCGCCGTAAGCCTCTCGCGCGTCTTCTTGCTCGAGAAATCGCGGATATAGTAGAGCTTTGATTTGTGCACCTTCTTCGGCGTTGCAAGTACCTCGATCTTTGCAATGTTCGGTGAGTGCACGGGGAACACCTTCTCCACGCCTACCTCCTGGAGGATCGCGCGGACCGTGAAGGTCGCGCCCGCCTCTGCTCCATGCTTATGCGCAAGCACAAGGCCCTCGAACGCGCTCTGGCGCTCCTTGTCGCCCTCTTTGATGCGTTCCCATACGCGCACCTTCGCTCCGGGACGGATTTTTGAGATCAAGTCTTTATCCATAACGTACACAAAGTGTAGAAGATTATGCCAAAAAAATCAAGTCCGGTGGCGCTCCGCCTCCAGGGCATCGATGACCTTCTGGAGCTCGGGCGGCAGCTCCGCTTCCAGCCTTACTCGATTGCCGTCCGGCGTCGAAAATTCGATGGATTCCGCGTGGAGGAACTGGCGCTCAAGCCCAAGGCCATTCGCCTTTGGTCCGTAGAGAGTATCGCCCACGATGGGGTGGCCGATGGATGCCAAATGCACGCGTATCTGGTGGGTGCGCCCCGTGCGCGGCGTAACCCGCACGAGCGAATAGTATGTCGCTCCGCGCCCCTCGAGCACGCTCTTCTGGTACACCTTCACCACCTCGTACTCGGTCACCGCCTCTTTCACCATTTTCATATCGCGCGCCCGCGTGCTCCGCTTTACTGTACCCGGCTTTAACCCAATGGGCAGGTCTACCACACCCTTCCCGAGAAGCCTGCCGTTCACGAGCGCGAGATAGGTCTTTTTCACCTGGTGGTTCTGGAAGAGGTGCTTCATAAAGCTGAAAAAGGCCTGATTCCGTGCTATCACAATGACGCCCGAGGTATCCTTGTCGAGTCGGTGCACTATGCCCGGGCGCGTCGCGGGGTCGTCGCCCACGCGGCTGATTTCCGGGTAGTCCTTCACCGCACGGTCGGCCACCGTGTGGCCCGCAGTCCGTTCCTCAAAGCCTTTGATACCGTGCACAAGCATGCCCGCCGGTTTGTTGAACGCTACGTAGTCTTTTGTGGCGTGAATGACCCTCAACATAATCATTCAGAACACTATACCAGAAAGCCCCAAATAGCTCAATAAATATGCGGGTTTTTCTGCTTCCCCCTTGCCAAAACCTTGAGGGTATGCTAAGCTATGCGCATAATCCCTGCGTGAGGGGTTTTTTATATGACATTAAAACTTATTCCGATCGTATTGAGTGCGGTCATTATGACCTTCCCTATCCCTTCGGAGATACCGGTCATAGGCAGCCACACCATCATGAAAGAGGCGGTTATGAAGGTTGCGGAAGCGGCAGTTGCTCCGAAGAAGAGTGATGACGCCCTCGCTACCACCATCCGCAAGATGTGGGTTACCGCATACGCGAGCACCCCGGAGGAGACCGACGACACGCCGTTCATTACGGCGAACGGCACCGAGGTCCGCGATGGCATCGTGGCGACCAACATGCTTCCCTTCCACACAAAAGTGATGATTCCTCGCCTTTTCGGCAACAAGGTCTTCACGGTGGAGGATCGCATGCACCCCCGCAAGAAGAACTTCATCGACGTCTGGATGCCGACCAAGCAGAAGGCGCTCGATATGGGCATCGGCTATCTCGATGTGGTCGTCTTGAACTAATCAAAGCTAAAAATACCGCTCCCGCAAAAAGGGGCGGTATTTTTTTATCCCGGGGGGTGGTAAAATGAGCACATGAATTTTGAAATCGATGGCGGAAAAACGCTTTCCGGTTCTATTTCCATAAACGCTTCGAAAAATTCCGCAGTGGGGCTTCTTTGCGCCTCGCTGCTGAATAAGGGCACGACCACGCTCCTCAATATGCCCAAAATCGAGGAGGTATACCGCATTATTGAAGTCCTGGAAAGTGTCGGCGTAAAAACCGCCTGGAATGGCTCGACGCTTATCATCACGCCGCCCCGCAAGCTGAAATTGCAGCACCTGAACGCGGAGTCAGCCGCAAAAACGAGGAGCATCGTTATGTTCATGGGGCCACTCGTCCATCTTTTCCCTTCGTTCTCCATCCCACAAACCGGCGGCTGCAAACTCGGCTCACGCACTGTTCAGCCGCATCTTTTTGCGCTCGAAAAGCTCGGTGTGCGTATCAAAACAAAAGCGAATGAATACGCAGTAAGCGCAAAAAAGCTCAATCCCGCGGATATCGTTCTCTACGAATCTGGCGACACCGTAACCGAGAACGTGCTCATGGCGGCCTCAAAGATTCAAGGGAAAACCGTAATAAAACTCGCGTCCGCGAACTATATGGTGCAGGACCTCTGCCGCTTCCTCGAACTCTTCGGCGTGAAGATGGAAGGCATCGGTACCACGACGCTCACTATCCATGGCGTGAAAGAAATGAATAAGCCCGTTTCGTTTGCATTGAGCGAAGATCCGATTGAGGCGATGCTCTTTCTCTCTATTGCTGCAACCACCCGCTCGCACATTACCATCAAACGCTGCCCTATCGACTTTCTTGAGCTCGAACTCCTGAAACTCGAGAAAATGGGGTTTAAGTACAAAGCGACGAAGCGGTATAAATCCGCAAACGGCCACACCGACCTCGTCGACATCGAAACATTCCCGTCGAACCTCACGGCGCTCGATGAGAAGATTTACGGGCGTCCCTTCCCTGGCCTCAACATCGACAACCTCCCCTTCTTTGTGCCCATCGCTGCGGTCGCGAAAGGTCAGACGCTCATTCATGACTGGGTGTACGAGAACCGCGCCCTCTACTACCTCGAACTTTCCAAGCTCAACGTAAATCTTCTTCTCGCCGACCCGCACCGCGTGTTCGTAACCGGCCCCACGCAATTCAAGCCTGCTGAGGTCATTTGCCCTCCCGCGTTGCGCCCCGCCGCTATTATTCTTATCGCAATGCTCGCGGCCCCGGGAAAATCACTCTTGCGGAACGTCTATTCCATCAATCGCGGCTATGAGGACCTTGCGACACGCCTCCGCAAGCTTGGTGCACGCATAAAAATAGTCACGTAACAAAAAACCCGCCCTCAATCGAGGGGGCGGGTTTTTATTACCGGTAGTCACCATTCCCATGAAGCTGCCTGCGCTCTTTTCGCGAACGCAGTTTTTCAATGTTCGCGTTCGCAACCTCGTCGAGCGTGGTCCCGAATTCAATCGCGGTGCGCGAAAGGAACCAGAGCACATCACCCAACTCCATTTTTATTGCCGCGCGTACCTCGTCGTTCAAAACGCCCTTTAGGTCGCGCTCTATCTTCGAGACTTTCCCCGCAACCTCACCTGCTTCGCCCGCAAGGCCAAGCGTCGGATACACATGGTTTCGGCCCACATTCGGGTACACCGCGGTTTCTCCCGCCTGTGCGTCATATTCGTCGAACGTCATAAATCGTTTTTATTTCACTAATCCGCGTATCGCCGCGCGGTAATGCTCGTTCACCGCATCCCAATTTACCACGTTCCACCAGGCCTCGACGTATTCAGGCCTCCTATTCTGGAACTTGAGATAGTACGCATGTTCCCACGCATCACAGTTCATGATCGGCGTAAATCCAGCCGAGAGCGGGTTGTCCTGATTCGGGAGTGCCAGAATCGACATCTTTCCGTCCTTATCCACCACAAGCCACGCCCACCCGCTTCCAAAAATTCCGAGCGTCGCCTTCGTGAATGTTTCCTTAAACGCCGCAAAACTTCCGAATGTCTCATCCATCTTCAATGCGAAGCCGCCGGCGGGCTCCCCTCCCTTTTGGGGCGCCATGATGCTCCAAAAAAGCGTGTGGCTCGCATGGCCGCCGCCGTGATTCTTCACCGCAGCGCGGACGTCCTCGGGGACCGCAGCGAGGTCGCGGAGCAGCTCCTCGACCGGCTTATCCCTCAGCGCAGAGTGTTTTTCCACCGCCTCGTTAAGCTTTGCAACATATGTTGCATGATGCTTATCATGGTGGACCTCCAATGTACGCGCATCGAGGTGTGGCTCGAGTGCATCAAACGCGTACGGGAGTTTTGGTAATGTATGCATACCGGTATTATATCACCGTACTCGTTTCGGCGTCTTATAGCGAATGGCGAGCGCCACCGCATCTTTTTTCGCAAACTCTCCCACGCGCGTGCGTTCAAGACTTGCAAGATAGCCACCCACCCGCAACTTCTCCCCGATATCGCGCGCGAGGGCGCGGATGTAGACGCCGGGCCCAGTCACGATGCGGAATTTGAGGTAGGGCCACCGGTACGAAATAAACTCGAGCTCTTTCACAAGCGCCGGGCGTGCCTTCATTTCCACGAGCTCGCCCCTCCTTGCGCGTGCGTAGGCCGCCATTCCTTTTACTTTCAGCGCGCTGAATGCCGGCGGGCGCTGCATCGTAATGCCCACAAAGGAATCGAGCGCGCTTCGAATATCGACGAGCGGCGGATGCCTTTTTGAAACGAACGTTTTTTCTCCTTCTCCATCATCTGTCGAGCTTTTTGCGCCAAGCCTTACCGAAGCTCGGTATTCTTTTTCTTTCGCGACCTCCTCGGCGATGCGCGTTGTCGCCTCGCGCCCCACCGCAACCACGATGATGCCGGCGGCCCTGGGGTCGAGCGTACCCGCATGGCCGATTTTCTTTTCGGCGATGCGGTGCTTTAACTCGCGTATCACATCGTATGAACTCGGGCCCTTCGGTTTCCAAATGCCCACAAAACCTCTAAAATCTTTTCCTATTTTTTTAGCCATTTTTCTTCACGAGTTCCCTTGCGAGTTTCGCCGCATCGCGCGCTTTTAAAAGATAGTTTGCGGCGGCGCGCATGCGTACGCGCGTAACCTCATAGAGCACAATACCCGCGGTGACCGACAAATTAAGGCTTTGCACCATACCTCGCATCGGTATCGTAAGGAATACGTCGGCGTATGCGCGCATTTCTTCCGAAATACCGCGCGCCTCATTCCCGAATACGAGCGCGAGCTTTGTACCGGTGAGTTTCGCGCGATAGATGGATACCGCTTTCGCATCGAGCGCGGTCGCCACCACGAAATAGCCCCGCTTTTTGAGCTCGCGAATGCACGCCTCCGGCGTATCGAACGAACGGAACGCAACCCATTTATTCCCTGAAGAAGACGATTTTTTGCCGATGCGGCGAGGATTAAAGCGCGCTTCTTTGTTGAATACGAACCACACTTCAGGTATGCCGAATGCTTCCGCACTCCGTACGACCGCTTCTGCGTTGTGCGGGTCATGAATATCTTCAAGCACCACTATCAGTCCCGCCTGGCGCGCTTCAGCAACTTTTTTTATCTTTGCTATACGTTCTTTTGTTGGCATACAAGATAGCTCGCCACCGTTGCGGCGGTCTCTGCGCGCAGCATAAGTGCGCCAAGGCTCATCACCGCGCACCCCGCACCCCGCATCGCCGCAAGCTCTTCCTCGCTCCACCCTCCCTCGGGTCCCACAAAGAGCGCTGCCTCGTCCGCAATGTCGCGCGCGAGCGCAGAAAACGGCTCCCCCGATGCATCACATGCGATAACGGTGCGGCCCACCGCTTGCGCATCGACAATGGCTTCGCTGAACGGCATCACTTCCCCTACCGCGGGAACGGTCGTCCTGCCGCTCTGCTCTGCCGCCTCCTTCACGATTTTCTCGAGACGCACATGGTTGAGATTTTGCTTTATGGTTCGTTCGGTACGTACCGGAACGATGCGCGCTACCCCTGCCTCGGTTGCTTTTTGTGCAACGAACTCGAAATTGTCACGCTTCAGTGCCGCACAGTAGAGCGCGACGCTCCGCAATGCTTCGGCCGGAGCGGGGGCGTGCTCAAGAACCTCCACCTCAAGAAACGCATCGCCCAGGTTCGTAATACTACAGCGTGCTTCACCCGCTCCGCGCTCTACGAGCATAAGAAAATCGCCTACACCGAGCCGTAACACGTTCCGAACCTGGCGTATCGTCTCGTTATCGGTGAGCCGCAGTTTCTTTTGCGAAAGGTCGTAATCGCCGATGAACCGGTGAAGTCTCATAGTTTCACCCTACAATAAAAACAGCGTCCGCGACAGCGGACGCCTGTTTTCTTTTATATTCCGAGCGCTTCGTTGATGGCGCCTTTATCAAATCCGATTATGATAGAGCCTCCGATGTCGAGCACGGGAACACCGAGCTGGCCGGTCTTTTTTATCATTTCCTCGCGCGCAACCTCGTCCACCATCACGTCTTTATCGATATATTGTACGCCCTTTTGATCAAAGTAGGCTTTCGCCATTTTGCAATAGACGCACGACGGAGTGGAATACACTGTTACTGTTTTCATATTTTTATTCTACCACGCGTGTCAAGGCCTATTGGACCAGATATTGTCTCATCGTGGTATCGAGAAGCTGTTGGTCATGCTGAGAGAAGAAGGTCGTCGTCATATCGGTGCCGCACACGAACACGTCCCCGCCGGAATGCGTAAGGCGAAGCTGGGTTACGTCGTATCGCTTCCCCTGAATGGTCACTATACAACGATTATCGGGCTTCGGCGCGGGGGCGGGAGCAGGCTGGGGGGCGGGACGCTCGTGAGAAGCTGCTCCCGATACCGCAGTACTGGTCGCGAATGTGGCCGGCGTGGGTACGATGGAGGTCTGGTTGCTCTTCGCCGCCATTTGCCAACCTATTACAATGCCCGCCACGACGGCAAAATTTACGAGCGCAATGGTAGTTATGGTTCTTATGTTATTCATCCTAAAAATGAGAACTCTTCAAAAATTATATTGTGCTTCGGCACGTGATAAATATCCTCAAAATCGCGTGCGAGGCCCTCCACCATTCCTTGTGGGCCACAAAGCAAGATGATTTTGTCCTTCGGGTCCCCCGCAATGCGCGCGACATGCTCGCTCGTGATGCGCCCTTCTATGTCCGAGCAAAAATCAAGCACATTAAACTTCGGGTTCGCCCGAGCGTGCGCAAGCTCCTCGGCGTAAAGCGCCTCATCCATATTCTTTACGCAATAAAAAACAGTTATGGTGCCGGTATTCCCCCGTGCGCTTAAAAATTTCGCGAGGCTCAAGAATGGCGTTACGCCGATACCACCCGCTATCCATATCTGGTCTTTTGCGGACGCAAGCGCCTTCTCGCCGAATTTCCCGTATGGCCCATACACGTATACCTTGTCACCCTCCCTCACCACTTCAAGCTTCGAGGTATAGTCACCGAGCGATTTGATGGAAAACCGAAGCGCTGTTTCGGTCGGCGAAGAAACGATGGTGAACGGATGTTTCTCCCGCGCAAGCCACTTATTCTCGAGTGAAATGAACGCGAATTGGCCAGCCTCATACGGCAGACGGCCTGCGGTGGGCATAAGCGTGAGCTCGGTAATGGCTCCCGCGCGCATCACGAGTGAAACCGTGTACTCGTAACGAGGCCCAAAATATGTATACAAAAAACGCTTGTAACTATACGCGGCGAGTGCCGCGAACGTGAGCCCCAAAGTCCATACCCGTAGGGGCAAATAAGCGGAAATGTCGCTCGTAATAAAGAGCATATGGAGCAGCATGAACACGAGCGGGATTCCCATAAGAATGTGGGTCGCCTTCCAGATGTGATAGGGCAATTTCACGTAAAGCGTAAGAAAGATGAGAACGAGGAACGAATAGAATGCAAAGATGCCGTAATCATACGAAAGAATGGAGGAAGGGATGATAAGGTTCATCGCCGCCCTTACGTTCGGGAGCGCATTCACCAACAGAAAGAGCGGATGGTAGACAATAAGCGCAAACCCGGAGCCGCCGAGTATGCGGTGCGCGTGATACACCTTATCGAGCCCGCCGAACCACTTTTCTACGAGTCTAATACGCGCGGCGAGAATAAACTCGAACGCGAGAAGCACCGTGCCAAGAAGCGCGGTGATTTGGCCGAGGCTTTTGAGCGGAGCTGTAAAAACAGCGCCCGGCGTCGGCTTTGAAAGTATCCAGAGGTTCAACGTAAAAATAAGCGCACCAAAAACCACGACCCACCCCGTCTTCTTCATTGATACCATTATACCCTATTTCGCGAGCACGCCCACGACAGGATACTCGCGTTTAATTATTTCACCGCCGATGAGGTCAAGCTCTTTTGAAGAATCTCTGCCTGCAAGATAATGGTACGAGCCGCCTGTTATGTAATACTCCTTTCCCTTTGATACGTCGTATACATATCCATCGAGACCGATATAAATAGGTTTGTCTGCGTTCGAGCCGTCGAATGGTGCCAGGTCCGCCTCGTGGTAGTGCGGAAGATTTTGAGGAACCCCGCTCACCATTTGCCGCTTCGCTATAAAATACGTCGAACCTATCGCAACCCCCAGAACAATTACGAAAAGCGCTATTATTTTTTTATTCATCACGGTGCGCATACAGTTGGTTAGTCATCATCGCCAAAATTTGGCGGTAGCGTAGGAAGAGGAGTAGATGTAGACGCGGGCCGCCGGGGCGGCGTGGTTACGCGCAGAAAAACCTGTTTTGGAATTCCCGGCGCGCGTGGGGCAACGGATTCGTTCGGGGGCGTTTGTGCGGCCGCCAATTTGTATGTCGCCACGCCCGTAGTAACGGTCGTCGCTGCAAGTAAAACTGCCACAATAAGGTGGGGAATCGCTTTCGCAAATAATCGCACCAATCTCATATATATATGACGCATTTACACATTTTTTCTTACAAAAATTCGCCTTGCGGCGAATGTATTTGTGGACCCGACCGGATTTGAACCGGTGACCTCCTCATTGCAAATGAGGCGCTCTACCAGCTAAGCTACGGGCCCTTGTTCCGACGGTGGGCGTGGAAGGAATCGAACCTTCGACCTCTGTCTTATCAGGACAGCGTTCTACCACTGAACTACACGCCCATATTTACAGTGATTGTAACTTTAATGCCTCAAAGCCTTTGATGTCAAACCGTTGTTCCGGTGCGCCCCGTCCGCTTATTTCGAACGCAATATCCATTTTTGACACGAGAAAGCCAATCGCCGTGACAACAAAGAATATGAGCAGGCCTGTCATTGCGATCGCAAGAACGGAGAAGAGCGTTTGCCGCGATAATCGGAATCGTGAAAATTTTGATAGAAAATTATTCATAGCGCGGTATTAATTTGCACCCTGGGCGGGCTCTTCGTGATAATACACTATTCCGCTAAGACCCATTGTGCTCTTCGCACCGCCCCGGGTAATTGAAAACCCTCGGAAATCGGAAAGATAGCGAAAGCGCTGGAGCGTATCAATGAACGAAACAAGCTTGTCGAAATCGCCGGTGAGGTCGAGGCGGAAATTGTACGCACCGAAGGATGCGGCGGTCGGCGCCGTATCGCTCAAAAATGTGTACGAGATAGCAAGGTCGCTTTTCGCCGCAAGTACCTGGAACTCCTGCCGGAGGTTAATGAGCTGTTCCTCGGTCGGCACATACAAACTCATTGCGGCAAGGTCCGCCTGTGCTTTTGTCCGATATTCGGAACGAAGCGCCGCCAAGGAGTTCAACGCGTGCGAACGTTGCGCAAGCTCGCGCCGAAGCGCTGCGATTTCATCGGAATTGTTCCCTATCTCACTCCCGAAATAAATAATACCGCCAAGCAATGCGAGAATGATCGCTAACGTACTGCCGCCCTGAATCAATAATTTTTTTTGGAACGCATCGAGCTGCATCGTGTATACTTATTTTATCATACTATGGACTTCCCCATACGGACCGTCTCCAAGCGTGATGCGGAATATCCTCCCCTGCTTCTTGAATCCGTGGGCCATCCCGCGGAACTTCATTTTCGCGGGAGTCTTCCCGCGCCCCATGACCAGTGCGTGGCTATCGTCGGCACGCGCAAGGCGACACGCGAAGGGCGCGCGCTTGCCTTTGCGACCGCAGAAACGCTCGCGCGGCGGGGGTTTGTTATCGTGAGCGGACTCGCGCTCGGTATCGATGGCGCTGCCCACGATGGCGCGCTTGCGGGCAACGGGCGCACTATTGCCGTACTTGCAAATGGACTCGATTCCATTTATCCGCGGCAACACGAGCGTCTTGCAGAAGATATCCTTGAGCATGATGGCTGCCTTATCTCGGAATATCCGGATGAAACACCCTCATACCCGAGCCAATTCCTTGAACGCAACCGCATTGTAAGCGGGCTCTCCATCGCAACCGTCGTTATCGAAGCTCCTTTGCGTTCAGGTTCGCTTGCGACCGCACGGAACGCCATCGAGCAGGGCCGCGAGGTATTTGTGTTTCCCGGAAACGTCCACCATGGGAATTACAAAGGCTCGCACAAACTTATCCGCGAGGGCGCGCGCCTTGTTGCGAGCGCGGACGACATTCTCGAAGACCTTGGGCTTGCCGATGAGGCCCCTATCGAGATGGCCATGCCGCACGCAGAGGATGATGCGGAGGCAACGATCCTTGAGGTGCTCCGCAACGCAAAAGAGCCGGTCTCAATTGACAGAATGTGCGAACTCACTACACTGGAGCCACGCATAATAAGCGAAAAGCTCACGATGCTTACCGTTCGTGGCATAATCAAAGAGCACGCGAACGGATTCACGCTCAACACATGAAACTGGTTATCGTAGAAAGTCCCGCAAAAGCGAAGACTATCGAAAAATATCTGAAGGGCGAATATAAGGTCATCGCAAGCATTGGCCATATTCGCGACCTTCCGAAAAGCAATAAGAAGGCCATCGATATTCCGGCCGGTTTCGTGCCGCACTATGAAGTATCGAAGGGGAAGGAGAAGGTCGTTGAGGAAATAAAGAAACTCGCAAAGAAAGCGGATGAGGTGCTCCTCGCGACCGACCCTGACCGTGAGGGTGAGGCTATCGCATGGCACATTAAAGAAGCGATAGGGCTCAAATCCCCCAAACGCGTCGCCTTCCATGAAATAACCGAGCCTGCTATCCAGGATGCTATCAAACACCCCCGCGCCATCGACGAGGACCTTCGCAGAGCGCAGGAGGCGCGGCGCGTACTTGACCGTCTTGTGGGTTACGACCTCTCCGGGCTCCTCTGGACCAAAATGTGGTACGGCGCACTTTCCGCCGGGCGCGTACAGTCGCCCGCACTTCGCATTATTATGGAAAAGGAGCGCGAAATTCGCGCCTTTGTCCCCGAACATTATTCGGTCATCACGGGGCGCTTCACCACAAAAGGAAAGGAGGAACTCGCCCTCGTGTGCGAAAAAGAACCACGCGAAGCAGAACGAACCGCCGCCATCCTTGCGGCCGCAAAGCGCGGACGCTGGTCAGTCGTTGAAATAAAACAGACCGAAGCGCGCCGCTCGCCGAAACCCCCATTCACCACCTCCACGCTCCAGCAGACCGCGAGCTCGCGGCTCGGCTATTCGCCCTCGCGCACCATGGGCATCGCCCAGAAGCTCTATGAAGCGGGGCATATCACCTATATGCGCACCGACAGCGTGAACCTAAGTGAGGTTGCGCGTACAGATATTTTTGCAACAATAGAAAAAATATACGGGCGCGAGCATGTAGTTCCCCGCGTGTTCGCCACAAAGAGCAAGAACGCACAGGAGGCGCACGAGGCGGTTCGCCCCACTAAGGCTGGCGTGCGGAGCGCGGGCACAACCGATGAACAAAAGCGGCTCTACCGGCTTATCTGGCAACGCGCGGTTGCCTCGCAGATGATCGATGCGAAAGTTTTGCGTACGAAGATTAGCGCGAATATCGACGAACCCGATGCCATTCCCAATTTCTCCGTGAACGGCACTGTGGTTGTAGTACCCGGCTGGCTCTCTGCCGACCCCGACGCGCGCGGAGAAGATGTTGAACTGCCCCAGGTCGCTAAGGGAGAACCGCTCGCCCTTCGTACGGTGGACGCTGAGGGCAAGGAAACCGAGCCGCCCGCGCGCTACACGGAAGCGGGGCTCGTGAAAGAGCTTGAGAAGCGCGATATCGGCCGCCCGAGCACCTACGCATCCATTATTAAGACACTCCAAGACCGCGCGTACGTCGAAAAAATCGGCAAGGCGCTCCACCCGACCGCGGTCGGCGAGGTGGTCAGCAATTATATGGAAAAGAAGTTCGCCGATTATATTAGCGATTCTTTTACTGCGGAAATGGAAAATGACCTCGACGAGATAGCGGCGGGAAAACGCGATTACGAAAAGACACTCAAGGCGTTCTACGGCCCGTTTTCAAAACAGATAGCTGCTGCCAAGAAAGAAGAGGGAAAAATCACCGACCTCGGACCCGGCCCCGAAGTTTTCGCATGCCCCGTCGACCCCGCTCACGGACGCATGACGATAAAACTTGGCAGGAGCGGCACCTTCTTGAGTTGCTCGCATTTCCCCGACTGCCTTGGCGCACGCAAAATCGACGGCTCCATTATGGAAGGACCGAAAATTCTTGAGGAGCAGTGCCCAGAGTGCGGCGGCGCGCTTGTGGAGCGCGAAGGACGCTTCGGCAAGTTCATCGCATGCAGCAATTGGAAACGCGGCAAGAAGGGCTGCCACTACATCAAGCAAAGCCCCGAAGAGGAGGCGAAGAAACGCACGGGCGTGAAATGCCCCGATTGCAAGACGGGCGATATTGTGGAGCGCCGCGGCAGGTTCGGCCCCTTTTACAGCTGTTCAAATTATCCTTCGTGCAAGTTCATCATCAAATCCCGTCCCACCGGCAACGTCTGCTCGCTCTGCGGCGCGCTTATGATGGAGGGCACGAAAACTATTCCCGAACGCTGCTCGAGCAAAAATTGTCCGAATCATAACCCGCACAAACTTGAGGAAAAGAAGTAACGCTACCGCGTGAGCGTAGAAAACTGCTTTTCGTAATTCAGCACGAAGTGGAATTCCAGTTCCGCATCGCCAATCACCACCCGCTCGCCCTCTCCTTTACGCGCAAGATACGCATGAAGCCGCTTCATGGCGATAGGGCGTGCCACACGCGCCTCGAATACGTCGCCCAGTTTTCCCGAGAAGAGCCGCTCCAGTGCACGGGCAATTACTGATTTTCCTTTCGCGATGCGGTGCGCATCAAGCAGCGCAAGGCGCGGCATGCGCGCCCACGCATTTTTTGAAATAAATTTACTTAGCGTTTCTTCATCCCCCCAGAGCGGGACAAGGTTTCGATAGAGCTCGCCGCGATAATAATTGTGCGGCTCCTTTTCATATGTCGCTTCGGTCACAAAGTGATTGAAGCACAGTTTATCGGGGCTGCTCTCCTGCAAATCGTCGAGGCGGCGGGCGTTCAAAAGCGAAAAGAGCGCGCTCACGAAGTAGCGCGTCATAAAAATACGCCCCGCGCGAACGCCCGTTACCACATCGAAATCGGAGCGCTCGTGTACGTTCCCCATTGATATCGAACCGCTTACGAATACGAACTCGACGAAAGGAATGTGCCTGAACCAGCGCGCGAGCGATTCGAGCTTCTTCCACTTGTGGTCGCGCAACAGGTCCTGCGTTCTGCGCGCAAAACTGCCGCACGCGCGTGCGCGTGGCGAATAAAATCCTTCTTCCTCAGCGAATTGCCCTCGTGCTACGCCGCGCTCGAGAATGCGCGCGACATCCTCCGGCGTCGCAAGTTCTGGAGGAATGCCTCCGCAAATCTCAACAAAGGTAAGGGGGCGCCCCAATGCGCCGTACATTGAAAGGAGTGTCGCGACCGCGGCGGGGCTATCCTTCTTCACGATGAAGCGGGAGTTCGAGCGCGGCGGGCTCGACCTTCGAGGTCCCGTCGGTTATCTTCATCACGTCCTTGTCTATCTTCGCGAATTCTTTGTATGCCGAATTGTAGGTATTCACCGAGGTCCCCAAGTGGTTCCCCAGTTTTTTAAGCGTTGTTTCGTAACTTGCGATGTGGCGCCCGAGCTCCTCGACGCGCTTCACGATATCTTTGGCGGTTTCTTCTATCTTCAGCGCCTTAAGGCCCTGCAATACCGTCTGGAGATATGCAAGGAACGACGTCGGCGAAACGATAATGACGCGCTTCTCCTTGAACGCGTACTCGATAAGGTCGCGCGTCGCGACTTTTACCGCGCCCACCTGTGCTATCAAAAGGTCGTAGTAAATCGCCTCGTGCGGGATGAACATGAACGCAAAATCCATGGTGCCCCTCGTCGGTCGCACGTACTTCGCGGTTTCATCAATGCGATTCTTAAGGTCGGCTTTGAAGAGCTTCTCGAGGCGTTCGCGTTCCACCGGGTCTTTTTCTTCGACCACGCGATTATAATTTTCGAGCGAGAACTTCGAATCGATGGGAATAATTTTGTCTTTCACGAATACGACCGCGTCCACGATAAGCTCCTTTCCGGTTTTCTCGTCCACGCCCATTTGATATTGCGTTTCATAGCTTCCGGGCGGGAGCACGTTCTTTAAGAGCGCCTCAAGATAGTATTCGCCGAGTACGCCGCGCTGTTTCGGATTTTTCAAAATGTCCTGGAGCGATTGGAGCTGGTCGGCAAAATTCACCACCTGCCGATTCGTTTCATCGAGCTTCGTGAGTTTTTCCGTTACGTCGCGGATAAGCTTGGACGATTCGCTGTGCTGATACTGAATGAACTTCGTCGATTCTCCCAATTTTGCATCGAGCGTGCGGTTCAGCTCCTGTATCTGATTTTGCAACAACAGAAGCGAACTCATCTCCTCGGGATTTTTCTCGCTCTTTTTTTGAATGGCTTGATAGAGCACGTAAAACCCCACCGCGATAACCGCGATACCGGCAATGAATACGAAAAGCGTTCCCATACGTTAGTTTACGGTTACCATTACGCCGACCGAAATGAGAGCAATGAGCGAGATGAGTACGTTCGCGCCAAGGTAGAGATACGCGAGAAATCGCTCGCGGTTGTAAAACTCATACGCGAGACCGCCATTCAAAATGTTCATCGTAAGCCCCAACGCCCACATACCCCAGATGCTCGCGCGCGTGCCGAACGTGTCGACGCCGTGGAGCGCGTCGAAGTGGAGCACGATAAGCGGCGCGAGGCGACCGTAGTTTGTATACGTCAAAATCCCTGATGT
The DNA here is from genome assembly GCA_021814545.1 of bacterium. Lineage (GTDB taxonomy): Bacteria > Patescibacteriota > Minisyncoccia > UBA6257 > GWB1-50-10 > CAIKKG01. The sequence goes on from JAKAID010000001.1 coordinate 143,039, forward strand.
GAGCATCAGCACAAAAGAAATTGCCAATATCACCGTTATCGCTTTATGCGCCAGTACTATTCGTTTCATCATTTACTCTATTGTACCTTGCGCCCACCTATTCTCAAAACAGAACACTATTGCAAGAATTGTGCGATATATTGACTTTTCAGCTTATTTGTGCTATCGTTTTGTTAGTTCCAAACAACGCCAAAACAAAGGAGTAGCGCATGCTGAAGCGAATCGTCGCCTGCATCCCCCTCTTCCTCGTCGTGGTCTTCGCGGTCGTCATCGTGAACGACCACCTCCTCATGAGCGCACGGGTCGCGCCCGTGGCGGAGCGCTTCAACAAGCTGGTCGACGAGCACTACACGGCCGGCACGCCCTTTTCGGGGCGCATCGACCGGCTCATCGCCGAGCGGAACGAGGTGCTGCGCAAGGCGCACTACCTCTGGCTCGGCTCCTGGAGCGCCGACGACCACGGACAGCTCGCGTTGTACCTCAACGCGGGGTGGATGCCGGAGAAGATGTACCAGTACGTCTGGACAGCGGCGGCGCACGGCTCGCAGAGCCTCGCCTCTTCGCTCATCCTCTGCTTCTCTATTCCCGCCACGTTTTTTGTGTTCGCGGGAGCGATCGCCGCTTCTGTCGTCCTCGTGCGCCTTGCCTACCGCGGACGCTGACGCGGGAGACCGTTCGGCTTCATAAAGAGCATCCAAAATATCGGATGCTCTTTTTTATTACATAAAAAGCCGCAGGAATATCATCCTACGGCTTGGCCACGACAACTCAGGAGATGACCGCCTCGCGCACATGGTCCCAGATGAGGCGATGCGCAAAGCGCGGATCGCTGGGGTTGCTCGAGGCAATGAGCTTCCCCTCCCGGTAGAGGCCCGTCCTCCGCACAAGTCAACACAAAAACCCCGCATAAGGGGTTTTTATTTGTGCGCAGGAGAGGATTTGAACCTCCATACCCTTGCGGGTGCTACCACCTCAAGGTAGTGCGTCTGCCAGTTTCGCCACCTGCGCAAAAACTGCTCATACAGTATACAAAAATATTGAAAAATATCAACACTATTGCGAGCACTTTTCTATCACTATGGGCGCGGGTGCGCGCTCCCCCGCCATAAGATACCCGAACGCGAATCCGGTACTCCCCACAAGGAACAGCACTCCCGCTACTATCGCTATCTGCATGGTTGACATAAAGGCGATGTTTAGACTATTATATACGGGTATCAGAAAACCGCCACGCAGGCGGTTCCCATAACAGCCATGGCACATACAAAAGCTAAAGGTTCAACTAAATTAGGACGTGAATCAGAGTCTAAGCGCCTCGGCGTAAAGCTCTTCGACGGGCAGCCGGTCAACGCGGGCGGGGTTATCATTCGCCAGCGCGGTACGAAGTTCTTTCCAGGCACGAACGTGGTGCGCGGCGGCGACGACACTCTCTATGCGAAGAAGGCGGGCACCGTCAAATTCGCAACGAAAAAGAAGAACCACTTTGATGGTTCGAAGAAGTTCGTTCGCGTAGTGAACGTTCTCTAAGCGGGCTACTTCTCTTCTTTTACTTCCACTTGGAGCATCGCGCGAATGTTGTCGCCGAACTCCACCGGCACTCGGCAAAGCCCGAGTGTTTTTATCGGGTGTTCCAATACCACCTTTCCTTCGGACGCCTCAAAGCGCACAAGCTCCTTCTCTATATCCTTTGCCGAAACCGAACCGAACAGCTCGCCCTTCTCCCCTGCACGGAGCGCAAAGTGGAGCTTCATGCCATCGATAGATTTTGCGCGCGCAGAGAGCCGCGCCACGCGTGCGGCGTGCGCCTTTTCTTTGTCCGCGGCAAGTTTTGAGACGATGGAAACCGTGGAGCTCGTCGCCAATGCGGCGAGCTTCTTCGGCAGCAGGGCGTTACGCGCATAACCGTCGTTCACCTCTTTTATCTCACCCTTCTTGCCGATGCCTTTTACGTCTTTCAGCAATACAACTCTCATGTGCGTTATTGTTTCGCCACCAATTCCGATTCGATAACCTGGAGCGCCTTATCCATCTGCGGGTCGCGCTTCTTCGTGTAATCCTCTTCCGACATTTTCACTTCAATATCGGGTTTGAGGCCAAGCTTGTCTATCTTCGTGCCGTTCGGCGTATACCAGTGCGCGATCGTTATCTTAATTTCCGCATCATTCGACATCGTTGTAATTTCCTGTACGCTTCCCTTGCCGAAGGTCTTTTCGCCGATGAGTTTCGCGCCGCGGATATCGCGTATCGCGCCTGCAAGAATTTCCGAGGCGGACGCGGAGCCGTTATTTACGAGCACCACGACCGGGATGTTCGCAAGCGCCGCATTGCCGTGCGCCACGAGCGTATCGCCCGCGCCATCGCGTTTCTTCTCCCGCACTACGACCGAACCATCTTTTAAGAACCACCCCGCAAGATTCGTTGCGACATCAAGGAAACCGCCCGGATTGCTGCGCAAGTCGAGAATGACGCCCTGCGCTCCGCCCTGGAGCGCCGCAACGGACGCGTTGTAGAAGAGCTGCGGCACGTTCGCATTGAAGTTGTAGAGCTTCATTACCGCCACCTTCTCGCCGGACTTCAGCGTTTTTATTTCCGAATCAAGCGTGGGAACCTGAATAATCGCGCGGGTAATTTTATAATCTTTCGCTTCACGCCAGCCATCGCGATAAATGGAAAGCGTAACCACTGTTCCCGGTTCTCCGCGAATGAGTTTTACCGCCTCCTCAACCGCAAGCCCGGTCGTGTCTTTGCCGTTTATCTTCCAAATCCTATCCATGGGGCGCAAGCCTGCCGCCTCCGCGGGGTTGCCCTTAAGCGGCGAAATCACAAGGAGCTGCTCGTCGCGGATGCCTATCTCTGCGCCGATGCCGCCGAAACTGCCGTTCAAATCATCTTGGAACTTTTTCGCATCACTCGGATTGAAGAACACCGTGTACGAGTCACCGAGCGCTCCCAGCATTCCCTTGATGGCGCCGTTCATAAGCTGCTCGTCGCTTACGTCTTTAATATCAACATACTTCGCCTTTGCAGTGTCGACCGCCTCCCAAAAGAGATTGAAGTCGGCGTTCAAAAGCTGACGGCTGTCCGTGATACGGATAGAGTGCGAATAGCCGAAGCGATATCCTCCGTATGCGGCGCCGCCAAGCGCGGCCGCAGCAACAAGAATAAGGGCGCCGATGGATAAAATGCGTTTTTTCATGTGCTGTTATTTAATCAGATTTTCTCCTCCCGCGCCAATCGTACGAGCGAGGAGTATTGCGACCCCGCGGTGCTCTGTTTTGATTCCCAAAGTTCGAATGCATACTCGTTGCAATGGTTCGCGTGGGCGACCCTAAGCGCGCCGAGCGCCTCTGCGGGCGCCTCAGGAAGCCGCGCAAGCGTAATGTGGCCGCGGAATGTCTGCACATCATCCCTCCACGCCACGCCACGCGCTTTCAGTTCCGCCGCGAGGCGCTCGCGCAATTTTCCGAAATATTCCGAAGAGCGTTTTGAGAGCGTAAGCCATATCATGCGCGGGTGGTGGGGCGGCGCATACGTAATGTCTTCCGTAATGAGCGGCTGCCAATCGAAACCGTCAAGCGCTGCCTCCATCGCTTCCCGTACGTTCGCTATCATACCGTCATCCTGCGCTCCTAAAAACAGGAGCGTCATATGCCACTTTTCTTTCGGCTCGAACCGTATCGCGCTCTCTCCATAACGAGAACGTACGGTATCCAGTTCGCGGTCAACCATGCTAATGACCGCTTCCGGAAGCGTGAGTGCGATGAATAATCGCCTTTTCATTCACCTCATAATACCATACAATAGTGAAATGCCGCCGTTCGATGCGAATTACCTCAAGGCCTTGCGCGAACGGGCGCACACGAGCAGAATATACCGCAAATATCAGCTCACCGGCATCTCCCTTGCGGGGATACTGGGGGACGAGGAGCACAAGGCTCTCTATATCAAACTCGCAAAAATGCACGACGCGGACAAGCTCCTTACGCTCGCCCGGCGCATTGCAGACATGAAGCGCGTAAAGAACAAGGGCGCCTACTTCATGCGGGTATTCTTTTCAAAAGATGACAAAGCCGATAGTCACCGTAACTAAAAAAGAAGATGAGCGCTTTCTCCGCACCAAAACGGAGGCGTTTGATTTTTCGAATTACAAAAAAAGAGAACTGCAGGAAATCGTGCGGTCCATGCGCGAAACCATGAAAAAGGCGAATGGCGTAGGCTTGAGTGCCAACCAAATCGGCCGTAATGAGCGGTTTTTCGTGGCGCAGGTCCCTGACACGCAGGGCCGGCAGCACTTTTATGCGATTTTCAACCCCGTTATTACAAAAACTTCGGACGATATGGAGACCATCGAGGAGGGATGCCTCAGCGTCCCCGATGTGTACGGGCCGACACCGCGCCACTACCGCGTCACGCTCGAGGGGCTCGATATCCACGAACGAAAGGTAAAAATAAGGGCGTGGGGCCTTCTTGCGCGCGTCTTCCAGCACGAAGTGGACCACTTAAACGGCGGGCTCTTCCTCGACAAAGCCCGTTCGGTCACTAAACTTCTTCCTAAAGAAAAATAGCCAACTAAATGAAGTACGCGTTCTTCGGCTCTCCGGAATTCGCCGCTATCATCCTCGAGCGGCTCATCGGTGCGGATATGCCCCCCGCGCTTTTGGTGTGCAACCCCGACAGACCCGTCGGGCGAAAGAAAATCCTCACCGCTCCCGCCGCGAAACAAAGCGTGCTCGCGCAAGACGAATCCGTGCGCGAACGGATTGAAGTGGCACAGCCCGAAAAGCCGAAAGAAATCGAAGAGATGCTCCGCAAGGGAAATTTCGACCTTTTTATCGTTGCCGCGTACGGAAATATTATTCCCAAGTCAGTACTCTCCATCCCCCGCCTCGGCACCGTGGGCGTGCACCCCTCGCTCCTCCCCAAATTCCGCGGCGCGACGCCCATTCAATCCGCACTTATCTCGGGCGAGGAACAGACCGGCGTCTCCCTTTTCGTCGTGGACGAAAAAGTGGACCACGGCGCCATTTTGAACATGGAAACACTCGAGGAATCGTTGCATGCAATGAACTACGCGACGCTCCACGACGCGCTGGCCCGCCTCGGTGCCGATATGCTTATAAAAACACTGCCCCGCATTGAGCGGGCACTTGAAGACGCACTCCCGCAAAACGAGTCCGCGGCGACCTTCACGAAAAAATTCGAGAGCCAGGACGGCTTCGTTGACGAAAAAGACCTTGAGGCGGCCACCTCGGGCGCAAACAAAGCAAAGGCTATCGAACTCGACCGGAAAATCCGTGCCCTAAACCCCGAGCCTGGCGTATACACCATAAAAGACGGCGTGCGCACGAAGCTCCTTGAGGCGGATATTATTGACGGGAAATTAGTGCTCCGCGTTATCCAGGTCGCAGGCAAAACTCCAAAGGCTCTCTAACACTCTTGGCTCACTACGCCACATTGACAATGTGCTATTTTTTTGCTATTTTATTTTACGAACCTTAACAACCTATCGCTATACAAGGAGACGAGAATGCGACTCGTGAATCTGAAGGTGGCGGCGGTGGCGCTTGCGTGTACTGCCCTGTCGGCGCGTGCCGACGAGGGAATGACGTTCAAGTTCGGCTACTCGCCGAACGAGAAGTACTCCTGGGCATCCCCTCGGAGTGCCGTTGGCGCCTACGACGTGCTCGCGACGAGCATCGACCGCTACTTCGGCCACTCCCCGCTCGCGCGGGGTACCACGATGGTGCTCGATGAGTTCGTTGGGTTTCACCTCAGCCAATTCGGCCACGAGTACGGGGGCCACGCTGAAGCGTTCTACGAGACAACGGGGCGGACCGCCTCGGTGACGCTCGGGCTCTTCAACCAGAGCCACACGGACGCCTGGATCGATGGTAACGACCGCGAGGCGCTCCGAAAGTTCTGCAATGAGGGCGGCAGGGTTATCCTCACCGTGGCAGGCCTCAACTACCAGATGCACGTCGGCGAGCTTCTCTCGCGGCGTATGCTCGGCAAGGAGGTCTACGCGCGCGAGCATCTCATGAGGCTCACGAACGACCTCGCACTCCTCGCCTACATGATTCCCACGGCGCGCCCGCACGGGAGCACGGCGGCGGCCAAGGGGGACCTCACGGACTTCATGGGCAGCGTGACCGGTCCGCAGCTCCACCGCGTGAACAGGCTCTACAACCAGCTCTACGCGGGTGCTGCCTGGCAGGCGCTCGGCTCGTGGGTCGACTTCTACGGTGCGGGCATCTACCTGCTCTACGGAGACCGGCTCGTGATGCCGAGAAACTGGGTGAGGCCCGAGACCATCCTCACGCCCTACGGCGTGGAATATGGGCTTATGGCCTCATTCCTCGACATCCCGGGGCTCGGCGAGAGCGCGATGCACTTCTTCGTGGGCGGCGGCGAGAGCTTGAGCGCCGACTCGAAGAACATGCTCCGCATGAAGACCGAGCTCGACGGCTTCGTGCTTCCGAACATCGGCACCAAGGTCAGCCTTGGCGTCGAGTACTATCGGAACAGCGCGGAGGGGTTCGCCTTCCGCGCTGAGGCCATCCAGCCGCTCACGAAGCGCGTGGGTCTCGGCTTTGAGGCGCGGGTGAAGCCCTTCCGCGGGTTCAGCGCCGACTTCGTCACCCTGCCGAACCAGGCCTGGAGCGCGCGTTACACCGTACTCCTCGCCGTCACCCCGTAGCACACAACCCCGTGGTTCATACCGCGGGGTTTTTATTTACAACGTTTTGAACATCGCCACCTCTGGCCAAAACAGTATGCCAAACAAGACAATGGTAATGCCGATGAGCCAGAGCCAAAGGTGCGAATGGGGGTGCTTCATATTATTCTCCAAAAAGATGGAAGTGACGAACGGTGAAAATATAGGCGCCAGCGAGAATGAAAAAGGCGAGCAACCCTGCCAGAATGGCATATTTCGAACCAAGCCTTGGGGCGAGATATGCCACAAGGAGCATATACGGCACCCATGAAACGAGGGTGCCGAGGAGCACGAACCATGCGTGCTCCCCGACCGCCGCGCCACCCCTTGATTCGCCGATAAATAAGTAGGCAACGAGGGTAAAAACAGGCACCAATGTAGCGAACCCCGAGAGGAGCCGCGAGCCGTTCTCCTCAAGCGCTACAATGGCAACGGTAAAGATGCCGCCCGTGAGGAAGTAGATGAGATAATTTTTAAGCGTTGCCCACATTTTAATTTTTCACACATGTTCCGCCCACATCACCGAACGGCAGCAGGACACCGGCAGCGGGCGCACAATGAAATCCGTCAGTACATATCGGCGCGCCCAACATGTTTCCTCCGCAGCGCATCCCCTCGCCTACGACTGCGCGTGACTGCACGAGGTTGGCGCCCTGAATTTTCAAATATTTACTCACGCCTATCGAGGGCTGCACCGCCATCGGGTCTTTCGGCGCCCGGTCGGCGTAATTCACGATGATCTCTCCGTTCCTGAACTCTATCGTTTGCGGCGCAACCCGATCGCCGAGCAAAATGGCATTCGTGCCCGAGTATCCGCTCGCCGTTCCCAGCGCTGCCGTTACGTAGAAAAACGTGCCGCTCCCTCCGCCTGTTTGCGTCATAATAAATGCCACGTCCTGCCTGCCGTCGCCATTGAAGTCACCCACTGCCTCATTTCCGAAAAACTGCGTTACGGTTTTTGAGGCCGAACCAGGCGCACTCTCCTCCTCCGCGGAGCCGTTCACAAGCGTTACGAGCTTGCCATCTATTTTGTAGGCGGCGTTCTTGTAATCCGTAATGATTACTCTCGGCTTTGCCTTTGTGTTTACGAGTGCAAGAAGCGCAACGCAGACGACGAGTAACCCGATTATTATTGAGTATTTTTTCATGCGATTAGTGTTTATGCCTTATTCAGTATACCAAAAAATCACGCCTTCCCGTGCTTTACCAGCTCGAGCTTCCTCTCCCTCTTCCAGCTCTTGATTTCCGCCTCCCGTTTTGATGCTTTTGAGCGGTTCTTGTGCTTTTCGGCGTAGAGAAGCTTCACAACCCTATGCGCACGGGTATATTTCGCGCCCTTCTTCGCGGCATGCTCTTCAAACCTGCGCGCCACATCGGTCGTGAGCCCTGTATAGATACTCCCGCCCTCGCATTCTATAAGATAGACGAAGTACACTATTTAGATTTTAACAAAACCGGTTCGGCGACAGATTGAACTCACCTTGGGCCCGGCCGCCTCAATGGTTGTTATGCCTAGACAGTGAAAGGGATCGGTGATAAAATAGTATGGTGAAAACCTCACACAAGCTCCTGCTCCAAGACGCGCGAAATTTGATTGGAATCAAGTCCGAAAGCGTGGATCTTGTTGTTACGTCTCCGCCATACCCAATGATCCAAATGTGGGATGCGGTTTTTTCAGAATTAAATCCAGCTATTGCCGCCGCGTTGAAAGAGGAAAATGGAAATTTGGCATTTGAGCTCATGCATAAGGAGCTCGACAGCACATGGAGAGAAATTTTCCGTGTTTTAAAAGATGGCGGCATTGCCTGCATAAATATTGGAGATTCCACCCGAACAATCGGGGGGAAATTTCAATTGTTCCCAAACCATTCGCGCATTTCAAAATCTTGTTTTGAAATTGGCTTCCATTGTCTCCCTGAAATCTTATGGCGCAAACAGACAAACGCCCCTAATAAATTCATGGGGTCGGGAATGCTGCCCGTAGGAGCCTACGTGACTTTGGAGCATGAGTATATTTTAGTTTTGCGCAAAAATGGAAAACGCTTGTTTAATACAGAAAATGAAAAGAATCTTCGGCAAGAAAGTGCCTTTTTTTGGGAGGAGAGGAATCAATGGTTCTCCGATGTATGGGCAGACGTCAAGGGAGTTTTTCAAAAGCAGCACCAAAATGAAACCGATCGAAGAAGTGCCGCGTATCCAATAGAAATACCCTATCGTTTAATAAATATGTTTTCTTTGAAAGGAGATGTGGTTCTCGACCCGTATCTTGGCACCGGCACAACAATGGCGGCAGCCGTAATCGCAGAAAGAAATAGCATCGGGCTTGAAATTGATAAAAAATTTGCGAATGTGATCGTCAATAAAATTAAGGATGTTCCGCAAAATTATAACGGAGCTGCCAAAAAGCGACTCGAGAAGCACTTAAAGTTCGTCCAGGAGAGACAGGAAGAGAAAGGAGTCTCCGTTTTCAAATACACGAATAAAAACTACAAGCTCCCGGTAATGACTCGGCAGGAAACCGAAATCTTTTTTAGAGAGCCCACGAAAGTCAATCAAAAAAAGGAGGCTAACACTTTTGAAGTTGAATACAAAGAGTTCCGGATTAAATAGCTAAGAGTCAAACTCGATAACTATTCCATCCTTTTTCTTCTCGTAATATACGATTCTGTAGTTAATGCTTTCAGGGAGCGCCGCCTTAGTCTTATAGGTTGTGGGCTTTATGCTGACCGGATCATTACCCACATATCCGTCTATCCCCCGCGATTCTTCTTCCGGAGTCGCGAGTCTGTAGTTTTCTCCAACGTCTTCTGCAATCCTTTTTATGATCGCCTCTTGGAATTTTAACCCCGCAAATGTTTTAACAATAACGAGATCGGTAACCCACTCTCTAATCATATCTTTGTTGATCTTCCCAATAGAGTCCTTCAATTTCTCAACCATATCGGAAATTTTTTCTATTGCCCGTTCAATCCCATCGGGTTCTTTACCCTTGTACCACTTCTCCCAATTTTTGAGCCCCCCTCCCTTAAATTCTTTAATTAGCTCACTCAGCTGCCCAACAACCGATGGACGCGTACCTTGAGCATTCTGATTGGCCAAGTTCAGGATCTGCGTTGAATATTTCGGAAAAGAGGGGCTACCGCCCGACAAGAGCTGCGCAATTTCTTTGTTCGATATTTTGATTTTCTTTAAAGCCATGGATTCGGGTCTGCGCCAATCGCTTTGCGTGTTTTCCCCTGGTTATATTTGTAGGTAATTCTATCCCTGATATAACTTCCTGTAAAACAGTTTTTCTCGGGCCGGATTCTAACCGATTGAAAAAAAGGCTGGGATGGGGTATAATTGCTTTTAATTGCGGGATCGTCTAATGGTAGGACGCCTGACTCTGAATCAGGTAATCTTGGTTCGAATCCAGGTCCCGCAGCAAAAAACGGAAGCAACCGCCTCCCAGTTTCACTCACTCCGCTTGACCATAGGACTGAGGACTCTGAATTCACTGCTTGGCGAAATTCACCCTCCCCAACTCAGAATGAAACGAAAAGAATTAGTAAATCAAACGGAAGGAGCGTATTTACGTAAGGATTATCTTGAGGCCTTTGTAATTCAAAGTGCATATATTGAGAGTATTTTAAGAGAATTTATAAGCAATAAATTCCATCAGCATCTCTCTGATGGTCTTTGTCAGTCTTGTGAATTTATGAACGCAGTACGAAAAAAGGTTATTGGAATTTCATTGCACGGTCTGATTGAATTGCTATACGAGGGTAAATATATCGACTCGGGACAGAAAGCAAAAATGCAAGTATACAAAAATAGACGAAATAATATTTTGCATGAATTGCTCAAACATATTTCTAATCCAACTTTTGAAAAAGAGCTTTCTGCCGCCTACGAAGCCGGTAAGGAAGTTTTAGATGATAAAAGGCTTAAATGGATCGAGGAATTAATTGACGCAAGAGAAGAACATAATATTCTTAATGGTAAAATTATTCAGGAATCGCTTACTGATTTCTCGATAATAAATAAATTTACCGCTATGGGATATAGTCTTATTCAAAAAGAAAATCCAGCGGATAATTTACACGAATATCACGTACTCGCAGTTAATGACTGGCTTCCACTCCTCCAAAAATATCTCAAAGAGGGATGGTTTGCATATTTTTGGAATGAAACTAAATTAAAAATTGTATTTTCAAGTAAGATATTTGAAGTTGACCCCCATCGAGAAGAAACCTGGAAGTCGGCGATAGATTATGGCTTATCAAAGCAAATCCCTATAGAAATGCTTAAGTTTCCCATGAAATAGCCCGATATATTGCCCAAACAAAAACACGCCATTATGGCGTGTTTTTCGCTGCTTATGGAGCGCCTTACGCTAACTTCGACCTCATCACCTCCGCAACCGCGCCAAGCGAGACGAGGAAGATTATGGCGCAGGCGAGCCATCCGATTACCGGAATGAGGCCGAGCACGCCAAGAATGAGCGCGCTACCCAGGAGGTGGTACCACTTGAGGTCCAGGTGCCCTTTCTTGAAGACCGCCATAATAAACGACGAAGTAACGATAACCGAGACTGGGGCCGTGAGCGTGAGCAAGATGCAGTAGAGCGCAAGCATCACCATCCCAGGAATCCAGCCAATTATCGTCGACATAAGCACGATTCCCGCGATAGGAGCAAGGATGAGCACCGCAAATCCAGCGACTAACCTGTTCCAGAAATGGGTGTGCACACCTGCGACTGCCGCGGTTACGTCACGGCGGCGGAGGAACCACAAGAGATACGCTGCGGTAAGTACCGCGAGCAGTTTTACTACGAGCGCCACGCCCGCAAGCGCCGCAAACAACTTCGGGCGCACTCCCTGCCTTAAGCTATCCACCTTCGTGAACACGGGCGCCGACGCGAGCTGCGCGCCCTCGCTTACAACCGCCTCCACTGGCGCTGAATATTCGACTGCACCCTTTACGCGCGCGTTCGGACCGAATGAAACCTTCTCCGCGCGTTTGATTTTCACATTTCCGTTCACCGTTCCATCGATGCGCACGTCGCCGCCCACGATGGTAAGGTTACCGCTTTCCGAACCTGAAAAGATAACTAATCCGCCAAAAAGGTAGGAGTCTTTCACCACGGTGGTTTCGGGCGTTACGGTAAGCTGGCCTCCTGCCGCGGCGATTTCACCGTTTACTTTTCCGCTAATCGTGATATTGCCGCCTGCCACGCGGACGTCTTCTGCAGACCCGCCGACAATATTCACCGTGCCGCCAACCGCCATAATATCCTTATCTACCTTCCCGGAGATAAGCACATTGCCGCCCGCCGCAATAACATCACCCGCTACGGGGTTCGGGACATTCACCGTCCCCCCTGCGAGGTACACGTTCTGCGCTATCGGCACCGCAGGAGTCGAAGCGTTATTCCCCGCTTCCACGTACGCGGCAAGTGCTACGACGGGCACGAATGCCGCAACAACCCCCAACATTACTAACTTTTTCATACCCTTAGCATACCACACGCCGCGCACGCGTTAGGCATTCATGAACCAGACGCCGGCAAGGATAAACACGATAGAAACGACCTTAATGAATACCGTTCCCTTCTCAATATTTTCCTTCACGATATGCGGGAACCAAACCGAGAGGACAAGGCCTATCACGAGCGCAAAGAACGGCATGGTGCTGATAAGCGACGAGGCGAGCGCGAGCGCAGGTGCTATCGCGATGGCGTAATACCCCACGAGCGCGGCACCGAGATAGAGCACCTCATTTGCGATAATAATGCCCCACGCAGACGGCTTGATGGCCGGGATATCGAGCACGAAGCCACGCCTGAACGCAGGCACAAAGAATAGCGCGAAGGCACCTAAGGCCACACCCACATATTCGTACGCGACCGCAGTCGAATAGCTGTATTGCCCCGAAATATACCGCAGAATAACCGATGGCGTCGCCCACATCACGCTCGCGAGCAAAACCCAGCCGGATGACTTCCGCAAATGGAATAGATACGCACCCTTCCTGCCAACCGAAACAAGGTAGGCACCGAGGAGCACGAGCGCTGCGCCCGCAAGTTCGTTCGCCGAGAGCCGCTCGCCCAAAAACACATACGACATCGCATACACCATGACGGGGATAATCTGAAACGCGGGCGTCACCTGCGACACATCATCAATGAGTATCGCCTTTACGTACGGAAGGAGCGCCAATTCAACAAGCACGCCCGCCACTACCATAAGCGCCGCGTTCTGCCAGATGATGGGGGGCACGCGCTGGGTAATAAATACGAGAAGCGAGAAGGGTACCGCGAGAAAGCCGCCCAGGATAACGTAGGTCGAATAATGCTTTATTTGCTTCTCCACCATGTACTTATCGATAAAACTCGAAGAAGCGTAGAGCACGGGGGCGAGAAGCGCGAAGAAGAGCCAGGACATAGTTTAATTGTAGCGAATTTACCGCGCTGCGGTATGGTATGCTTAGAATATTATGAATCATGCAACAAAGGTGACCGCACTCCTGCTGCGTCTCACGCTTGGGACGATGTTTTTTGCAACGGGGTTCGTAAAGGTGCTTGACCCGCTCTGGTCGGCCGCCGGCTACCTGAAACACGCGCAGACCTTTGCTGCATTCTATGGCTGGCTTGGCTCCGCACAAAATGCGGGCTGGGTGAGCTCGTTGAACGCCTGGGGCCTTACTCTTATCGGCCTCTCGCTCCTTGTGGGCGCCCTTGTGCGCTGGTCATCAGTCTGCGGCGCCGCGATGATGCTCCTTTACTACTTCCCCATTCTCACCTTCCCCTACGTTGGCAGGGGCACCTTCCTTTTCGACGAGCACATCATTTTTTCGCTTGTCTTCGTACTCCTCTTTACTGTGCGCGCGGGAGAATACTTTGGCCTTGATAGCTTACTCAAAAAGACCGCGTTGAAACGCGTTGTATAAATAAAAACCCGCGCTTTGGACGTATCCAAAACGCGGGAATGAATCAGATGTCCACCTCGACAAGGCGGTACACCGCGGCAGCCGTGTGGCTCATCCAGTCCGACTGGACCGGCGAATGCCCCATGACCCACTTCGCGCCGTTCCACGCGAGGTAGCGCACGCACGGCGAGCCGTCCGCCATCCGGTAGAGCGTTCCCCAGAAGTAGATGAGCGGATAGCAGCCGTGCACCCGCTCTTTCCAGTTCTCCGGAATGAGCCCCTGGTTTCCGAGGAGGAAGTCGAGAACGTTCGCGTTCCAGGCGACGGTTCTTTTCATCTCCTCGAAGAGGCGGCTGCCGCTCACGAGACTTCCGCGGCGCTGCTCTTCCATCTGGAAGAGGCTTACCGCACGCGGGTCCCAAGCAAACACGCCTTCGCCGTCGTGCTTCATGAGCGTGAGGCCGCGCGGAACGAGAGGCCTTGCCCCGAGATCGATGACGGGGCCAGGCGCGCCGCGGAGCTTCTTGCGCACGACCTTCAGCAACACCTCGAGCACCTGCGGATTGTCCGCAAGAATGTCGAGCTCTTCGGGGGTGAAGCCGACCGCCTCGGCAGCGAGGCACAGCTTGTGCGCTACGCCAAGCACGTAGAACTGCGAGCTTTTGCTTGCCATGCCCTGCTCCTTTCCTTCAATGTGAATGTCCGCATTGCGGACATGTGAAATATCTGGCTTTACCGTACCACCATTTTGTTAGGTTGTCCAGAGCAATAAAATTGCCAATAAAATCCCGTAGTAGAGCGAACTCACTACGGGATAAAAAGCCCGCGCTGATACGCGCGGGCATGTTGCTACTTGTCGATGCTCATGATGCGGATGGCGGCATAGAACTCGCTCATCCACACCTCGTCGATGCACCGGTAGAAGGAATCCCACCGATTGCCGCTCCAGAAGAGGTAGCGCACCACGATGCGGTTGCTCGCCGTCTTGTAGAGCGTGCCCCAGAAGCAGAGGCCGAGCATCGCACCGCGCGGACCCGCCTTCAGCGACTCCGGGATGAACCGCTGGTTTCCGAGAAGGAAGTCGAGAACGTTCGCGTTCAAGAGCACGTGCGTCCGCAGCTCCGCGAACACCTCGCGCCCCGTCACGGTGACGCCCCGCTCCTGCCCCTCCGTGAGAAGGGGCGCTATTGCGTCCTTCCCCCAGTGGAACATGCCGCCGGGCTCGTGCTTCACGACCGCGAGCTTGCCGGGGGCAGCCGGAGCCCTGGTGCAGTCCACGATGCGCCTCTTCTCCTCCTCGGGGTTGCCCTCGAGAGCGAACTTCACGCTCTCCCTGAGCTTCCTCGCGGCAGCCTCGGCCGTCTCGCCGACGTTCTTTCTGAACGCGCCGAGCGCCCTGTCGAGCGCAAGGTCCACTTCCTTCGCGACTTCACTCATTTTCTTCCTGCCTTTCTTGGCTTGAGGAACTGCTCTTAATTTAACACTTTATAAGGCTGGTGTCAATTTATCCGCTATCGCTGCGGCGGCACCGCCGGCCTCAACTGAATGGCCTGCGCAGTAATACTCCCGTCAGCATTCGCGGTACCTCCTACGGTCACCTGCTTCCCCGCTGCAAGGTCATCAGCGGTGCCGTCAACGGACTTTGAAACTTTCGTTGAGGCGGAGAAAAATACGAAACGCGTGCTTCCGTCCTGCATCTTCACGGTAATACTCTTATCGTCTTTGCTCTGTATCTCACCTGTAACGAATCCGCCGCTCATGAAATTCCCACCTCTCCGCCCCGCGCCGCCCATGCGTTGGCCGTTCCTATCAAAAACGTTTCCGCTCACGGATGAACTGCCATACTGCATACCACCCCAAAAGAGCGCCACACCCACGACCACCGCACCCGCCGCATACATCGCAACCGTTTTGTTCAATTTTTTCATATATTTTGGTTATTCGTATCGTAGTGCCTCTATCGGATTCAAACCCGCCGCGCGCCGCGCGGGATAATATCCGAACACGATGCCAATGCCCGCCGACACGCCGAACGCGAGCAGGACCGACGACCAAGAAATGCTTGTGGCAATTCCCGCAAATGCGGTAACCGCCCACGCAATGGCCCACCCGAGGAGCACTCCGATCACGCCGCCCGTGAACGTGAGCATCACTGACTCGGCAAGGAATTGCGTACTAATGTCCCTGCGTTTTGCCCCTATCGCCTTGCGCAACCCTATCTCGCGCGTGCGCTCCGTAACGGTCGTGAGCATCATATTCATGATGCCGATACCGCCCACAAGGAGTGAAATACCCGCGATGGCGCCGAGCAGCATCGTAAACACTCCCGTGATAGAGGAGGCGGTCGCCACCACATCGGATTGGTTCAAAATATTAAAGTCTGCCTGGCTCGGGTCCGTTATCTTGTGACGTGCAAGAAGGAGGTCGCGCACCTGCTGCTGAATAATGGCCATCGACTGCGTATCCTGCGCCGCAATACTTATCGCCGTTACGTACGTGTCGCCCGCAAGATAGCGCTGCGCGGTGGAGAGCGGTACGAATACCATGTCGTCCTGGCTTCCGAAACCGCTCGTGCCCTTCGCCGCCGTAATGCCGATAACCTTAAACTCTACCTTGTTGATTTTGATGGTCTCACCTACCGCATCCGCGTCCGCACCAAAGAGGTCATCGCGTGCGGTGGGGCCGAGCACCGCCACGCGCGCCATGCTGCGCACCTGGGAATCTGAAATGAAGGAACCGTTCGCGATTTCAATGTTCCTTACGTCGGGGTATGCCGGCACGGTGCCGACAACCTGCGTGTTCGTATTCGTTCCTTTCGCCGTGATTTGATACCGCCGCGATATCTCCGGTGCCACGCCTTTTGCGAGTGAAACTTCTTTCGTGATGGCGTCCGCATCCTCCTGCTTCAGCGATTGCGCGGTGCCGCGCCCCTGGCTTACCTGCACGCCGGGACCGCGCTGCGCCCCCGGCGAAACAATGAGCAGGTTAGAGCCGATGGATTTAATGTTCGCCTCGATAGTACTCTGCGCACCCTGGCCTATCGAGACCATGGCAATGACCGAGCCGATGCCGATAACAATGCCGAGCATGGTGAGCCCCGTGCGCACCTTGTTCACCGTAAGCGATGAATATGTTTCTTCCGCGATATCAAGAATGGTCATTCGTGTGCGTGATGATTTGCGGAACGCCTGTGGTGATTCTTGCCGTCCTCTACGATATATCCGTCTTTAATATGAATAATGCGGTCAGCGTGCTCGGCGACGTATTGTTCGTGCGTAATGAGCACGATGGTGTGCGCGTGGTTTTCATTAAGCTTCTCGAATGTGCCGAGTACTATCTCGCCCGTTCGCGTATCCAAATTCCCCGTAGGCTCATCCGCGAGCACGATACGGGGATTATTTACGAGCGACCGCGCGATGGCCACGCGCTGCATCTGCCCCCCCGAGAGCTGATTCGAGAGATGATTCCAGCGGCTCTCCTCAAGCCCAGATGCCGCGAGTGCGCGCCCCGCGCGCGCCCCGCGCTCTGCTTTCGGCACGCCCGCATAGAGGAGCGGCAGCATGACGTTGCGCAACACGGTCGCACGCGGGAGCAGGTTGAACGCCTGGAAAACAAAACCGATCTTTCCCTCGCGCACCCCGGCAAGTTCGTCGTCCGAAAGTTTCGACACGTCGCGCCCATCGAGCTTGTACGTGCCCGAGGTCGGGCTGTCGAGCGCGCCCAAAATATGCATCAGGGTAGATTTTCCGGAACCGGAGGGGCCCATAATAGCAACGTATTCACCGTCCTCGATGGTGAACGAAACTCCTTTCAATACCTCCGTTGCTACCCCTCCGTTCGTATAGGTCTTCGTAATATTCTTGCACTCGATCATATGCGCATTACCGACCCACCCCGCCCAGTCCGGGCAATCGCAACCCGCCACCCTGGGATTGCGAGGTGGAGTTCGTGGTCGCAATGACGCTCCGCACTACCACCACGTCGCCCTCGTTCAGCCCTTTGGTTATTTCGGTCATGGTGTCGTTCGATGCACCCACCTCGACCGGCCGCCGCTCGGTTGCCACGGTGCCGCTCATTACCCCTGTCGAAGTGCCCGCGCTTGGCGCTCCGCCGCTCACTATTTCAACGTAGCGTTCGTTCCCCTGCGTTTTGACGGCCGCGCTCGGCACCAAGACCACGTCCTGGCGCACATCGGTGATGATAGACGCGGATACGCTCATGCCGGGGCGCACGCGTGCATCGTCACCCTGAAACCCTATCTTCACGTTATAAGTAACTACGCCCTGCGTGACCGTGCCAATGGTGTCTATCTCGATAACTTTTCCGGTGAGGCTCAACCCGTCAATGGCCTCGAACGTGAGTGTCGCTTTTTGGCCCAGCGCCACCCTTGAAACATCAACCTCGTTCAATGAAACACTCGCGTATCTGCTCGGCGAGATGATAGTGGCGAATATGGCCGAGGGTGAAACAGTGTCGCCCACTTTCGGAGAAATGCTCGCGATAGTTCCGGAGAATGGCGCACGAATGACATAATTCGCGATAGCCTCGTTCGCGTCCGCAAGCGCATTTTCGCGCTGTCTTACCGCAAGCTCCTGCGATGCGATGTTGTAGGGTGCGTTCGTGATGGAGGCGATATCAGAAGCAAGCGATGCGATGTGCGGATTCACCGCTGCGGTGTAGTTCGAAAGGTCTGATTTATGCTTCGTGACCAGTGCGGCGTATGGCGACGGTATAGTACGGCCGCGCTGCGTGTAATAATCATTCACATAGTCGATAATGTTCGTCGTATTTTTAATAGCATCCGCGGTTTTTGTCGCCACATCCACCGTCTCATTCGCAAAGGCGATTATCACGTCCTGTGCGTCGGTGCGGCTCAAGGTGTGGTATTGTGCGAACGCAGCATCGTACGCGCTCCTCGCGCTCTGATAGCTTGCCTCGGCGCTGTTCACCAGGACCGTAATGCCATCTCTGTCCTGCGGGTCGATAAGATTCAGATACGACACGATGACCTTGTCGTGGAGCGCGTCATTCAACCCCGTCATTACCGTGGGAAGATCGAGGAACGTGTTCGAGAGCTCGTTGTAGGTATTAGAAACTAACGTATCAACATTCGCCCCTGACTCTTTGAGGATGGTGAGCTGCAACTTTGCCGATTCCACATTCACTGCCGCATCACGTATTGCCTTCCCCGCATCTTCGGTATCAAGCCTACCCAATATTTGCCCCGCCGCTACCCGCTGCCCATTCAAGACGGGAATGGCAATAATGCGGCCAGAAGCCTCCGGCTTCACGTCGATTTGGTTGAGGGCTGAAACCTGCCCCGAGCCGGATACCGAAACTACAAGCGTTCCTTTCTCTGCGACCGCAGTAACGTATTGGGCAGAGGCGGTGCTCTTCGTATACTTCGAGTATCCGTAATAGCCTCCGCCTGCGATTGCCAAAAGTGCGATGGCCGCGGCGACTTTATGCGCGCCGACCCAGTTCAAAAATGGTTTCATGCGTGTTCGTAATGCAGACCGTTCCCTATTGCGCGAACGACGGATACCCTTGCATCATGCTCGGGAGCACCCGAATAAGCCGCGCCTCAATAACGCCGCTCGCGTCCGGCGAGCCGATTACCATCACTGACATTCCCGCCACAAGCTCTCCCGCAGACAACGAGCTGTGCATATAGCGAATTGCGGTCGAGCTCGTGACTTCTACTATTTTTTCCGCGCCATCGCGGTCCTGCACCACGAACGTAGGCATTGCCACTCTCAATACCGGACCCGCAACTCCGTGCCCCGCAAGAAAATCCTGTGTGGGAAGAAAACCGCCCATCATGCCGCCGCCGTTCATCATACCGCCGCCGAAACGAGGGCCCATGTACGTGCGATACACGTTCTCACCCCAGCGATACGAATAGCCCGCCTTGCTATACCCCACGAACTCGCCCGCCTTGAACGCGATGAGTAACACCACCACCGCACCCGCTATCCAGAGAACCGCTTTCCACGCCGATGATTCCAATACTTGTTTTATTGTCATAATTATTATTTTTATAGTGCAAACGACGACCTACGCGACAGCGCCCGAATATCGCGCGCAAGGTACCGCGTTGAAAGCATGAGCACGAATATGCTCGCCGCGACACCCGCAACCCCGAATACGGGCAGCGCCTCTGCAAGAGAGATAAGGAAGTCCTGCCAATAGACCGCGACAATACCCGCGTCGCTTATGAGGAGCGATAAGAACTGCACAAAGCCCGACTGCGTAAATTCTGCGTACAGCTCCCGCAACGCAGGGACCAGCGCGACAAGCGAGAGCAACGCCGCTGTGCCCAACACGCCAATGCGCGCGTAGATAACCCCCCGGCGCTCCTCAACCTTCACCTGTGCCAATATGCGTGCAAAAAGCTCGCGGGAAGGTTCTTTTCTCGCGATGCGCTGCAATGCGTTATTGAGGTCATTCTGCATAGGCTCCTACTATTACTACAATCGCCTATGGCGTTTTGGTGCATCTCTTATTTACGGAGCTTTCCCCGTAGGGCGATGAGCGCCCGCCGGTACCTGCTTTTTACCGTATCCAGGGACACCTCGCTCATTTCCGCTATCTCGCGAAAAGAGAGCTCTTCGGTGTGGTGGAGCACAATAACCGCCTGCTGCTCGGGCGGCAGCTCCCGCATCGCTTCCTCTACCCGCGCCACAAGGTCCCGTTCCTCAAAAACCTCCTCAAGGAGCGGCGCTTCATCGGGAATCGTTTCTTCAAAATCTGCACCGCCTCCCTCGCGCGCGATATCGCCAAAGAGCACGGGCTTCTTCTTTTTCAACCAATTGAGCGAAGCATTCTTGGCAATAGAAAAGAGCCACGGCTTGAACGCGCGGCTGCGGTCGAATGCGCGTAGCCCTTTCCACGCATTCATGAACGCGTCTTGAGTGATATCTTCAGCATCCCCCTCGTTCCTTGCGTAGAGATACACGAAGTTATAGACCGCCTTCATGTAGCGCGCCACAAGCTCCCCGAATGCGCGTGTGTCGCCCTCGAGGTGCCGCGCAACCAATTCATTGTCAGAAATACCGCTCATGCACGTTTATGATACTCTTCCGGCCTGCTTTGTTAAATTTGCGCGGTTGCTCTACACTAAATACGTTATGGAACACACGCACGAATCGACTCCGCGGCACATTGCCCACAGCTTCCGCGATGCGTTTGCCGGCCTTTTCACCGTATGGAGCGAGGAGCGCAATTTCCGCGTTCAGGTTGTGGCGGCGGTTCTCGTCGGCATCGCTATGTTCTCCCTTGGGTTCGACTATCTTGAAACTGCTATCGTTATCTTCGCGATTGTCTTGGTACTCACCACCGAGGTCGTGAATACCGCGTTCGAGGATGCAATGAATAAGATAGAACCCCACCACGACCCGCTCGTGGGGCGCATTAAAGACATTGCCGCGGGCGCGGTCATTTTGAGCGTTATTGGCGCTGTAGTGATAGGAATCCTCGTGTTCGGGCACCACTTCTTCCTCTTCCGCTAACGGGGCTTATTTCATTTTACTGATTACCCCCTGCACCACCTCTCCTACTCTGAAATCCGCCTTTACAATGTAATCCACTGCGCCAAGCTTCTTCCCCGTGGCGATATCTTTGTCTTGGCTTAAGTTGCTCACGATAATGACGGGAACATCTTTCCACCCCTCGAGCTTCTTCATCTCTTGGAGGAGCTCGAACCCGCTCGTCCCGGGAAGCATGAGGTCAAGGAGCACTGCGTTCGTGGGTTTTTTTGAAAATTGTTTCCGCGCCTCGTCCGCATCGGCTGCCATTACTACTTCCACGCCTTCATTCTCGAAGCGTATCTCATATGCCTTCATGAGAAACACATCATCCTCGATGATAAGCACTCTTTTTGAATTCTTCCCTTTTGCTGCCATCATTGGTTTATTATAGCACCATACGACCGCTACGCCATAAGTCGCACGTCCCCCTCTTTGGGCTCCACGCCGCGTTTCGGGATGGTGAAGAAGAACGTGGCACCCTTGCCTTCCTCCGATTCGAACCAGATCTTCCCTCCCCACCCCTCGATAAGGGTCTTCGCAAGCGAGAGACCGATACCAGAACCGTCGGGTACGAGCCGCACCGCGTTCGGCGCACGATAGAATTTCGTAAAGATATTTGCCTGCGCCGCCTGCGGGATACCGATGCCCTCATCTTTTACCGCGCATTCGATATCGCCGTCATTTTCGGTGAACGAGACGGTAACCGTTGCGCGTTTCGGCGAATATTGAAGCGCATTCCCAATGAGGTTTTGCAATACCTGCCAGAGGAAATCGCGGTCCATATTCACCATCATATCGTTCGGCAGCGAAGACTCGATTTTTATTTTTTGCATCCCCTTCTTCCGCAAAACCTCGAGCGACTTCGCTACTTCTTTCGCGAGCACCTCGGGTACAATAGGCACCGGCGCCACCTTCACGCGGCCCGTTTCTACCCGCGCCGTCTGCAGCAAAAAGTTTACGAGGTCGCTCATGCGTTCGGTGGATTTATTTATCTCGCCCGCAAGGTCCGCCTGCTTTTTATTGAGTTTGCCGCCAATACCTTCGGCGAGCATCTCGCCAAACCAGCGGATGGCGGTGAGGGGGGCGCGCATCTGGTGCGCCGCGACCGAGATGAAGCCACTCCTCGCATCCTCAAGTTTCTTTTCTTCGGTCACGTCCCTTACGACCGCGACCACGCCAAGAATGACGGAATCCTGCGAATAGGGCGACACGACGGCCGAAACGGGAACCTTTTTGCCGCTATTTAGTACCAGTAAAAACCGCTCGCGCAGTATCTTCCCCTCGGTGAGCGACCGCGCCAATATGCTTTGTGAAATAGGCACGAATGAACCATCATCATACTGGGCCCCCGAAGCGAGCGCACTCGCATCATTTCCGAGCACATCGTCTATTTCCAGGCCAAGCATTTTTGCGGCGCCCCTGTTCGCGAACACAAGCCTATTCTGCCGGTCGACCACCACCACTGCGTTGTCAATGCTCTCAAGGATAGCCTCGTGTTTTGCGTTCTCTACCTCTATTTCACGTTTTGCGTCCGCAATCATTATCCGCTGTTGCTCGGATTGACGCACGCGCATAGCGAGGTCCGCGGTCGCGGAACGTATCTTTTCTTCCATGCTGGTATAGAGGTTATCGAGGCGTTCCACCATTGAATTGAACGCATTGCTCAACGTCTGCACCTCAAACCCGCCATCGATTTCCAGGCGCTCCTTGAAATTCCCTTCACTGATACGCACAACGGAATCGACAACGCGCGTAATAACCCCGAACGTAGAGCGCATAATGAGCGCCACGCCCGCCAAAACGGCGAGCGAAATCAGCATAATAAGCATGGCGAGCATAATCGCAGCATTAATGGCGGTTGCCTCGACGCCACCCATATTTGCCTCATACACGAAATAAAAAGGGTAGTCTCCTACGCGCGAGATACCGAGCACCTCGGTCGCGCCATCTTCTTTATCAATGACATCTACCGTGGTCGGTTTTTCATAGTGCAGCAATGCATCAAGAACCACATCGTACTGCAGCGGGCCTACCTCTATCCCGGGGAAGGTCCGGGCATTCTTGATGCGGGCCAGCGCCTCGGGCGAGAGGACTCCCAAGCTTTTGAATACGCGCGCGAGGACATTTGATGACACCACTATTCCGTCTTCATTCACCAGCATTATTTTCGGAGAATACGTCCCCGACACATACCCTTCTATCATTTTATTAATGACATCCGCATCGCGTTTCATAACTACCACGCCAATCGGATTATTCTTTGCGCCCATAATCGGGGCGGAAAAGTAGTACCCGGGCTGGAGCGAAGTGACACCTATCGCCATCAACATGCTCCGCCTGCCCTCCATCGCCTCTTTAAAATAGCTGCGGAATGAGTAATTTTGCCCCATGAACGCCGGGTCGGTCGAGGCAACGGCGGTGCCCGTAGCATTGAGTAAAAATATCGCTGAATACTGATTATTGATATTAAACGAATCGAAAACCCTTACCATCTGTGCTGATGTGCGTGCCGGTACGCCATGCGCTATGAATTTTGCCACTGACTCTTGTGCGGCAAGAATGCCCGCGGTCTCTTCTGAATCGGAAAAGAGCCGCGAGAGTTCGTGCGTTTCTTGCCCGAGCGTCGAGAGCAGATTGCGCCTTTCGAGCGCCGCAAGGTCGCGCAGCGATATTGTGTACACGAGGTACGATGCGATAGCGGCGCCCGCCACAATGACGCCCGCAATAACAAGCGTGAGACGCGTCGCGGTCGACATCTTTTTTACTGTTTCTGCGATGCGCTCCATTCCATCATTATTATATCAGTATCGCATTGGCGCCCGCACGGGCGTACGGGGTATAATTTTTGCATGGTTCACTCTCTCATCGGGCTCAAGGATGCGGCCGATATCGCCATCGTTGCGTTCCTTGTCTACATCTTCATCCTCATCGTCCGAAGGACGAACTCTACATATATTTTTTACGGGGTGGGTATTCTCGGCGGCATCTACTTTGCCGCACGCATGTTCAACCTCGCGCTCACCCGCATCATTTTCCAAACCGCGCTTCCCTTCCTCGTATTCGTTCTCATTGTCATCTTCCAGCGTGAGATACGATTCTTTTTTGAGTGGATGGCAACCTGGCCGCTCCTCGGTTTCTTGAAGAAGAAAGATGCGGTCTCTTCCGCGACCCTCAATGACATCATGGCATCGGTTATCCGCCTTGCGGAAACTAAAACGGGCGCGCTCATTGTTATCTCCGGCCGGCAATCGCTGGGGCGTTTCACGAAGGGCGGCTTCCCGCTCGGCGGGCGTATTTCGGTGCCGCTTCTCTTGAGTATCTTTGATGCCTCAACCCCCGGACACGACGGTGCGGTCATTATAAGCCGCGACCGCGTGGAAATATTCGGCACGCGGCTCCCCCTCGCGGAAAAGTTTGACTACGAAAACCTGGGCACGCGCCACTGTGCCGCGCTTGGCCTTGCAGAACGCACTGACGCGTTCGTTGTCGTGGTTTCCGAAGAGCGCGGCACCATCTCTTACGCGTTCGACGACGCCCTCACCACCGTGAACGAGCCAATTGAGCTGAAAGACGCGCTCCAGGCGTTCTTAGCGGATAAATTGCCTGAAGAAGAAAAAAGCCCGCTCCACACGCTTGTTACGAGGAACGTTCCCGAAAAACTTGCCGCAATCGCGGTCGCACTTGCGGCATGGCTCCTCTATCAGAGCGTATAACGCGCTACCACCGTATTGCCGTGCGCGGGGTTGCGCCCGCACGGTAGTCGCAGACATCGCACTTCCCGCACTCGTCCGTTTTATATTCCTCGCCAAAATATTTTAAGAGCATTCTCCGCCGGCAAAACCGCGCGGTACAATACGTTACCATCGTCTCAAGCTGCTGCTCGGCAACACGAATACGCGCGGCGTCCGTCATTTTACTGATAAAAAACTCGTGCTTCTCTTTGTCGTGGAAACTGAAGAAGAGCACACACTCCGCGGGCTTCCCGTCGCGCCCCGCGCGGCCGGTTTCTTGGTAATACCCTTCGATGTTTTTCGGAAGGTCGTGGTGGATAACGAAGCGAATATCGGGCTTGTCGATTCCCATGCCGAACGCAATGGTCGCCGCGATTACCTGCACCTCGCCCCTCATAAAGAGCTCCTGATTTTTCGCACGCTCTTTGGGCGCAAGGCCTGCATGGTACGGCAATGCTTGAATGCCGTCCGCGGTGAGGTCCTCCGCCATGCGGTCAACCGAGGCGCGCGAGTGGCAATACACAATTCCTGAGGCTCCCGGACGGTCCTCGATGTAGCTCAATATCTCCGCATAGGCGTTCTGTTTTGGCCGTATAGAATAGTGGAGATTTTTACGGTCGAAACTTCCGCAGAATGAGCCGTACTCATTGAACGCGAGCTGGCGCACGATATCGGCGCGCACCTTCGTGGTTGCGGTCGCGGTAAGCGCAATAACGGGAGCTGTGGGGAAAAGGCTCCTCACGAGGGCTATTTTGCGATATTCGGGGCGAAAATCGTGCCCCCACTCCGATATGCAGTGTGCTTCATCTATCGCGAATAAGGCCACGGGAAGCGTTTTAAGGAACTCCATAAAGCCTTCCTTCATAAGGCGCTCAGGCGCAACATAAAGAATTTTCAGCTTCCCCTCCTTTAGTTCATCTTTAATGCGCCGTTCCTCGCGAACGCCGAGCGTGCTATTCAGATACGCCGCGGGAATATTGCTCTCCTCAAGTCCTGCCACCTGGTCTTTCATGAGCGAGATAAGCGGCGAGACCACGAGAGTGAGCCCCGGGAGCATCATTGCGGGCAGCTGATAGCAGAGCGATTTCCCGCCGCCCGTGGGCAGGAGCGCGAGCGTGTCTCTGCCTGCGAGTACGTTCTCGATTATCGCCTGCTGCATCGGACGAAATTCATCAAATCCGAAATATTTTTTTAGCGTTTCACGCATGAGTTTTGATTATGCTACAAGACCGCACGCACTGCAAAATTTTTCTGTGAATAGCTCATATGCAACTATTCCTTGCAGCAGAGCTTCGTCCGACACCCTTGCGGAGGGTGTCTCCGGGGCGACGCCCAAGTCTTACCCTCCGCAAGGGCGTCGGACTTCGCCGCACATTATGAGCCTGCTATTTAACAAAGCCATAGCAACGTTTATAAAAACCAGGTATCATAACGGCAATGCTTATTGATGATGTCGTTATATCTGTGGCTGCCGGCAACGGCGGCAAGGGCAAGGTTGCCTTCAATAAGAACCTCATGGAGCTGGGGCCCGTGGGCGGCTCGGGGGGCAATGGCGGGAGCGTCTACTTTGAAGGCGTCTCCGACCTTGGCGCACTCAATAAATTCCGCTTCAAGAAAGATGTCGCGGCGAAGAGCGGAGAGGACGGCAAAGCGCAATTTAACGATGGCGAGACGGCGCCCGACCTTATTCTCCAGGTTCCTGTGGGCACTGTTATCCGCGACCTCGACCGCGACATAACCCACGAAATAGTAAAAATCGGCGAACGGCTTCTTATCGCGAAAGGCGGCAAGGGTGGCAGGGGTAATTTCCATTTCCGCTCCTCGACGAATACGACGCCGAAATACGCACAGCCCGGACTTCCCGGCGAACAGACTAAGGTGCGCCTGGAACTTAAGCTCATCGCGGACGTGGGCTTCGTGGGGCTCCCCAATGTGGGCAAATCGAGCCTTTTGAATGTGCTCACTGCCGCGACCGCAAAGGTGGCAAATTATCCCTTCACCACGCTCGAGCCAAACCTCGGCGCCTACTACGACCTTATCCTTGCGGACATTCCCGGGCTTATCGAGGGAGCTTCGACCGGCAAAGGACTCGGCATCAAATTCCTCCGCCACGTGGAGCGCACCAATACCCTTTTCCATTTCGTTTCCGCAGAATCGGAACATCCCACTGCCGACTACGAGATCATTCGCAAAGAGCTTGGCGCGTACAATCCTGCACTCCTCGATAAAAAGGAGTATGTATTCGTGAGCAAGAGCGATACCGCAACTGAGGAGCAACTTAAAAAAGCGATGGCCGCATTGCGGAAGCTAAACCCCCACGTGCTCGCCATATCCATACTCGACGATGAAAGTATGGACGAGGTGCGCAAACTTTTAAACGATATCGCAAAAGAAAAACACGCTTCCTAAGAAGCGTGTTTTTTGTTCTTATACGTGGAGATAGCGCCGCACTGCGAAGTAACTTGAAGCGACTCCCATACCTACACAGAACAAGAGTTGGTATGCAAAGAGCGAGAGGAAGTTCCCGCTGAAGTACCCCGCAATATCTACCTCGCCCACGAAACTATTGATAGAAGGAGAGAGAAAATTGATGAGCGGAATCATTACAAGGTAACTCACAAGGGATGCAATAATGCCGTAGATAATGCCCTCCACCACGAACGGGCCGCGAATAAACGCATTCGAGGCGCCCACAAGCCGCATGATGTTTATCTGCTCGCTTGCCGAGAATATCGCAAGGCGGATGGTGTTGAACGTAACGATGATGGCGAGGAACGAGAGGAACAGTGTGAGCGTGATGCCGCCCTTGCGGAGCGTATCGATAAGCCCGATAAGCCTATCGATAACGATCTGGTTCTGCGCATAGGTCACCTTCTCTATCTGATCTTTAAGCGTCTGACTCTCTAAATAGCTCGCGATCGCCTTATATTGGCTCGGGTCCTTCGCTTTGATATTCAGCGACGCAAGGAGGGGGTTCTTATCGAGCTCCTCGACTGCTTGGCTCAAGGCCGAGTCGCTCTCATGACGCTTCTTGAAATCCGCGAGCGCCTGCTCCGAAGAAATGTATTCGACGCTCCGCACCTCATCAAGGTTCTCGAGCGACTTCTTCATGCTCAAAATATAGTCCTCTGCAGCATTGCTCTTGAAATACACGCTGATATCTATCTTCTCCTGAAGCGAGGCGATGGTCGCCTTCCCCATCACATTGAAGAGCACCAGCCCCTCGAACACGATAGCAGCGAGTATCATGATGCCGATAGTCGAAACCGAAAGCCAGCCATTCCTTATGAATGCCTGAATGCCGTATTTAATGATGCGCGTAAGTGTTACTATCATATGCTTATTCTAATATGAACCTTCCGTTCGCCTCGTCCTTTATTATCATACCGTTCTCGAGCGTAATAACGCGCTGACCCAACGAATTCACCACCTCTTTGTCATGCGTCGCGAGAATGACCGTGCTCCCTAACTCGTTTATCTTTGTGAGGAGCTTCACCACTTCCCAGGTGTTATAGGGGTCGAGATTGCCCGTTGGCTCATCTGCGATAAGCACATCGGGGCGGTTTATCATCGCGCGGGCAATGGCCACACGCTGCTTCTCGCCGCCGGAAAGTTCTGAAGGGAAATTCTTTGCCTTGTCTTTTAACCCCACCATATCGAGCACCTGTGGCACGTATTCATTTATCTCGGATTGCGGGCGACCCGCCACCTCAAGGGCGAATGCCACATTCTCGAACACGTTCTTTTTCGCAAGGAGCCGAAAATCCTGGAAGATGACGCCGATGTGGCGACGCAATTCAGGAAGCTCTCCCGATTTCAGCTTGTTCACCTCATAAGGGCCGAAAAATACCTGGCCCTTCGTCGGCTTCTCCTCGCCCGTCAACATCTTAATGATGGTGGACTTCCCTGCGCCCGAGCGCCCCACAATACACACGAACTCGCCGGGCTGTATCTTGAAATTGACCTTATCGAGCGCGGTCATGCTCCGCCCGTAGGTTTTTGTTACGTTCTGGAAGATTATCATGTGGAACTATCTCTGTTATTGTAGCAAAAAAATGCCCCGTTCTCAACGCGCTTATTGAAGCAGGTCGAGATTCCCCTCAAGCACTTCGTCCACTTTCGATATTTTTTTGCCCGTCAGGTGGTTCTTCACCTGCTTATACGGATGGAGCACATACGAGCGTATCTCGTGCCCCCATTCCGGCGTTACTTTCGTGCGCAGGTTCTCAAGCGACGCAAGATGTTTCTCCTGCATAAGGTGGATAAGCTTCGCCTTCAGGAGCGTGAGCGCCTTTTCGCGGTTCGCCGCCTGCGAACGCTCCGCGCGCGAAGAAACTACCACGCCTGTCGGCACATGCACGATACGCACCGCGGTCTCCACCTTGTTCACGTTCTGTCCGCCCGGGCCGCCCGCGCGGGAAAAATCCACCTTGAGATCTTTTTCCGGTATTTGAAAATTCCGCGCCTCTACCGTGGGAAGCTCGGGCAGCGCCTCGACGAGCGCGAACGACGTGTGCCTTAACTTTTTCGCATCGAATGGAGAGATGCGCACGAGCCGGTGCACGCCGGACTCCGCCTTTAATTTCGTGTACGCGCCCTCGCCCCGCACCTCAAGCACCGCATCATCGAGCTGTATGCGCTTCCAGCCATTCCTGTCCGCATAACGTGCGTACATCTTGAGCAGCATCTGCGCCCAGTCCTTTGCGTCGTCGCCCCCCGCGCCCGCGAGTACGGTAAGTATTGCGATATTCGGATTTGGTTCCATTGCCATACCGCACTAAGTGTAGACGCATTCCCGCCTCCCTAAAAGTTGACTTTATTATTATTTAGTGTTAGATTATTTCCAGCACCGTGTAGAGGGTATAACACCCCTCACATATCACAACCAACAGAGAAAGGAGGGTGGCATGACCACCCCGGACCTGAAGGTCGTTTCGAACGAGCCCACCGAAGCAGAGCTCCGGCAGATCGCGATGGAGCACATCGGACGCGACGTTTCCCCCGCGGTCATCGCGGACCCGAAGATCCGCGCGAAGCTCGTGCAGGTCTTCGAGGCCAGGCGGGCCGAGGAGGCGCGGCGGGCGGCAGAGGCCGAAGCGCAGCGCGCCGAGGCGGAAGCGACGGAGCTCCTGAAGCAGCTCAACAAGACGCTCCACCCCGCGAAGCCGAAGGAGGAGGTCGTCTTCCTGAAGAAGGAGGACATCGCGGCCCACGCCTCGGCGCAGACGCGCACGAAGGAGGAGGAGATGGCGGAGCTCCGGAAGGAGCTCGGGGAGAAGTTCCCCGCCGCCACCTTCACCGACATGGCGTATGCCATGGCCCTCCGCGGGTCGCTGAACGCCGTGCGGCGGCGCTTCCAGGAGGACGCGCAGCGCACCGAGAATCAGGAGGCCCGCCTCCTCTTCTCGAAGAAGGCGGAGCAGATCGAGCGCGCGTTCGAGAACGTCACGAAGATCGTGGCGTTCGGCCACGGGGTCGACCCCCGCGACCCGAAGAACTTCGCGTCGAACGTGCTCTTCAGCCGGGTGAGGAACGACCTCATCCGCGAGCCCACCCTCATGGAGCTCTGCAAGATGCCGGAGACGCTCACCGAGCGTGCCGAGCGTCTGAGGCGCGAGGAGGAGGAGAAGCAGAAGCGCGAGGCGCGGCTCCAGGAGCAGCGCGAGGCGCGGGAGACGATGACGAAGCTCATCATCGACCGGATGCTCAAGGTCCCGTACTTCACGGGCCTCGGCACCGAGGCGATGCGCACCATCGCCTCTCGCATCGCGAAGCGCTTCGACGGCTCCTCCGAGTCCCGCCTGAAGCAGGCGGCCGACGAGAAGCGCGGCGGCGCCGTCTCGAACGAGAACCGCAAGCTCGGCGTGGCGCTCGCGCGCGCCGCCGGCTGCTCGGACGAGGAGCTCGCCCGGATGTTCCCGGGCAAGAAGGAGAAGAAGGAGAAGCAGAAGCGGTAGAATCATAAACCCCACCAAAACATCGGTGGGGTTTTCTTTTGGAGCCAATGGTCGGATTTGAACCGACGACCCACGCTTTACGAAAGCGTTGCTCTACCAGCTGAGCTACATTGGCACTTCGCAACTACAAATACGAGTATATTATACGAATGTCCCGCAGTAAAGCAGGACATTCGTAAAAGTAAGCCGTAAGCCGGATTCTGTTTGTGTAGCAATTCATCTGGGACCAGAATTACTTCTGGCCTCAAGCGACTCTCCCCTTGCGGGGCACGGTCTTGCACTCGGGTAAGGATTTTGCCGTTTCACTTCCGCGTTCTTATCCCTATCGCGGAATTGGACCATCGAGCTTGGGATTGGGTCCTCCTTGGCTTTCGCTTCGGACGTCACTGTTCGCACCTCTATCCTCGCGGACGACGGGCGTTACCCGCTACCTGTACCAATTGAATGGCTGAGTGTCCGGACTTTCCTCTGTTTTTAAGCAGCTGCCACTTGGCTTACTTCGAAAAAGACTGTATCACAAATTGAAGGAAAAATCAAGCCTTGTTTGACCTGGCCCCTCATCATCTACTTTGCTATTATGCAAATGAATGATTTGGCCTATTTCACTCATTTATTATCGAAAAGAGCGAAGATTTCTTAGCGTTGCAAAGGCTATAGTTACTCTGATTGAACAGGGCAAACTTGATGAGGCTGAAGCGTTGGCCGAAACCGCACTAAAACCCTCCCTTGCTGAACTTATGTCCAATACCGAAAGAAACATTTTCGGAGACATTATTGAAGTTGACGAGAACATACATCAATTCTTTTGGGAATTTGATCTTTCCCAAA
The DNA here is from genome assembly GCA_021814545.1 of bacterium. Taxonomy (GTDB): domain Bacteria; phylum Patescibacteriota; class Minisyncoccia; order UBA6257; family GWB1-50-10; genus CAIKKG01. The sequence continues at coordinate 174,708 of JAKAID010000001.1, forward strand.
CAAAAAATAATGCTTTCTTAAAACGGGCAGAGGAGTGTATCCAATTGGCGGAGCAGAAAATGAAATGACCGACACGATTGTGTCGGTCATTTTGTTCGCAGAATTACTTTCTTCTGTTGCTCTTAGTCTCGAATTCCTTGCCGTGCCACCCCTCCTTGTGGCGGCCGTCAGAAGTGGACGTCGACCACGTATTTTCGTGAATTCCACCATCCGCCTTCTCACCCTTGAGGTGTGACTGCCTATAGGTACCCGTATCGTCGACTGACGATCTTACCCGCTCCCATGTACCAGACTCCTCCTTCGGAGTTTCCACCGAGGAGGATTCCGATCCAGATGAGTCCGAGCCACCACCAAGCAGGGAACCGATGAAGTCGAACAATCCCATGACGCGTCTCCCTTGTTAAATCTCACATGTTATTCTTGGCCAATCCAAGAGCGCCATGAGAGAGCTGAGTATTTTATAAACCAAGAATTGCGCTCCGTCAATAGCGAAAAACGTACGCGCTACCTATCCGCGCGCATCAAGCGCCTTGTTTACCATTGCGTCCGCGTGTTTATTCTTTTCCCTTGGAATATGCGCAAATGAAACTGAGTGATAATGCGGAATAAGCTTTTGCACTTCCAGAAATATCTCCCGCAATCCTTCGTTTTTTACCTTGTACTCCCCTTTCATCTGCTTCACGATAAGCTCGCTGTCCATACGGATTTCAAGATTCGCTTTTGATATGTCCTCAATGCCCGTCGCTTTCTTTACGTGTTTCAACGCGTAGAGAAGCGCCTTGTATTCAGCGATATTGTTCGTCGTGTCGCCGATATACTCGCCGTGTTCAAAATCCTCCCCAATGACAACACCGATTGCCGCGGGGCCTGGATTGCCGCGCGCGCCGCCGTCGGTATACACAATAACTTTAGTATGCATGCATCAACGCAAAAGTTGCTTCCATGGCAGCGGTTCATCGAGTTTCATCACGAACCCTGCAGCGTCATGGTGCCCGCCGCCGCCGAACTCTGCGGCGAGTGCCGCCACATCGATCTTCCCATTCCCGCGCAATGAAAAGCGCCGGACGCCGTCGCGCTCGTACCACATGATCGCCACGGGAGCTTTTGTGCGTGCGAGCGCATTCCCCGTCTCGGATTGCAAAATGGGGGTATTGACCGCACAGGCGCGGTGTCCCATGAATTCCACAAGCCCCGCATTCTCCACCTGGCGCCGCACAAGTTCGTTATTGTACCGGAGCAAGAGCTTTCCTTCCTCTATCATCTTTTTGCGCCTCGCAGGATTCTCGACGGTAGAAACGAGTACCGACCACGCTTTGAATTCATATTTTGTAAGATTCGCCACCATGCTTATCTCGCGCGTGTGGGGTACCTTAAACCGCCAAAGGTCGATATCTTCGACATGTTTTAAAAATTGCGGCACAGGCTTCTTCGGGTGGAAATACTCCCACGCAAGCACGGCGCCGGAATGCGCGTTGTTGAATACGAAACTTTTTGCGCGCTTCACATCATCCTCCGAGCTTATGTGGTGGTCGATGACGGTGACGCGGTTGCCGTGGCGCTCCAACGCCGCGAGATCTTCTTGCGAAATGCTATTATCGAGTATGTATATCTCCTTGTCCTTCAACTCGACGCTCGGAAGCGCCCGCGGCTCCACCGGGTAATAATCCGCCCTGTCATGGAATTTCTTCCACGCCGCCCACGCCGCAGTAAAACCGTCCGGACAATGTGTGTGGTATATAACCGCGATTTTTTTCATAGTGGTTAGCGCAATGCGATTATGCCCGGCATTTCCTCTCCTGACAAGAACTGGAGCATCGCGCCCCCGCCCGTCGAGAGGAACACATTCTTCGGCACATCAGCGGGCTCCTTTTTCACCGTTGAAAGCGCGGCGATAGTCTCCCCTCCGCCCACTACTGTAACCGCCTTCTTGTTCTTCAGTACCGCATTCCATACCGCAGCCGTCCCTCCCGCGAACTGCTTTTTCTCATAAAGACCTAAGGGTCCGTTCCATACGATTGTTTTTGCGTTCGCGATTATTTCCGCATATTCCGCCGCGGTTTCCTTGCCGATGTCGAGCACCTTTGCGCCGTCACACACCGCGTCCGCAGGGCTCATCACGTGCGACGAGAACGCCACGCGGCGCATGCCGGGCGCGAGCGTCTTATCGTAGAGTGAATCGTGCATAGGAATTCCCTGTGCCGCGAGCAGCGTATTGCCGGGACCGCCGCCGGTCAAAAAGATATCCGCCTTCTTAAAAAACCGTTCCATGAGCGGAAGCTTGTCCGCCGTTTTCGCACCCCCGAACACAAAGACGAGCGGCCGCGCGGGCTTCTTCAGTACAGCGCCGAGCGCTTTTATTTCGTGTTCGAGCTGCAACCCCCCGAACGCAGGAAGCAGCCTTGCAAGCGCGTGCACGGACGCATGTGCGCGGTGCGAAACCGCGAACGCCTCATTCACGTACATATCGCCGAGCGATGCAAGCGAGCGAGCGAGGCGCTCATCATCCGCCTCTTCGCCCGCGAGGAAGCGGATATTCTCGAGCATAACAAGCGCATCATCGCTCTCCACTATCGATTCGCGCAAGCTTTCAAAATCGAACGTCTTTAAAAATCGTATCTTCTCCCCCAATTCTTTCTCCAAAATCTTCACGAAAGGCTGAAGCGTGAGCGCACGCTCAACGCCGTTCGGGCGCCCTCTGTGGCTTATGAGGACTACGCGCACGCCGTTCTTTCGCAAAAGTTTTATCGTGGGAACCGCCGAGCGAAGCCGGTAAAGCCCTTCTTGCGAGGCAGCGTCAATGTTCAGGTCGATGCGTACGAGCGCGACCTTCCCCTTATATTTTCGTGCGATGCGCGCGTTCAAAAAATGTGCCATTGGCTTTTATAGTAGCACATCGCACTTTGCGGGACATGTGCACGCCTCGCGATTTTTTGTAAACAAAAAGACCAGCAAACCCTACTTTCCCCGCCGTCGAAACAGCTAGTATCATTGGGACACAACGCTTTCACTTCTCTGTTCGGAATGGGAAGAGGTGGAGCACGTTATGTTAAATCACTGGTCAATTCGTATTCTACAGAAATCTATAAATTACGCAAGTGTCATTCGTCCATCAGTAAACGAAATGAACAAGTGAGCGTATTAGTATTCCTCGGCTTAACACGTTGCCGTGCTTACACCTAGAACCTATCAACCTGGTAGTCTTCCAGGAGCTCATGATATCTAATCTTGGGAGAGGCTTCGCGCTTAGATGCTTTCAGCGCTTATCCCGTCCGAACATAGCTACCCGGCACTTCACTTGGTAGCAAAGCCGGTACACCAGAGGTTCGTTCATCTCGGTCCTCTCGTACTAGAGACGACTTCCCTCAAATATCTACGCCTGCAACAGATAGAGACCAACCTGTCT